>JAOPVI010000063.1 GCA_025966225.1 Mycobacterium sp. | reverse complement strand
GGATCAACCGTAAGCGTGGCCGTGGGCTTCTCGGGCTCTCCATCCTTGGGTGCCACCGCCGGCACAAAGAAATGCGTATTGCGGGCATGCACCTCGTCAAGGAGCTCCACGATCTGTTGCGCAGCATGGCTCCCCCACGAGACATCTAGCGCGGTCTTGCCTTTTATGCGGTTCTCAAAGGCTTGGACTACAAAGACGCGAAATCCGTGCGTGCGGGCCATTAAGCGGTCCCCGCGAGAGCCGGGGTAGTTGAACACATGGTCTGAAGGGTAACCAGCGACGGGCCACCCGGCTTGTAAATCTGACAGTGCGTCCCTATCGCCTTTAGTCGCGCTCGGAGGCGGGTAAGCCGTTAGAACCACTCGTCTTGCCGCGGATCTGGGTCGGTCTCGATAGGCCGAAGCTGATTGACGGGCAACCATCGCTGCACGAGGGGTGACCCGTCTGCCGATTCGTCGATGAACACCACCAAGGCCCGCCACGCGGAGCCCTCTCGTTTCCAATCCACATCCAGCCCCTGCCAAGGCTGCGCGTACTTGTGGTCTTCGCACTTCACGAGGACGTGTCGCGTCGGCTCAAAGGGCGGCCACTTGTCAGACTTTGGCCGATTCATCCCCACGCACGATGCTAGAACTCCTATTCGAGTTCGTTACTTTCCAAGGGGTGGAGCGGCACTCCACGTTCTGTGCTCGACATGAGCTGCGTGCGATTCGGCGAGGACCTTTTCATAGTCGTCTCTAGCCGGCTTCACGCCACAGCTGATCGTCCAGTGGACTGCTTCCTCAACCGTTAAGCGGCCAGTGGGTAGATGCTGCGCCAGCATCTGATCCCGGTCAAGGGTCGGATTCTCCATCGGCAAATGGACATGCGGCGTGGTGAAGTCGCTGTTTCCAACTGGATGCCAGTGGATGCGAAATACGTCTCTGGCTGCCCGCGAGAGCTTGTACCGGTAGGCATGGGTCTTGACGCGCCATACGTGCTCGGGGTGCGGGACGATTTCGTAATGCATCTGAGCGTCGAAATGCCAGCCGCCTTTTAGTGCAGTGCCGTTGCCGGCATTGAGTGTCCAACTGTGAACCGTGTTGGGAACGGCCGAACCCCCGGGTGAGGGCGTGATTTTCCCGGGCCCTAGGCACGCGATCGCAAGTTTAATGGGATCTATGAACTCGCGAAAAGCCTCTTGGGGGGTTCGGCCGGGCACTCGATCCCTAGCGCCCGAAAGGGGCGAGCATCATCAGGCGGATGACTTGATCGTCGTCGCTAGACGCATACTCACCAGCATCAAGCCTTGCCAAGAATTCACCCGGCTCTATGTCGAGCCGGTCGCGAACCTGCCCGCGAAACATCGCGCGTGCGTCGTCAACCGACATCTCTTCGACTTCCACCGAATCGGCAATTGTGCTGAGTCGACTCATGACGACCTCCTTCGCGTGGTGCGATCGTAGCGGCAATGACTCTATGTTGACTTGGACCTCTGACATTCCGCTCATGAAAGCCGAACCGTGCCCGGGCGGGAGCATTGAGCCATCACGCGCCTCTCGTCTTAAGTGCCAGCGAACGGCCATCAGCACGCAACCACCGGACAGCCTCAGCCGACTCGTAAGCAAACGACAGATCCCACGACCGAGCCGCACGACGAGCGACCTGAGTCCGCCGCACACCGCCCAAAGACGTCGTCTCGGAAGACGGACGGTCGATGCCAATAGCCACGCCCGGCTGCACGCCCTCAAGATGAACCCGCGTGCCACCGATCAGCAGGTGAAACGGGGAACGGGTGGGGGTGACAGTCATCCGTTCCCCCTTCCGAGCTTCGCCTTCGATGCCATGCCGACAGTGACCAGGTCGGCCGCCTGACGCTTACCGATCGCAACCTCAGGACGCAGGATCACGTGGGACATCGCTTCGGCGAGACGGTCGTAGTCGATCGGCTCGGCGGACGCAGTGGCAGAACGACCAGCCGGGGAAACCTGACCGATCTTGTGGTTCGGGATCACCTGTGCGCCCTTCGCCAAGTTGATGAGCTCGGGACCCTGCTCGCCAACCCACGTCAGACCGCCACGCCAGTTGTCGGTGCCTTGGGCGTTATTGCCGACCCTGACGCGCTTCGCCTTCGCGATAGCCCTGTCGAGCCCAGCGCCGATGTTCGCGAGGTCCGAGAAGATCGACCCGAAGCCGAGCGAAATCGTCGGCCTGGCGTGCGTCTTGTCGAGGTTGCCCAGCCGTGTGCCGAGCGTTCCCGCTGCCGCGATCGCATCAGCCATACCCGGCGTAGAGACCTTCGGCTTCGGGTGCTTCCTGCCGAGGCTGTCAAGGCTGTCTTTCGTGTCCGAAATCTTGGCCTCGACCGCATCGAGCGCGACGTCGACCGTGTCCTTCATGGCATCAAACGCCTTAGACGCGCCCTTGATCTTCGGGCCAATACCCGGCACCCACCCGAACGCCACAGCCGCAGACTTCAGGATTCCGCCGAACACGGTCGTGACAACACCGAACAGGAAGTGGAATGCGCCAACGATGACCTGCGCGTTGGTCAGAAACGCCATCCCGACGACCCGAATGAAACCGGGCATCTTGTCGGCGAGCCACGAACCGAACGGCTTAAGGACGTTGTTCCAGAGCCCATCGATGATGTTGCGGAACGTCTCGGAGTGCTTATAGGCGTAGACCAGGGCGGCCGCGAGGGCAGCGATACCGAGCACGACGAGGCTGATGGGGTTGATCGCCAAGACGGCGTTCCATGCAGCAGTTGCCCCAACGATCGCGTAGAGCGTGCCGACAAACGTGGCGACCTCGGCCTTGTTGTTCTTGATGAACTCGAACACGACCGAGAGCGCGCTACCGACCTTGCTGAAAGCGTCCGCGACCCTGCCACCCGCGCCCGTGCCATCCTTCATCTGCCCGATGAAGTCCGAGATCGCCGGGACAGCCTTGTCGGCAAAGAACGTGGCAAGCCTGTCAATGACCGGCAGTAGCGCCGTGCCGATCGTTTCCTTCAGGTTGCCCCAAGCGACCGAAGCCTTCTCGCCGGCTGTCGCCTGCGCGGCAGCCGCGCCGCCAACCTGCGACTCAACCTCACCCAGGATGATCTTCTGCGCAGACAGTAGGTCGTTGGACTTGACGAAGCCCTTGATCTGCTCCTTCTGAGACTCCGTGAACGTGACACCTGCGCGGCCCAGTGCGGAGATACCCTTGATCGGGTCGTTGAGGGCCTTGCCGAGCTGCTTGCTCGTACCCGCAAGGTCACCGAACCCAGCAGCCGACAGGTCAACCGCTGCCTGTGTGGCGCGGTCGAAAATCTTGGCACCCTTGCCAGCCTCGTTGCGGACATTCTTGAACGTCAGCAGCAGGTTCGAGCCAGACTGGATGGCCTCGTCGTCCATGCCGGACTTCAGGCTGATCGCGGTCGCCAAGGCGCCGACCTGCTTCGCGGTGATGTTCGCGACGCCGCCCGTCGTCCTGATGACGTTATTCGTCAGCGCGCCGACCTTCTGGGCCTCGCGCGCCTCGTCAATCGAACCCTTCAGGAACGACGTCACGGCAGCCGTGCCGATCAGCGCCAGGGCCGGACCCATGACGGCCCGGAACCCCGACGCGGCCGACTTGCCCATCGCCCCGCCGAAACGCTTACCGCCCGAGCGACCCGACCTGTCGAGGTCCGGCCCCACCTGGGAGTCGATCTGCCGACTCCAATTCTTTGCGCTCGGTACCAAACTGACGAACGCTGAGGCAACCTCTGTCATGAGGTTCTCCAGATCCTGCCCAGGTCCTGGATGGGTCTTACTTGAAAACTCAGCCCGGTCCTGGATGGTGCGCCTGCGGGTGGCCGGACCTGGGCTGATGAAGCCACCCGCAGGGGTCTGTCAGCCGCTCTCAGCGCCCTCATCGAGCATCAGCGCGAGGCGCACCATGAGCGGGTCCTCGAGGTCGTCTGCGGCTGCGTGGAGGGCGCGTCGCGTCTTGCGCGGATTGCCCTTCGCGAATTGCCAGGCCGCTTCTCGGACCGCGCTGACGAGGTAGGACGCTGCCCACGCGACCTCTGCGTGAGTGGCGCTGTTGATCAGTTCGAGGATCTTGTCGTCAGCGCCGTCCGCCGCGGCGTGGATGGCCCTCTGGGCGAGGCGGACGCCAGACGCGGCGTCGTCGTCGATGCTCATAGACAGCACCCGAGCTTTCCGCAGAAGGGCCGGTTGGGAAGGGGTGCCGACAAGGCCTCAAGGAGATCCCGACTGGCGCCGCCCGACTCAACCCAGTCGTTGCGGGCGCGCCTCCATTTCTCGTACTGCTCGCCCCACTCGCTGGCCGAGCACCGCGCGTCTGGCGAGACCACGTCATCGTCAAAGACGAATTGCCTCAAGTGGTCTGGCACATCGCCCGAGATCTCCTCGACCTGCCGCCGGCGCATCAGGCACCACCGATCCCATAGACGCCGCGGGGACCCCGGTACTGCTCGGCCCGATCTTCTTCGCCCTTTGGCAGATGCAAGGCAGCAAAGAGCTAGGCCAGG
>JAOPVI010000047.1 GCA_025966225.1 Mycobacterium sp. | reverse complement strand
ACATGCCGTCAAGCGCCGCAAATGAAGCGCGCGAAGCGCTCCGCCGCCGGGGACAGCTCCCGGTACCGGGCCCAGACCAGCCCTACCTCGCGTTTGGCACCCACATTGGACAGCGCGACGTGGACTGTCTTCGGATCGTCATCGTCCGACGGCACCGGAACGACGGCAACTCCGAACCCTGCGGCCACCAGGCCCTCCATGGTCGGAATCTCGGTGGCCTCGAAGACGATCTCGGGATCGAGGTCGTCGTCTGCCCAGAGGGCGGCGGTGAGCTGGCGCAGCCCGGACTGTTCACCGAGCGTGATGAACGGTTCGCCTGCAGCCGCGGACATTCGCGCCCGAGTTCTATCGGCCAAGCGGTGTCCACGCGGCACCGCCAGGCACAGTCGTTCGACATACAACCGGTGCCAGACGAAGCCCTGCCCCTTCGGTCGCGGCGACGTGATCGCGATGTCCGACTGGCCACGGTTTACGCGGTCCGTGAGCTCGTTGGCCGGACCCTGAAACAGGTCGAATCCGATCCCCGACGCCGATTCACGGAACTTTCGAAGTTGCTCTGGGACATACCAATTCGCCAGTGAATGAAGGAAGGCCAGTCGGACTCGCCCCGTGTCCGGATCGCGTAGTGCAGCGATGCGCTCGGTGGCGGACTGCAACTCGGCGATGCTGCGCCGGGCATGCTCCAACATGATGTGTCCGTAGGCATTCAGCCTCAGGCGTCGATTCACCCGGTCGAACAGCTGCGTCCCTGCTTGATCTTCGAGTCGGGCCAGGGCACGCGACAGCGTCGGCTGTGTGATTCCGAGTTCGGCGGCCGCGTCGGTGACGTGTTCGGTCTGGGCTAGCACGACGAACCACTGCAGTTCTTCGAGGTGCACCCACTGACGATAACCAAGCCGCAGGAAGGACACGCTCGCCGCATGACGACCGCGTCACGGGTCGAGGTTAGGTTGGCACCGCACGGCAACAAATGTATGGGGAGATGGCGTGGCTCAGACCGAACCGGCGGCGGCTTCATCGCTCCTCGAGCGGCTCCCGGTCAGCAGGTGGCATTGGCGACTGGTGGTGCTGGTCGGTCTCGGCACTCCTTGCCCTCATCCGGAAGCGCTATCGCCGCGCACCGACCATGTGTGATCTCCTGGACGGTCGCCTCGATGTCATCGGGAGAGTGGTTGCACCCCTTTAAGTTTGCGGACGACGGCAGGTCGCGGTAGCCATGTCTTGTAGCTGGCCGACGGTGTAGGTGCCGTCACCGCTGGGCATCCACCGGGTGGCATCGCTTTCGCCGGCTTGCGCGTGAGCAGCTCTACCTTGTCGGCCACCATGAACGTCGAGTAGAAACCGATACCGAACTAACCGATGAGTTCCTCGGAGGCGGCGGCATGCTTGGCCTCACGCCAGTTCCGACGGACCTCGGCGGTACATGATTTGGCCAGAGTGCCGTCAGATCCACGACCTCCGCGCGCGTCATACCGATGCCGATGTCGCGAACGATCAGCGGGCGTACGTCCTTGTCCACCTCGAGCTCTACGTGGAGATCGGAGGACATAGTAGCGATCGCGTCATTGACCAGCGTCGGAAGCAAATTGACGCGGAGTGGGGAGTTGATCGCGGCAATGGCGTGAGCCGTGCTGGTCGGATTCATTGCGGCGTACCTGCTCGGTACGCTCTCAGCAATGCCGCAGCCGCTGCACCACCTGGAAGCATTCACGCACACCCCAGAATAGGCGACGGTAGTTTTGTCCGTGGGCGGACCGCTTTCTGGCCTCGGCGTGCGCTATATAGCTTGGTACCGGAAGGACGTTGAGGAGAACTCGTGAAAACCATTCCTAAAGTGTTGGTATCTGGGCTTGTTGAGCCTGTCGCGCTTGGCTTGACGCTGTTTTTGGCAGCAGGCACATTCAATTACTGGCAAGGGTGGGCCTTGCTGGTGGTGGCAGCCCTTTCGACGTCGATCCCCACCGGCTACTTGCTGCTTACGAATCCCGTCGCACTTGAGCGGCGGAGGCATGCGGGGCCGACAGCGGAGGTCCGAACGGCGCAGAAAATCCTCATCTCCGTCTGGTACTCGTCACTGGCAGGAATGATTTTGGTCAGCGCGCTTGACCGTCGCTTCGGCTGGTCGTCGGTGCCAACGGCAATCTGCTTGGTTGGTGATGTTCTGGTGGCCATTGGATTCGGTGTGGGCATGCTGGTCGTCATACAGAACAGCCACGCCGCCGCAACCGTCAGGGTAGAGGCAGACCAGAAGCTCGTTTCCTCCGGTCTGTACGGCCTGGTGCGGCACCCCATGTACACCGGCAACGTGATCATGATGGTCGGCATCCCCCTTGCGCTCGGCTCGTACTGGGGACTCGTCTTCCTCATACCCGGCCTGATCGTGCTCGCCTTGCGCATCCGCGACGAGGAGAGACTGCTTCAAGCGGAGTTGGACGGATACCGCGAGTACACGCAGAAGGTTCGCTATCGCCTGGTGCCGTGTATGTGGTAACCGCCCGCACCGAGCGCGCAATCCGTTGTGGCCCAATACGATCGGGTCCCCGTCCGCAGAGTCACCGAATCGAATGGCTCTTGCTCAACGCCCCCGCGTTGGACCTAGCGAAGCGGGCCGCCGGCCGCGCTCACGGTGGAGCTTCATTCAGGGTTTCGACGTGTCCGCCAACTGCTGACTCAGACTTCTCACGGATGACGCGTCGAAGAAGGTGTTCACCGCAAGGTTGATGTCAAAGGCCGTGTTGATCGCGGCGATTGC
>JAOPVI010000029.1 GCA_025966225.1 Mycobacterium sp. | reverse complement strand
AGTTGGTGCGGCCGCGGCGCTCGTAACGTCAATGCCAACGATCCCCGGCCGGAGCCGGGGATCGTTGGAAGAATCAGGAAGCCGGTCAGGCGCTGCGGCGGACGCCCCGCTTGAGCAGCATCTCCCGCTCGGACTCGGACAGCCCGCCCCAGATGCCGTACGGCTCGCCGACGGCGAGCGCATGGGAGCGGCACTGAGCGACCACCGGGCAACTCCGACACATCTCCTTGGCGCGCATTTCTCGCTGGGCACGGGCCCGGCCACGCTCCCCGTCGGGATGGAAGAACATCGATGAATCAACGCCCCTACAAAGGCCGGCCATCTGCCAATCCCAGATGTCGGCGTTGGGTCCGGGTAGCTGCTGCGGCTGTGGCATTGGTAAAACCCCTCTCTACGCAACCTTTTTCGTGTAGCGGAGGTAGCGCGTGAGTCGTGGAACCGATCCGAGCACGTGTCGCCGATGACTACTCGTGCACACAACGTAGAAGGGCTCACGAAATGGAGTCAATAGCCAGCACGTGTGCTCAGGCGCATCGGCGCAGGGTGAGAATTTACATCACGTTCATCATTGGGACCTTCCCGCAACGACCAGCGTGATTGCGAATCACTCACCGTTCGATCCCGATTCGTGTTTCCGCTGTTCGGTGGCAAAGGCGTGTCAGCGCTAATTCCTAGCGCTCAGTAGGCAGTTGATGTCCCGTTAACATCGCGACCACGAACTGTTAACCAATGTTGCTTTGGCAACACTTTCGGTTGCCGTGCCCGCCGGTACCGGGTTCTCGTGCGACCGTTCCGCGACGTATTGATAGCGTCGCCGTTCGATGAACACGTTGGACGAAACAGCGTTCGGGGCCGACCCCGGCCGCTGGCCACTGCCCACCGCGCAGACCGCTGAAGAGCACTGGCTACGCGCGGTCGCCGCTGGTGGACAGGGTCGGTACGCGACGGCGATGGCCGAACTCGAGACGCTCGCGCGGCTAAGCGCCGCCGGACCGTTCCCTGCGCTGGCGCTGAGCACGCGGGCGTCGTTCCTACGTCAGCTCGGGTGGCATTCCCATGCCCGCACCTGGGATGGCCGCGCGCTGGCCCTCGCAGGGGCGCACGCGGACGCCAGGGCCGACGCGTTGATCGGATTGGCTGCCGACGCCCTCGGCGTTGGCCGGTTCCCGCTGTCCGCCCGATTGTTGGTCCGCGCCGGCGACGGGGTTGACGTGGCCGCGTCGGCCCGGTTGCCGGTACGCCTTGCGTGGGTGAGCGCCGAGCTTGCGATGGCAACCGGCGACGGCGCTGCGGCGGTCGGGCATGCCGAGCGCGCGGTGGCGCTCGCGGCGGCCTTGGATTCGGTGCGACACGCCGTCAAGTCCGACGTCGTGCTGGCCGCTGCATTGTGCTGTGTCGGTGAGGTCGAACGGTCCCGTGGCGTCGCGGATACCGCCCTCGAGGTGACCGAACGATATGACCTGGTCCCGCTGACCTGGGCCTTGGCGTGCCTGCTCGCCGACGTCGGAAGTGAGGCGCGCGGACGGCCCCAGGTCGTTGCCTTACGCAACGATTGTGCTGCCGCCGTGCAAGATCAAGGCGGCGTGTGGTCGAATCGCTGATTCCACCCGGCACCGCCGGATCATTAGTCCCTAGCTGACCCATCAGCTGAGAATCGCCCCACCCGTAACGCTGGAGACACTGCGCACGATGACTATTGCGGGAGACGGTCTCGATGATGTCGTTGCTAGAGCAGTGGCAGGCGATCGAGCTGCCCTCCAGAAGGTGCTGGAAACCATCCGGCCGATCGTGCTCCGATATTGCCGGGGAAAGATCGGAGGTGCCGAGCGAAGCGGTTTGTCAGCAGACGACATTGCTCAGGAGGTGTGCTTGGCCGCCATCACGGCGCTGCCGCGCTACAAAGATCAGGGACGACCGTTCCTGGCCTTTGTTTACGGCATCGCCGCGCACAAGGTTGCCGACGCATTTCGCGCCATGGGTCGAAATCACTCCGACGCCACCGACACGCTTCCGGACCGGGCCTCGCAGGCTCCAGGTCCGGAACAGTTGGCGATGGATTCCGACGCGGCGGATCGCATGGACAGGCTGCTCGCGACCCTGCCCGAGAAACAACGCGAGATCGTCATCCTTCGCGTAGTGGTCGGGTTGAGCGCCGAGGAGACTGCTGAGGCGGTCGGCAGCACTGCAGGCGCCGTCCGCGTCGCGCAGCACCGCGCACTGACGAAACTGAAGGCCGAGCTCGACGGAAGGAGGGATGGCGATGCCTGATTTCGGTCGCTGGACCTCCAACGGTGGAGACCCCTCGCTCAACGAGATCAATCGGGTCGATCGATTCTTCGACGCGCTCGCCTCCAACGACACCGCATACTCGACCGACAACGCCGAGGCCGAGCTCGCATTCCTGTTCGCCGACTGGCGCGACGACGTGCGCGATGGACCTCCCGCGGTGCAGTTGACTACCCGCGATGCCGTCGCCGCGCTGGAGAGCGGACGCAGTGGTCGGCGCAGCCGTTCCTCGCTTGCCCTCGTCGGGTCGGTCGCCGCCGCCGTGCTCTGCGTCGGTGGATTCACCGCCGCCGTGTACGGCGCTGAATCCGGCGACGCGTTGTACGGCATGCGTACCACGATGTTCGGCCAGGAGTCTTCGCGCGACGACCAGGTGGTGCTCTCGGCGCAGACCGAGATGATGCAGGTGCAGAAGCTGATCGACCAAGGCCAGTGGCAGCAAGCCCAGGACAAGCTCGTCGCACTGAGCACGACGGTGCAGACCGTCGACAAGCCCGAGCAGAAGCAACAGTTGACCCAGCAGTTCAACGCGTTGACGTACAAGGTCGTCGAGCAGGATCCGGCCGCGACGCTGCCCCCGCCCGGGGCACCGCAGCCGGTGCTTTCCGACTCGCCGCTGACGCTGCTGCCCGTGCCGGTGGTGGTCGACTCCAGCACGCCGACCTCGTCGACGCCTACCTCGACGCCTACGTCGATCCCGACGTCTCCGTCGTCGGATACGCCAGGCCCCGAGATCGCGCTGACCGCTCCGCCTAGTTCCGAAAGCCCCGGCCCCGAGGGCGAGCCGGGCTCACCGACTTCGCCGCCGAGCAGTGCGCCGTCCTCGCCGCCGAGCAGCCTGCCGTCGTCGCCGTCGCCGTCGCCGTCGCCACCGCCGAGCAGTGCGCCGTCCTCGCCACCGAGCAGCCTGCCGTCGTCGCCGTCGAGTGGTCCGCCATCCGCGCCCGCGCAGCCGCCTGCCGAAGTGACGTCGGTCATGCCAGCACCACCCGTGGCGCTTGCTCCTGTCCAGCCGCCGGCGCCTGCCCCGCAGCCACCTTCGCCGGTTAGCGTGGCGCCCGCCCCGCAGCCACGGCTGGCGCCCAACCCGGAGCCCCTGGCGCCACCCGCGGGAGGGTCGTCTGGCGTGGGTCAGTCGGTCGCGCCAATTCAACCCGTGGAGCCGCCCGCGGCGCCAGAACCGCCGAAGCGGTCAAGCGGGGAAGAGCAGGGCGTTCCGGCGACGACGGTCATGCCGCCGCACTAGGCGATTTGCGCCTTCAGCGATATCCGTCGGACTCCGACGTCGCTTCATTCAGCGATGCATCGGCGTATCCGCGGCAGTAATCCCAGGTCACGTAGGCTTCGGGTTCCGGGTCGTAAGCTGGCTCGTGCGGCCGGACCGTGCCGTCCACCAGCAACTGCAGCAGGTTGGCGCGCAGCATGTCCCAGTCGTGATAGTGGTCTTGCTGGCATTCGTCGCAGCACACCACCAGGCCGCGAATTCCCTTGTGGGCCAAAAGAGCTTCATAGACGGCCAAGTCCGCCAGATCGGCCTCGACGGCGACCCGCTCCTGGAGGTCTAGCGGCTGACCTGGCTCGAGTGCATCGAGTGCCGCCGATGGATCACACGGGTCATCGGCGAACGGGTCGGGAGGCAAACCCGGCGGCAGGTGGTCGCGCACGGTTCCACCCTACGCAAGGCCTGCCGTATCGCGCCAGCGGTCCAGGCCGTCCGCCAACGCCCAATGGCGCGGGGCAACGAGCCAATGGGGTGCGTCCAGATAGGATGGACCTCTCAGTCACTAGTAGGTCTGAACGTCCCTGCGCCTTACTGGAGGCCCCACCCATGTCGATCGCTGAAAGCAGCCTTCCCATCGCCGTTCCCGTGCCGACCGGCGGCGACGATCCGACCAAGGTCGCGATGCTCGGGCTGACGTTCGATGACGTCCTGCTGCTCCCGGCCGCCTCCGACGTGGTCCCGGCCAACGCCGACACGTCCAGCCAGCTCACCAAGCGGATCCGGCTCAGGGTGCCGTTGGTGAGCTCGGCGATGGACACCGTCACGGAGTCGCGAATGGCCATCGCCATCGCCCGCGCTGGCGGCATGGGCGTGCTGCACCGCAACCTTCCGGTGTCCGAGCAGGCCGGCCAAGTCGAAACCGTCAAGCGGTCCGAGGCCGGCATGGTCACCGACCCCGTGACGTGCTCACCGGACAACACGCTCGCCGAGGTCGACGCGATGTGTGCGCGCTTCCGCATCTCCGGTCTGCCCGTGGTTGACGCCGGCGGCCAGCTGGTCGGCATAATCACCAACCGGGACATGCGCTTCGAAGTCGACATGAACAAGCCCGTCGCCGAGGTGATGACCAAGTCCCCGCTCATCACCGCGCAGGAGGGCGTTTCCGCCGAGGCCGCGTTGGGGCTGTTGCGCCGCCACAAGATCGAGAAGCTGCCGATCGTCGACGGCCACGGCAGGTTGACGGGCCTCATCACCGTAAAGGACTTCGTCAAGACCGAACAGTTCCCGCTCGCCACCAAGGACAGCGTCGGCCGACTGCTCGTCGGCGCGGCCGTCGGCGTCGGCGGCGATGCGCGCGAGCGGGCGATGACGCTGGTCGACGCTGGCGTGGACGTGCTCGTCGTCGACACCGCACACGCGCACAACCGCGGGGTGCTGGACATGGTGTCCTGGGTCAAGACGATGGCGGCCGGACGCGTCGACGTCATCGGCGGCAACGTCGCCACCCGCGCGGCGGCGGCTGCCCTTGTCGAGGCCGGGGCCGACGCGGTCAAGGTCGGAGTCGGGCCCGGGTCGATTTGCACGACACGCGTGGTGGCCGGTGTCGGCGCCCCGCAGATCACGGCGATTCTCGAGGCCGTCGCAGCCTGCGCACCGTCCGGGGTTCCGGTGATCGCCGACGGCGGGCTTCAATACTCCGGCGACATTGCCAAGGCACTGGCGGCCGGTGCGTCGACGGCCATGCTGGGTTCGCTGTTGGCCGGGACCGCCGAGGCGCCGGGTGACCTGATCTTCGTCAATGGCAAGCAGTTCAAGAGCTACCGCGGCATGGGTTCACTTGGCGCCATGCAGGGGCGTGGTGCGGCCAAGAGCTACTCGAAGGACCGCTACTTCCAGGACGACGTGCTTTCCGAGGACAAGCTGGTCCCCGAGGGCATCGAAGGCCGGGTGCCGTTCCGCGGACCGCTGTCGACGGTGATCCACCAACTGACCGGCGGTCTGCGCGCGGCGATGGGCTACACGGGCTCGGCCACCATCGAGCACCTCCAGCAGGCGCAGTTCGTGCAGATCACCGCTGCCGGGCTCAAGGAGAGCCATCCGCACGACATCACGATGACTGCTGAAGCGCCCAACTACTACACGCGTTAGGGACAAACCATGCGTGACATGGTCGAGATCGGCATGGGCCGAACCGCCCGCCGCACTTACGAACTCGCCGACATCAACATCGTTCCGTCGCGGCGGACCAGGTCGTCGCAGGACGTGTCGACGGCCTGGCAGCTCGATGCCTACCGCTTCGAGATACCCGTCATCGCCCACCCCACTGACGCGCTGGTGTCACCCGAGTTTGCGATCGAACTCGGCAAGCTCGGCGGGCTCGGCGTGCTCAACGGCGAAGGGCTCATCGGCAGGCACGCCGACGTCGAAGCCAAGATCGCTCAGGTCATCGAGGCCGCAGAGAAGGAACCCGAGCAGTCCACCGCCATCCGACTGCTGCAGCAGTTGCACTCGGCGCCGCTCGATCCCGACCTGCTTGGTGCGGCCGTCGCACGCATCCGCGAAGCCGGCGTCACCACCGCGGTTCGCGTCAGTCCACAGAATGCGCAGGCCCTGACACCCGCGCTCGTGGCGGCGGGCATCGACCTGCTGGTCATCCAGGGCTCCATCATCTCCGCCGAGCGGGTCGCACAGGATGGCGAGCCGCTCAACCTCAAGACGTTCATCTCCGAGCTCGACATTCCGGTGGTCGCCGGTGGCGTGCTCGACCACCGCACTGCCCTGCACCTAATGCGAACCGGCGCCGCTGGCGTGATCGTCGGTTACGGGTCGACGTCCGGCGTCACCACCAGCGACGAGGTGCTCGGCATCAGCGTGCCGATGGCCACCGCGATCGCCGATGCGGCCGCGGCGCGGCGCGAGTACCTCGACGAGACCGGTGGCCGCTACGTCCACGTGCTTGCCGATGGCGACATCCATACCTCCGGCGAGTTGGCCAAGGCCATCGCCTGCGGTGCTGACGCAGTCGTATTGGGCACGCCGCTGGCAGTAGCCGCGGAGGCGATGGGCGACGGCTGGTTCTGGCCATCGGCGGCCGCTCACCCGTCGCTGCCGCGCGGAGCGCTGCTGCAGATCGCGCTCGGGGAACGGCCCTCGCTCGACCAGGTGCTTAGCGGTCCGTCCGACGATCCGTTTGGGTCGCTGAACCTGGTCGGCGGGCTGCGCCGGTCGATGGCGAAGGCTGGCTACTGCGATCTGAAGGAATTCCAGAAGGTCGGCCTGACCGTCGGTTCCTGACCTTTCTCGATCAGACACAAAAGCCCCTGTTTTGGCTCGAATGAGGGGCTTTTGCGTCTGCTCGAGCCGCTTGTGGACTGCTCGCGGTCGGCAGTTAGGCCTGCCTGTCTAGCTTGTTACCGGGCAGTAAGTTCATAATTGCTAGATGGAGCCTGACTACGACGTCCTGATCATTGGCTCGGGGTTCGGGGGCAGCGTGAGCGCGTTGCGACTGACCGAGAAGGGGTATCGCGTCGGCGTGCTCGAAGCGGGTCGACGCTATGAGGATGCGGACTTCGCCAAGACCTCGTGGAATCTGCGCAAGTTCCTCTGGGCGCCGCAGTTCGGGATGTACGGAATCCAGCGTATTCACTTGCTGCGCAACGTGATGATCCTGGCGGGTGCTGGCGTCGGCGGCGGCTCGCTCAACTATGCCAACACGCTGTACGTGCCGCCGGAGCCGTTTTTCGCGGACCCGCAGTGGAAGCACATCACCGACTGGCGTGCCGAACTCATGCCGTTCTACGACCAGGCGCAGCGGATGCTCGGGGTGGTCAAGAACCCGACGTTCACCGATGCCGACCGCATC
>JAOPVI010000019.1 GCA_025966225.1 Mycobacterium sp. | reverse complement strand
GAACCGATCCTCCACACCAAGGAGGAGACCAGGAAGCGCTGGGACCGGTACGCGAAGTTCGCGGAGAAGACGTTCAACGTGGAGATCCCCGAGATCCCTTACGAGCACCTCGAAACGCTCGACGACTCCGGCCAGGTGCAGTTCGTGCTCGACATGGTGAGCCAGAGCGGCGTGCAGATTCCCGGCGGCATCGTCGAGCACCAGCGCACGTCGTACCTGGACAACCGGGCCCTGGACACCGTCGACATCAAGAGCTACGACGGGCACGTGGTGCTCTACATGGCCGATCGATACCACGACGACGCGATCACGTTCGAACCTGCCTACGCCACTCGCAAGCCGGACGGCGGCTGGGGCGAATTCGCGTCGGACCTTGAAGTGGTGGCCATCGGGGGCGAGCACATCCAGGCCATCGACGAGCCGTACATTGCCAAGGTCGGCGCACACATGAGCCAGGCGATCAATCAGATCCAGAGCGACATCCAGAGCGACGAGGAGCAATAGCCGCGTGACCGCAGACACTCCGCCTGCCACCACGGCAGAGAAGCTTGCCGAACTCCGCGAGAAGCTGGAACTGGCCAAGGAACCGGGCGGTGAGAAGGCCGTCGCCAAGCGGGACAAGAAGGGCATTCCGAGCGCCCGCTCGCGGATCCACGCCCTGATCGACCCCGGCAGCTTCTTCGAGATCGGTGCGCTGGCGAAGACTCCCGGCGACCCGGACGCCCTTTTCGGCGACGGTGTGGTCACCGGCCACGCCACCATCAACGGTCGCCCCGTCGGCGTGTTCAGCCATGACCAGACCGTCTTCCAGGGCACCGTCGGCGAGATGTTCGGACGCAAGGTCGCCCGACTGATGGAGTGGGTGGCCATGGTCGGCTGCCCGATCATCGGCATCAACGACTCCGGTGGCGCCCGCATCCAGGACGCTGCGACGTCGTTGGCCTGGTACGCCGAACTCGGTCGGCGGCACGAACTGTTGTCCGGGCTGGTCCCGCAGATCTCGATCATCCTCGGCAAGTGCGCGGGCGGCGCGGTGTACTCGCCCATCCAGACCGACCTCGTCGTCGCCGTTCGCGATCAGGGCTACATGTTCGTCACCGGGCCCGACGTCATCAAGGACGTCACCGGGGAGGACGTGTCGCTCGACGAGCTCGGTGGCGCCGATTACCAGGCCAAGTACGGCAACATTCACCAAGTCGTCGAGGACGAGAAGGCGGCGTTCCAGTACGTCCGCGACTACCTGACGTTCCTGCCGGCCAACACCTTCGACTCGGCCCCGATCGTCAACCCCGGGCTGGAACCCGAGGTCACGCCGCACGACCTCGAACTCGACGCGATCGTGCCGGACGCCGACAACGTGGGCTACGACATGCACGAGATCCTGCTGCGGATCTTCGACGACGGCGACTTCTTCGAGGTCGCCGCGCAGGCGGGCCAGGCCATCGTCACCGGCTACGCCCGCGTCGACGGGCACACGGTTGGGGTGGTCGCCAATCAGCCGATGTACAACTCGGGTGCCATCGACAACGAGGAATCCGACAAGGCGGCCCGCTTCGTACGGTTCAACGACTCGTTCAACATCCCGCTGGTCTTCGTCGTCGACACCCCGGGGTTCATGGTCGGTGTCGAACAGGAGCGCAACGGAATCATCAAGCGCGGTGGGCGATTCCTGTACGCCGTCGTCGAGGCCGACGTCCCCAAGGTCACCATCACCATCCGCAAGTCCTACGGTGGCGCGTACGCGGTGATGGGTTCCAAGCAGCTGACCGCCGACATGAACTTCGCCTGGCCGACCGCACGCATCGCGGTCATTGGCGCCGACGGTGCCGCGCAGCTCCTGGTGAAGCGGTTCCCCGATCCGGATGCACCCGAGGTGCAGAAGATCAAGGCCGACTTCATCGAGGGCTACAACCTCAACCTGGCGATTCCGTACATCGCCGCCGAGCGCGGCTACATCGACGCGGTCATCGAGCCGCATCAGACCCGCCTGCGCCTGCGCAGCGCCATGCGACTGTTGCGGGACAAGCAGATTCAGCGGGTGCAGCGCAAGCACGGCCTGATCCCGATCTAACCTCCGTCCCGGTGGCAAGCTCGGCAACTTCCACAACTGCCGTTGTCGGAAGCTGGAGCCAGCTACCTTTGACGCGTGTCACCCGACCCGCCTCAGATGGAATTCGATCCGGCAGTTCTGCGGGAGGCCGCCGCGAGGCGGCTGTATCGCCGCTCCGTCGTCACGGGGCAAGTCACCCTGCCCGCGGTGCCGGGCATGCTCGACGAGTACGTTGCGATGTGCGCCAAGCTCTTTGCGGGTGTGGGTAGGGCTTTCACGGACGAGGAACTCGACCACGTCAGGGAAGTGCTGGCGGATCAGCTGACCAGGGCCTACACGGAGTCGACCCGTTCGACCATCGTCATCTCGTACGAAGCTCCGGTAGGCGCGGTGCTGAACTACCTCGTCAAGGCCGAATGGTGGACGGTGGAAGGTGCCTACGAAAACTGGATCGGCACCCGCGAGCCGCCGCTGTTCGGCTCCGAACCGGACGCCCTGGTGTGGACGTTGTCGAGCGAAGCAATCGATCCCTCAACGTATTTGGTGCTCGACATCGGTGGGGGGACCGGGCGCAACGCGCTGGCCCTGGCCAGACGTGGCCACCCGGTCGACGTGGTCGAGTTGACGCCCAAGTTCGCCGAGTTGATTCGCGCCGACGCGGACCGCGAGGCGCTGAACGTGCGCGTGATCCAGCGTGACGTCTTCGACGGGGTCGACGATCTGCGGCAGGACTATCAGCTGATCGTGCTCTCCGAGGTGGTGTCCGACTTCCGGACGCCGCAGCAACTGCGTGGCATCTTCCAACTCGCCACCGGTTGCCTTGCGCCCGGCGGACGGCTGGTGTTCAACGCCTTCCTGGCCCGCCCCCCGTACGTCCCCGACGATGCCGCGCTCGAACTCGGACAGCAGTGCTATACATCCATTTTCACGCGAGCGGAGTTGATGGCTGCGGCCTCCGGATTCCCTCTGCGGTGTGTCTCCGACGACTCAGTGCTCGAATACGAACGGGCACATCTTCCCGACGGCGCCTGGCCGCCCACGAGTTGGTACGCCGATTGGGTCAGCGGGCTCGACGTTTTCGACGTGCCGCGCGAACAATCTCCGATCGAACTGCGCTGGCTCGTCTACCAGAAGTCGGCCGGCTAGGCGCTAGCCGCTCACGACGATGCCTGCCCTCGGGTCGACCTTCCCGTCGAGCAGCTCGAGGTAGGCCCGTTGGATGTCGTGCTCACCCGAGATGTGCTCGACGCGAAGCCAGCCCGAGGCCCACTCGGCGAACGGACCCCATGCGCCGGCGACGTTTTGGTCGAGCTTGGCCGTGCCCCAATCCCTGCCGCGCTTGGTGATTCGGTCTGGTGCGAAGAAGAACGCCGGGCTCGGCCCCGCGAGTTCGCCTGCCCCCGAGCCCATCTGGGTCCAGTGGGTGGCGCCGACGGTAGAGCTGTGGGCGAGCCGGTCACCGTAGTGGGCGTGGACGTCGGTGCGAACTCCGCCGTCGCCAGAGATGTCGACGTAAACGGCCCGCTCACCCGGAAGCTGCGCCACCGAGTCGTATGACGCGACCGAGTCGTAGACGTCCAGCCCCTCGACGAACTCGCGGTTGCCCGCCGACGTCAGGCCGATCACCTCGATGCCGTCGCGTTTGGCGAGCAGGTAGGCGGCGATGATCGCCGTCTTCGACGAGGCGCTGGAGATCACGATGGTGTCCGCACCGAAGAACTCTTCGTCGGCGAGGAAGTCGTCGATCAAAAACGAGGTGAAGAACAGCGGGAAGAAGATGATGTGCTCGGCCTCGTGGTCGGCCGAGTACACGGGGTCGGTCTCGACGCCGCGGTAACCCTGGTAGGCCGAAGGCAGCTGAGCCCGATGCGCGGCGCCGTCGAAGAAGCCCTTCTCGTTGACCCGGGTTGGGACGACCACCAGGTGACTGGCGCAGGGCAGGTAGCCGTAGACCCGCATGCCCGGTTCGAGACCACTGTTTCGTGACTCCTCGACGTGCGCGTAACCCCAGACGTTCAGCTTCCCCCAGTCGGGATCGGAGGCCGGGAAGAAGTCCCAGTACTTCATCGCCTCGCCGAACACGGCGTAGGTGATGTTGTTCGCGGTCAATCCGAAGGATTCGATGGCAAGCAGCGCCTCGCCGTCGCCGGGTGACGGCGGGTCGGCGGTGACGAAGCGGCTCTGGTGTAGATCCTTGCGGTTCAGCTCGAAGTCCACGCGCCCAGCGTATGCGTTACCAGTTGCTTGGCGAGTAGTCCTTCAGGAAGCACCCGTAAACGTCCTCGCCGGCCTCCCCGCGCACGATCGGGTCGTACACCCTGGCGGCCCCGTCGACCAGGTCGAGCGGGGCGTGGAACCCTTCGTCGGCGAGCCGCATCTTCGTCGGGTGCGGGCGCTCGTCGGTGATCCAGCCGGTGTCCACGGCGGTCATGAGAATGCCGTCCTGCTCCAGCATTTCGGCCGCACTGGTTCGGGTGAGCATGTTCAACGCGGCCTTCGCCATGTTGGTGTGCGGGTGTCCGGGGCCCTTGTAGGCGCGGCTGAACTGGCCCTCCATCGCGGAGACGTTGACGACGTACTTGCGCCGCGCCGGCGACGCGGCCATCGCCGGGCGAAGTCGGCTGATCAGGATGAAGGGCGCGGTCTGGTTGCACAGCTGCACTTCGAGCAACTCCATCGCATCGACCTCGTGCACGCGTTGGGTCCAACTGTTGACCGAGGCGGTATCGGGCAGCAGGCCACCCGCGTCGATGGCGGTGCCCGCGGCGATCCGGTCGGGAGTGGCGCTGCGGGCCGTAAGTGCGAGCGCCGTCACCGGAGGGCAGGAGCGAAGCGACCCGGGAATTGACGGCGCATGCGGCGTCTGGTGCTCGGCGAGGCTTCCGGCGAGGGCGGCCGGGTGGGCGTCACTGACGTGGTCGAACGTGATGACGTCAGGCAGTCCCGAGCCGAGTTGCGGCGGCGGGGTGCGTTCCGCCTCGACGAGCGCCGAATAGGAACCCGGCGAGCGACGGACCGTCTGGGCCGCGTTGTTGACCAGGATGTCCAGCGGACCGCGTTCGGCCACCGTGTCAGCCAGCGCGACCGCTTGGGCCGGGTCGCGGAGGTCGATGCCGACGATGCGCAACCGGTCCAGCCACTCGGCACTGTCGGGCATCGCGGCGAATCGGCGCACGGCGTCGTTCGGGAAGCGCGTGGTGATGGTCGTGTGGGCGCCGTCGCGGAGCAGCCTCAACGCGATGTACATGCCGATCTTGGCGCGGCCGCCGGTGAGCAGGGCGCTGCGCCCGGTGAGGTCGGTGCGGGCATCGCGCTTGGCGTGGTTGAACGCGGCGCACTGCGGACAGAGCTGGTGATAGAACGCGTCGACGAGCGTGTAGCGGTTCTTGCACGTATAGCAGGCCCGCGCGCGGACCAACGTGCCCGCGACGGCGCTGACCGCACTGGACACCAGCGGCAGCCCCTGCGTCTCGTCGTCGATGCGGCCGGGTGCACCGGTGGCGGTCGCGGCAGTCACGGCGTGGTCGGCGGCGGCCACCGCATCCCGCTTGGCGTGGCGGCGGGCCAGCTTGACCGACTTCCACAGGCCTGCCGTGGCCCGACGCACGGCGACCGCGTCGGGGTGCTCTGGCGGCAACGACTCGATCTCGGACAGCACCTGAAGGCAGGTGTTCAGCTGCTCCGGATCGATCGAGGTCACGGACGAAGAGTACTGAAGTCGTCGGCAAACGCCCTCCTCGTGATGAGCAGCCGCCGGTCACTAAGCCTTCGACCGGCGATGAGCTCCTGGTTCACGCTGGTGGGCGCTTGGTCCCTTGGCTGGTCCCTTGCCGAGGCGGAGGGCGTGGGAGAGCTTCTGCGTCGCCGCGCTGACCGATTTCGCCGCGGGACTCTGGCCCGTGTTCGTGGCCTTTTGGGTCTTGACGGGGTGGGTCTCGACGGGCTGCGGCACCGCCGCCCTGGCGGACGCCTCGACGGCTGACGACGCGGGCTCGTGGAGTGACCCCCGGATGTCGTCCACCGCGGTGTGCACGGCGTCCGTGACGATGCCGCCGGCCTGGTTGATCACGTGTGTCGCCGCCGCGCCACCGGCCGCGAGCGCTTCCCCTGGATTTCCGGTGTCCGCCAGCTCGGTGGCGGTGACGTTGGCCGTGTGAACCGCCCCCGCCAACAGCAGTTCGCCAGCCTGGAAGGCGATGGCGACGGGGATGTTCACCGCGGCGACCGCGACGTTCTCGAGAAGGCCATTGGCGCCGGTGGGCAGGTTCGAGGGCGGGAACGTCGCCGGTTGGTTGAGGGCCTCGAGGATCTTCTCCCGCGCTGTTTCGATGGCGGGCACGAGTTGTCCGGGCCGGACGACGGACTCCGCGACGTTGACGGCCTGAACCACCGTGACGTCCAAGGTTGTCTCGAGCGCCTTGGGTACGACGATGAACACGTCGGGGGTGATGATGCCGGTCGTGGCCGTGTCGGTCGGGCTGGTCACCGATTCCGCCGCAGCGCCGATGGCCTTGAGCAGTGAGCCCGATGGAAGCGCGCCGAGGAAACTCACCGGAGCCTCTGCCACGCCGATCGGCACCGTGGTGACCAGCTGCACGATGGACGGGCAGATCAGCCCGCAGAACGTCAACTGATTGCGAAGGAACGCCGCGGGGATCGCGCCGAGCGGCACCGAGTCGGCGGCGAGCCGCACGTCTGGTGCGGCCCGGCCGGTGACCTGCTCTGATGGTGGCGCCGACGGTGTGATGGCAAGTGCCCCAACGCTTGCCGCGACGCCAATCGTCATCAACGAGTTCATTTCGCCCTCCATGGCGTGATGTGGGATACACCGTTGACAACGAGGCGGGCCCTGGTGGCGTTCAAGGCCCGACGAAACTCGAGGCGTTGCGGCGATACTGGGCGACGATGACCGCCAACTCGGATGGGAGCTAGCCGGTGCTGATCGGTGTGATGGCAGCGCTGCTGGCATGTTTCGGATATGGCACTGCGTCGGTCCTTCAGGCCTACGGTGCGCGCCGTTCGGCAGCCGCGGAGGCGGCCAACGGAACGGGCGCCTCGGTCACGGCGACCGGTGCTCCGACTCTGCAGGCCACCATCGCCGCCGCGCTGACCCCCGCATTCATCTGCGGGATGCTGCTCGACGGCCTCGGCTTCGTGGGTAGCGTCGTCTCGGCCCGGCTGATCCCCCTCTTTCTGTCGCAGACGATCATGAGCGCCAACCTCGTCGTGACGGCGCTGCTCGGCGTCGTAGTGCTCGGCGTCCGGTTGCACGCCCGAGACTGGGTGGCCATCATCGCCGTCGTGTTGTCGCTGTGTGTGCTGGGAGCCACCGCAGGTCACACCGGCGAGGGCAGCTCGGCGCCGGCCGTGCACTGGGGCGTGCTGGTCGGCTCGGTGGTGCTCCTGTCGCTTGGCATCGGGCTGATCCGGCTACTCGGCGCGCGCGCGGCGATCCCCGCGGGCTTGGTCGCAGGCCTTCTGTTCGGATCGATGGCGATCGCGGTGCGCGTGGTCGATGGCGTCGACCCGTTCCGGCTGGGCGTCGTGCTCGCGGACCCCGCGTCGTGGACGATCGTGATCGCCGGTGTCGGCGGCTTCTACCTGTTCACCGTTGCGCTGCAGATCGGTTCGGTCAACGGCGCGGCCGCCGCGCTGGTGGCGGGTGAGACGGTGGTGCCTGGAATTGCCGGCGTGGTGCTGCTCGGCGACACCACGGCGCCCGGGCTCGGCTGGCTGATGGTGGTGGCCTTCATAGGCGCCGTTGCGGGGGCGGTGGCCGTGGCCATCTTCGGTGCCGGGGAGACCGCGGACGTCGCGCATTAGCCGACGTATGCCGCGAGATGCTCGCCGGTCAGCGTCTTGCGTTGAACGAAAATGCCTGGGGTGAACCGACATACGGCTTACCAATCCGACTGAACAGGATGCGTAGCATCGCTCCCGTGTCGGTGGCGGTGCCGACCGTGGAACGGGGATCGGCCCCCATCCGCTGCGACTCGGCGGCGATCGTGCTGAAGACGAGCGAGCTCTTGCCGGAGCCGGACACCCCCGTGAACACCGTCAGCCTGCGCTTCGGAAGTTCGACGTTGACGTCCTCGAGGTTGTTCACGCGCGCGCCCTGCACTCGGATCAGGTCGCGGCCGTCGGCTACGTGCACGGACTTACCGCACCTCGTTGATGCGGATCAGGGTGCCGGCGGGATCCCGAACGGCGCAGTCGCGCACGCCATACGGCTGCTCGGTCGGCTCTTGGACGATCTCGGCACCCCGCGCTTGCAGCCGGTCGAAGGTGCCGTCGAGGTCGGCGGTGGCCAGGGTGATGATGGCGTAGGTGCCCTTTGCCATCATCTCGGCGATGGTGCGACGTTCGTCGTCGGTGGTGCCGGGGTCGGCCGCGGGCGGATGCAGGACGATCGACGTCCCTGGCTGATTGGGCGGGCCGACCGTGATCCAGCGCATCTTGCCCCCGCCGACATCCAGGCGGACGTCGAAGCCGAGGGTGTCGCGATAGAACGCGAGGGAGGCTTCAGGGTCATCGTGCGGGAGGAAGGTGTTGTGAATGGTGATGTCCATGACGGCAACGCTAGGTGCAGCACGGTGGCGCACGCTTCTCGATTCCTGATCGGTCTTTCAGATGGCCATTCGTCGTTCGTCGGTGCCATGCCAGACGTCTACGGCCTCCTGAAGAGGCAGTCCTAGCGCCTCGCACAGTCCGACGACCGTGCCGAAGCTTGGGCTGGGCAGTCTGCCGACTTCGATCTTGCGCAGCGTCTCGGGTGAGATTCCAGCGTTCCTCGCAATGACCTCGGGATCGCGAGCGGCGCGGACCGCCCTGATCAAGGCGCCGAGGCGTTGCCCCGCCTTCACCTGCTCGGGACTTAGCGGCACGCGAACCATGCAGATCAGGATAGCCGGTATTCAAATACCGCACCCTGATACTGTTGAGCGGTATAAAAATACCGTCACACCAGGAGGTCACGCGTGATCGAACTCAAGACTGCCAACGAGATCGAGCAGATGGCCGTCACTGGAGCATTCGTCGCGCAGACTCTGGCCGCGCTGTCGATCGACGCGCAGCCAGGAGTGAACCTATTACAGCTCGAGCACCAAGCCCGCGAGCTGGTCGGCGCCCGCGGCGCGACGTCGTGCTACTGGGATTACGCGCCGTCATTCGGCCGCGGCCCGTTCCGGAATGTCATCTGTCTATCGGTCAACGATGCTGTGCTGCATGGAATGCCGCAGCACTACGTGCTACGGGATGGCGACGTGCTGAGTCTGGACTTCGCCGTATCGATCGACGGTTGGGTCGCCGATTCGGCAGTGACGATCATCGTGGGAGACAGTGCCGACGTCGCTGACACAGCGCTCGTCGAGTCGACCCGACGAGCTCTCGACGCCGGTATCGCCGCGGCGGTACCCGGCGGTCGGCTCGGTGACATCTCCGCGGCAATGGGCGACGTCGCCGCCGAAGCCGGATACCGGGTGAACGTCGAGTTCGGCGGTCACGGATTGGGTCGCACCATGCACGAAGACCCTCACATCCCCAATCGCGGGCGGCGCGGACGCGGACTGGTGTTGAGGCCAGGCATGACCTTCGCGCTGGAACCGTGGTGGTCACGGGCCAGCGATCGGCTGGTCATCGATGCAGACGGCTGGACGCTGCGGTCGGCCGACGGTTCGAACGCTGCGCACTCCGAACACACCATCGCGATCACCAAAGCCGGGTCACGCGTGCTCACCAGCTAACCGACGGCGACGAACGGACTGATGGCGTCGTGCGCAAACTGGATGACGTTGACGGACGGATCGCCGTCCGGGTAGCTCACCGTCGCGAGCAGGTTCGCGCCCGCATCGACGAAGTCGCCGTCGGCGCGGCCCTGATGCGTCGTCGAGGTCACCAGGATGATGCCCGAGGTACCCGCTTGTTTCGCTAGCGGCACCGAGAACTGTGCGTTCTGGACCGTGCTGTTGGCTCTGTCTTCGGTGATGATTCTGTTCGCGGGAAAGGCGAGGAGTATCAACAGCTTCCGCATCTGCTCGGCTTCGGTGTTGCCGTTCTGCGGATTGCCACCGGTCACGATGACCGGTGATTGGGGAAAGAACTGGGCAATGGCGAGGCCCGTGAGCACGCGGCGGCGCAGAATCGTGCGCATCGTGCCGTTCGGGTTCAGTCCGTAACCGAGGATGACGATGGCCGGCCTCGAGAAGTCCTTCACCTGTGGGTCGGCCCTGGCCTCGGCGGGGCTGAGGCCGCCCAAGGTCACGGCGGCGAGGGCTACGGCAAGGGGTCTGGCAAGGGGTCTGGCAAGGGCTCTGAACTTCCATCGGCCGCGCATTCGTCCTCCGCAACTGAAGTGACAGATGAGGTCGATGTTACTGACGTTGCGGCGCGGCGTGCTGTCCGGACCTGATCGGCCGGGTGACCTGCTTCTCGACGCACGGCGGTAGCCCTTCCGTCGGGTGCGCCACCTGATCCCGGTAGGTGCTTGGTGGCATGCCGACCAACTCGGTGAAGCGCGTGCTGAACGTGCCAAGCGACGAACAACCGACCGCGAAGCAGACCTCGGTGACGCTGAGGTCGCCGCGGCGCAGCAGCGCCATCGCGCGCTCGATCCGCCGCGTCATCAAGTAGGAATACGGCGGTTCGCCATAGGCCAGCCGGAACTGGCGACTGAGGTGGCCGGCCGACATGTTCACCCCGCGCGCAAGCTTTTCGACGTCAAGCGGCTGCGCGTACTCCCTGTCGATCCGGTCGCGGACGCGGCGCACCAGCGCAAGGTCGCGCAGGCGCGGGTCGGGTGTGTCGGCCACCTGTGCGATGCTGCCACGTGGCAGGAGAGTTGCGACGCGGGTCAGTGGCGCTCTTCGGGCAAGTGCCCCGCAGGACCTTGCCGCCGCGTGTGCGCGCAATCCAGTGGCGTGCATGTGGCTGACCCGGTAGTGAACTTCTAGATCCCGGGCAAGCCCAGCCAGTCGTCCACCTCGAAGCGGTCGCCGCGCGCGACGATCGTCGCCCCGCCGTGACCCGGGTAGTGCGCGGGGATCACCGATGCGCGGGCCCTGGCGGCCTCGGTGAACACCCGCTTGCGCGTCACCGCCGCGGCGGCCGGGTCGACGTCGAACCCGCACGGATCCAGTGGTCGGGGAATCTGGATGGGGCAGTGCGTGAGATCGCCGACGAACACCGCGGGCTTGCCTGCGTCGAGCCACAGCACCGAGGACCCCGGCGTATGGCCGGGGGCCGGGCGCAGCCGAAGCGATTCGCTCAGCTGGAGCCCGTCCGACCACAGCTCCATCTGGTCTGCGATGGGAAGCACGCTGTCGTCGAACACGATTCGCGCACCCTCGCTGGTCCCAGGTCCGTCGGGTGCGAAGAACCGGTAGTCGACTTCTGGGATCAGGTAGCGCGCGTTCGGGAACGTCGGCACCCACGCGCCGTCGACCAGTCGCGTGTTCCAGCCGACGTGGTCGGTGTGCAGATGTGTGTTGATGACGACGTCGACGTCGGTGGGGTCGACCTCCGCCCGGCTGAGCGCGTCCAAGAAGTCGGTACTCAGCCCTGCGAGCCCCGGGAGGTGCGGTCGTTCGCGGTCATTGCCGACGCCGGTGTCCACGATGACGGTCAGCCCGTCGACCGTGACGACCCAGCTCTGCATGATGACGCGCCACCGGCCCGTGGCGGGATCCAGGAATGTCGGGACGAGCAGGTCGGCGTGCTCCTGCCAGGCTTCTGGCGGGGTCTCGGCGCACAGTGCCGTGCCGACGTCGAACTCCCACTCCACGACCCGGGTGACGACGGCATTGCCCAGCCGGATCCGGTCAGCCATGGGGTTGACCCTACGACACGGGGTGTCCACAGTAGCGAGGTGAAGCTCGCCTACCGTCATGTCGACGTATTCAGCGAAACGCCCTTCGGTGGCAACAGTTTGCCGGTCTTTCCGGACGCTCGGGACCTCGCGGGCGACCAGATGCTGCGCATCACGCAGGAGTTGCGCCACTTCGAGGCCATCTTCCTGCAACCGACCGACGACCCCGGCTTCGTGGGCGCCAGGATCTTCGATCTGTTCGGCGAACTGCCCTTCGCCGGGCATCCGATCATCGGCGCGGCGGCGGTCCTGCACGAACATTCGGGATCCGACGGTCCGCGGGACTGGCGCTTCCGGCTTGGCGACCGGACGGTCGAGATCAGCACGCAGGCCACGTCGAGCGGCTACTTCGGCTTGCTGGATCAGGGTGCGCCGGAGTTCCTTGGCACGCCGGGCGAATCCGATCCCATCGCCCGTGCGTTCAAGCTCGCGCCAAGCGAACTCGCAGGGGACCTCCCGATGGAAGTCGTCAGCACCGGCCTTCGCTATCTGGTCGTGCCGGTTCGACCGGGAGCCTTGGCGCGCGCCCGAATCACCGCCGACATAACGGAATTGCTGCAGGGCGCCGATGCCGAGTTCGCGGTTCTGCTCGACGAATCGGCCGTCGAGATCCGGCATTGGAACAACGACGGAATCATCGAGGACGTGGCGACCGGCAGCGCGGCGGGGGCGGTCGGTGCCTACCGGCTACGCCACGGCCTGGTCCGCGGCGGCGACACCTTCATCCTGAACCAGGGCCAATTCACCGGGCGCCCAAGCAAATTGCGCGTGTGCCCCGAAGGCAGCGTGGACCACGTCGAGTCGGTGAAGGTCGGCGGCGACGTCTGCTTCGTCGGACACGGCGTCATCGAGGCGCGGCCCGCAACGCTTAGGGCTTGATCCTGATCTTGCCCGGGCTGTACCACCCCATGCGGGTGGCGGTGCCGAGGTCGATCACCGCAGGCCGAGCTTCGTCGACCGTGTCGAACTTGCGAAGCGAGCCCCAGTCACGACCCCAGTCGTGCGACAGGTAGGTGGCCATCACGTGGGCCCGCAGCAGCAGGTCCGTGATGCCCAGTAGCCCACCGTTGATGCCGTCCTCCCACGTGTCGGTGTCGAGCTTCTTGGCGCTGTAGTCCGGCGTGATACGGAACTTCGGGAGCTCGGTGACGCCGTAGGAGTGCAGCATCGGGTGCTGGCATGGGAACGCCAACCCGACGGCCCAGTCCATGAGCACCGGTTGGTCCGACCCGAGGAACTGCTGAATGGTGCGAAGCTCCGGTACGCGCGGTGGCGTCACCGCGATCCAATCGCCTGGGGTCAGCGACTTGTCCTCGGCAACCACCCGCACGGCGGTGGCGTCGGCCGGAATCTCGGTGCGGTCGAAGCGGAGGTTGCGCCACGACGGGGTGGGGCCAAGGTCGTATGGGGCGACGCGGCCTGCGGCCACCAGGTTGCCGTCCGGCCCAACTCGGCCGTACTCCAACTCGACCGGCTGGCCCTCGGTGTGCCCGTAGAACACACTGTTGCCGGTGATGGTGCCCGCGGCGGTGATGACCACCAGCGGATGCGCGGCGTCCGGTGGCGGCAGTTGGTACCACGAAGACGTCAGCCTGCTCTGCTGCTGAGGACCGTCGACCCAGGTGCCCGCCATCGGCACGCGGGCGGGGTCGAGCCCGTAGGGCAGCGGCACCGTGGAGCCGTTGAGCCCGGGCGTCTTCGCGTTGACGGGGGCATCCCAGTCGTAGTCGGTGCCAGGCATCGGAAGGGGCATCCGAATCGATTCGGCCACAATGTGTTCCGGCACACCGTTGGGCGTGAACCCAACCGGACCGGCACCGCCGAGCGGACCGAGCGGGCCGTAGTCGCCCTGAATCGGGGTCAGGAAACCCCGGTTCGCGTCGGGTTCGACGAGCACGTCGTCGGCCAGCCCGCAGCCGCCTGCCAAGGCCTTCAGGTTCGACGAGGCGTTGGAGAAGGTCGGGTACTGGCGCACCACCCCCGCCAGCATCGAGCCGACGAATACCACCACCATGAACGCGGCGGTGACGGGCACCGGGGCCGCCGTGACGATTCGCGTGAGCCTGCCCTCGGGCCTTTCGCCTTCGGTGAAGTGCAGCCAGAACGCCCAGAGCGTGGCAATACCGAAGAGCGCGAAGAACATCAGGCTGATCGTGACGCCACCGATGGCAGGTTGGGCGTTGTTGAACGGCACGCCGTAGCTGGATACGTACCACCAGCCGTTGGTGGTGGCGAAGCACAACGCGATCACGAAGAGCACCGCCGCCGTGAAGACCATCCGGTTGCGCGCCGACCGCAGCACCACCGGCGACACCAGCACCGTCGCCACGGCGGCCATCGCGGCGCCGACCGCGGCGAACAGGCCGAAGTGGTGCACCCACTTGGTCGGGGTGAACATCAGGAAGAACATCGTGCCGAAGATGACGCCGATGAGCCGCCACACCGGGCCGCGGGCAACCCCGGGGATTCGCTTGCGGCGCAACATGATGAACATCGAGGAGAACAGGCTCAGCGCGGTGATGAGGAAGCCGAACCGACGCGACAGTGAACCGTCGACGGTCGGCAGGATCAGGTAGTAGTAGCGCAGGTTCTCGGTGTACCACTTCTGGCTGGGCCCGATCTCCGTGCGAATCCTGGTGGCCTCCAACACGGTTGCCAACGTCTGATCCGCGAAGACCACCGCCAGGATCACGGTCCCCGCAGCCAGCAGTGGCAGCACCAGTGGCCACGTTCCGACGATGCGGTGCCGCTTCACCAGGATGCGCAGCAGGGGTCGACCGCCTGCCAACAGCGCAGCGACGGCGATCAGCCCCGTCGGTTGGATGCCGAGCGTGAACGCAGCGGTGGTGATCGCCAGCGCGGCAGGGGTGAGCCTGCCCGTGATGATCGCGCGTTCGATGAGGACGTAGGTGATGAGTGCGCCCGTGGCGATCTGACCCTCGGGGCGCAGGCCGTTGTTGAACGGCATCCAGGCGCCCATCAGCACCAGTCCGGCCGCCCACAGCGCGGGCCTGCTCGCCACGACGGCGGGTCCGAGGCGGGGGAGTACCTCGCGGGATAGCAGCAGCCAGCACACCAGCGCGCAGATCAAGTCGGGCAACCGGATCCAGAGGCTGTTGTCGCTGACGTGAGTCATCAGCGCGAGCAGGTCGTAGAACCAGCCGAACGGGTCCTCGGGACTGCCGAACCACCGGAAGTAGTTCGACATGTAGCCGGCCTTGTCGGCGACGCGTGCCATCTGCAGGATGTAGCCGTCGTCGGACGAGTTGGCGCCCATCACGTGCCAGAGCAGGAAACCGCCGATGACCACGACGTCGACCGCGCTGAACGTGCGCCAACGAGCGGGGATCAGCCGCTGCATGCGTCTGCCGTCGATCCGGTCGAGCCGCCACAGCGCGACCAGCGCCACGACGGTCGCCAGGATCGCGACCACCATCGCAGTCAGCTTGAGCGCCGTCGGCGAACTGCTGAAGCGGGTGTCGATCGTCGCCGACAGCGAAAGGCCTTGCGGCGCCGCCCCAGTCAGATCGGTGAACACGCCGACGATCGACGGGCGCAGGTTGGGGTCCGGGAATCCGCTGCGCAGCACGTTGCCGTCGGAACCGGTCAGCCCCACGAACGTGGCGAACGTCCCGGCCTCCGACGACACCAGCTCGATGCGCGAACATCCTGGGGTGGCGCCAGTGCCTGCCACCTTCGCCCGCGGCGCGCTGGCCACCACCACGTTGCGGTCGGTGATGTCGACCCTGGTGGCGGTGACGTTGACGAACAACGCGTTCAGCGCGGCCTGCTTGCCGTCGGCCGGTGCGGTGCCGAGCACCATCCCGCCCGACGGCGGCATCCGGCGGATCACGTCGCACGGCACCGTCACGGTCATGTTGACGGGGGTCTGCGTGATCAGAGGCGCGGTGACGTTGTTCAGCTGTCCGGCCTGGGGCCAGTTCAGGGTGGCAGTCGTCTGCACCACCGGCAGTAGCGGCGTCAGCACCGACAGCACGAAGCCGATCAGACCCGCGATCATCGCGACCCAGCGGGCCACCTTGACGTCCCGGGTCATGGCAGGGCTCTGATCGGGCCGCGCCTGCTCCAGCCGTAGACCTGTTCAGAGCCTTGCTCGACAACGGCATTCGGCGCCTGCGCCTCGGGGACCCTGCGCTCGTACCGCTCGATCGAGCCCCAGTCGCGATACCAGTCGTTGCGCAGGTACGACGGGACGGTCGAGTTGCGAAGCAGCGCCTGGATGAACATGAAGGGCCCGCCCTTCTCGACGGCCTGCCACATGTTCGACGACACGACGGTCTGCTTGAAGTTCGGCAGGATGCGGTAGTCCGGCAGTTCGGCGACCCCGAGGTGCTCCGAGAACGGGCGCTGGCACGGGAAGTTCGCGGCGGTGGCGATGTCGAGCAGCACCGGCGTCTGCGACCCGATCAACTGCTGGGCGGTCTCGAGCACCGGTACCCGCGGCGGGGTGAAGGCGAGCCACTGGTCGGTGGACAGGTTGGGATCGTCGGCGACGATGCGGACCACGTTGGCCTCCGGCGGGGCCCACGCCAGCGGGAAGCGCAGATTGCGCCAGGCCCGTTGGGGAGCGATGTCGATGGGCTGCACGGCGGCCAGCTCCTGGAACGTGCCGTCTGGCTTGCCGACGCCCCACTGCAGTTTCAGCGACTGCCCGTAGTTGAACTCGCCCTCTTCGTCGTAGGACCAGATGGCCCCCGCCGCGGCGACGGTGACCAGCGGCCGGTCGGGCGTGCGTGGCGGAAGCTGGTACCAGGCCGAGGTGGCCTTGGCCGCGATGGTGTTCTCCTTGAAGCTGCCCATCACCGGCGTGCGGGCGGGGTCGAGGCCGAACGGCAGGAACACGTTCGATCCGTTTACCCCGACGGGGCCGTAGCCGCCGCCGGTGCCTGCCGAGTAGCCGACGCCGACGCTCGGCTTGTTCGGCGAGCCGTCGGAGTTGACGGTGCCAGGGTTGGCGATGACCGGTTCCGGCGGATCGAGGGAGTCGCTGACGCCGTTCGGGGTGAAGCCTGCGGGGTCGACGCCGCCGAGCGGCCCGTCCGGTCCGAAGCGTTGGCCTGCAACGGGTTCCAGCATGCCCGCGTTGGTGTCGGGTTCGACGAGCACGTCGTCGGCCATGGCGCAGCTGGGATTGGACGCCCCTCCTGCAAACGATTTCAGCGCCGCGACGTTGGCACTGGCGATCGTGTAGTTGGGGTAGCGGGCCGCCGCGGCCTTGGCCATCGAACCCACCTCGAGCACCACCATGATGAGCGCCAGCACCAGCAGCGGCGTCGACGCCAACGTCCGGTTTCGGGCGGTGTTCTTGACCTCGGTGTGCCCGGCGTAGTCGAGCCGGAAGTGCAGCCAGCCCGCCAGCAGGCCGGTGACGATGGCGAGCACCAGGAAGATCGTGGTCACTGGTTGGCCCACGATCACCGGCGGCTTGTCGAACCACGGCACCCCGTAGTTGGCGGTGTAGAACCAGGCGTTGAGCCCCGACGTCGCCCACGCGAGCACGAACAGCAGTGCGGTCACGTACAGCGCGAGGTTGCGTCGACTGTGCAGTCCGACGCGCGCGAACGTGAATGCGGTGACGGCGGCCAACGCCCCACCGAGGCCGGCGAAGGCCCCGAACTGCACGGCCCACTTCGTCGGCGTGAACGTCAGCAGCAACAACCCGATGGCGGTGGTGCCAAGCAGCCGCCACACCGGGCCGTTGGCCACGCCGGGGAGGTGGCCCTTGCGCAACAGCATCGCGATGGTGCCGAACATGCAGAGCAGCAGCACCAGCACGGCGATCCGCCGGGTGAGGGAGCTGTCGGCGCTGTCCTCGACGGTGAGGAAGTAATACCGGAGCAGCTCCTGGTACCAGGAGATCGTGGGGCCGACGGAATACTTGATGCGGGCGGCCTCGGCCACGGTGGCCAGCGTCTGGTCGCGGAACACGATCACGAACAACAGCGACGCCGACGCCGCCAGTGCGGCGATCGGAGCGAGTAGCCCACCCTCGGCGCGTCGGCTGCGAATGATCCCCACGATCGCGCGCGCACCCACCAGCAGCGGGGCCAACGCGATGATGCCCTGTGGTGCCGTGGTGACGCTGAAGAGCATCACGACGATCGCGGCAGCGGCGGGCCACAGGCGACGGGTGCCGATGGCGTACTCGACCAGCACCCACGTGAGGATGACGCCGAACGCGATGAGCGGTTCGGGCCGCAGCCCGTTGTTGAACGGCAGCCAGCTGGCGACGAACACCGCCCCCGCGGTCCACACGGTGATGCGGTTGACGGCGAGCCGTCGGCCCAACCGGGGAATCACCCACCGGCTGAGCAGCAGCCACGTCGCGATGCCCGCCAGGGTCGCGGGCAGCCGCATCCACACGCCTGCGGTGCTGATGGCGGCGAAGTGGGCGAGCACGCTCTGGTACCAGTCGAACGGGGCCTCAGCGGCGCCGAAGTACCGGTAGTAGTTCGTGGCGTAGCCGGCCTGGCCGGACGCCCTGGCGATGGTGAGGTTGTATCCGTCGTCCGACGACGTGGCCCCGATGACGTGCCACAGCAGCAGCGTGCCGATGACGACGACATCGGCGAACCACGTCGCGAGGCCGACCCGCCAGAATCGTCGCCACGACCCGTGGACGTGGCGCCCGAGGCGGCGATCTTGCACTGCCAGCGCCACCACCGACGCCAGCGTCGCGAGCACGCCAAGCGCCATCAGCACCGTCTTCAGCGGTGTCGGGGCCGTGATGAATCGGGTGTCGACGTCGATCCGGGCACTGAGCCCCTGCTGCGGCGCCACCTTGAGGTCGGTGAAGACGCCGGCGAGCTGTGGCTTCTTCTCGACCGGCACGGTGCCCGTGGCCCCGGCGATGCCGACGAAGTCGGCGCCGACCCCGCCGGCGTTCGCCCAGATGTGCAGAGTGCTGCAGGCCCCGGATTCGACCGCCTTGCGAGGCGCCACGGCGGCGACGTTGTCGCGGAACGCGGCGACGACCGTGTCGGTGGTGGCCCGCACGAACAGTCCGTAGCGGCTGGCGTCGGTGCCGTCGGCCGGAATCGTGGAGAAGACGAGGCCGCCCGCGGCGGGCAGCGTCGCGACCGCCTGACACGGGATGGACACGTCCAGGGCGAGCGGGGCGCCGGACACCAGGGGAGCGGTGACGTCGGTGATCAGACCGTCCGCGGCGGTGCCCTGCGGCCAGTTGATGGTCGCCGTGGTCTGCGTGACGGGCAGCAGCGGGGTCAGGCCACAGAGCAACACCCCGGCTATGCCTGCGACCACGGCTACTACGCGCACGATGCGATCTCGTCCGTGGGGCACGGGGGTCGATGTTATGCGACCCACCTAGGGACGTAGCGGTGCCCAGGCTCGACCGGCCGCTCGGCGTGGCTCCATCGGCCTGCTGCCGACCGTTAAAGTCGATAACGAACGGTCCTGCGGGCCGCACGTTGTGGAAGGACGACCCGGATGCTCGACCGGCTCAAGGTGGCCGCGCGGGAGAAGTTTCAGCGCGCGGTGCAGGAAGTGGTCCAGGCCGAACTGGCCTCGACGCGCCAGCGACTGGAAGGCATGCACGCCGAGCAGATGGCGAGGATGCAGGCGCTGAGCGATCAACTCGATGGGGTGAACGATCACTTCGGTCCGCTCTTCGATCGCCTACAGGACATGGAACACCGCGCGCGGCGGGACATCCTCTACGCGCTCGACATCGACGCGACCGCGGACAGCGCGGCCTTCGTGCGTGAGCACATGCCGAGGGTTCCGGTGTTCTGGCATCCGCACGAGACGCTCCGCTTCGCGCTCGGCGAGGTCAAGGGCACCGGCCTGGCCCTCGAATTCGGGGTGGCGGCGGGCACCACCCTGAAGATCATCGCGGAGGCGTTGTCCGATGACCTTCGGGTGGTGGGTTTCGACACCTTCGAGGGGCTGCCCGAGGTCTGGCGTACCGGTTTCCCGGCGGGTGAGTTCGCGCAGGCGGCCATCCCCGACGTTCCTGGAGCGGAGTTGGTGGCAGGCCTGTTCGACGACACCCTGCCCGCATTCCTCGCCGGGTGCGACGACGCCGTCGGGTTCCTGCACCTCGACGCCGACCTGTACTCGTCCACGAAGACGGTGCTCGATTTGATCGGTGATCGGCTCCGGCCGGGGGCCGTGCTGGTCTTCGACGAGTTCTTCAACTATCCCGGCTGGCAGCACCACGAGTATCTGGCGTGGAGCGAGTTCGTAGCTCGATCGGGCCGTAGCTTCGAGTACCTCGCCTACACCGGGCACAACGAACAGGTGGTCATCCGCCTGCTGTGAGCTGGCGACATCAGCTCTCGAAGAGCCGGGCCCAGTTCTCGCGGCTGGTCAGTTCGGGAAGGGCTTCCCGATACCGGGTTTGCAATGCAGGTGCTTCGGAACGGAACCGCCGCATCGCCTTGATCAGACGTCCGGACAGCTTCCTGATGTGCTGCTTGTCGCGGCGCAGGACTCTGACCCCGGCTTGCGATGCATCGGTGACCACGGCGTAGTCGAAAAGCGAGACGTGCCACCAGTGCGCGTCAATGGCCGGGATCATCACCGGTCCTGGCACCGTGCGCCCGAGCCATTGGTACACCGCACGTTTGGCGAGCACCAGGTAGTAGCGGTCCTTGTTCGGCAGGAACCCGGCCGGCCGCGTGCGAGGCAACGCGTTGGTCAACTCACCGGTCTTGACGGCCGGATGCGTGGTGGTCTCGGAGTACTCGTTGCGCTCGCGGCGGATGCTGGAGGCCGCCTCCATGCCGCCGTCCTTCAGATACGCCGGGCCCTTGAGGAAGTCTTCGATCGCACGAATCATGGTGTGCGCCAAGCCGTACCGCATGGAGATGATGGCCTCTGAGATCACGCGGGCCAAGATCGTGCCCGTCGGCGAAACTGCGATGTCGCTGTGCAGCGCGGCGGTGATCAGCGAATTCCGGACGATGAAGTAGTGCGTCCAATCGTCGAGGTCCTTCCAATGGAACTCGGCATGCCATACGCCAGCGTTGGGAAGGGTGACCGTTGGAAAGCCCGCTGCCCCGGCGCGGAGGCTGTACTCGACGTCATCCCACTTGATGAAGATGGGTAGCGGAAGCCCCACTGCCGCAATGATTTCAGCGGGTATCAGGCAGGACCACCAACCGTTGTACTGAGCGTCGGTGCGTTTCTTCTGCTTGTGCTTGACCATGTCGCTGCTGTGCAGGGAGTTGGGCGCCCACCGGCCGGGCTTCAGCGTGGTGAGATTGACCTCCTCCGCTCCGACGTGCAGGTAGCGAGGGTTCTTCAGGTGGAGCATCTGGGCGCCAACGATTGTCGGCGTCGGCGTCAGGTTCGCGAAGGCGTTGAGCCTCAGCACCGCTTCTGGCTCGCAGAGGATGTCGTCGTCCATCAGGATCACGTTGGCGTGGTCGCTGATGCTCGAAATCTCGTACAGCCCGCGGGTGAAGCCGCCACTGCCCCCGAGGTTCGCCTGCTGCAGATAGACCAACTTGTCGCCGAGTCGGGCGGCGACGTCGTTGAACCGAGGCTGGTCTTTGAGCGCTTGGGTGCCCTGGTCCACCACGTATACGGCATCGATCTCGTCCAGGAGCCCCTTGTCGTCGGCGATGGCGGCGAGTGTCGTCGCGCAGTCGACCGGCCGATTGAACGTGCAGATCGCGATCGCCGCCGGGCGGATCGTTTCAGGAGCGGCCGCCGTCCACTCGAGGTTGGTGATCGTCACCGGTCCGCCGACGGCCGTGCACTCCATCCACAGCGATCCGCCGTCGACGAACTCGTTCAACTGGGCCGACAGCACGGCCGTGCCGGTGCCGTCCACCTCGGTATGGGCGATGGTGCGGGCGTTGCCGGCCGCGTCCGATCCGCGCAGCGTCAGCCGCGCCGAGGTCGACGTGTCCAGCACCAGTCGCAGTTGCAGCTCCGAGATGACGGTCCAGCGCTGGAAGTAGCTGGCGGGCAATCGTCCGAAGTAGGTGTTGGTGTCGACGGTCGCACCCTTTTCGAGGCGCAGGGCGTGCCGTTCGAGGTGGGCCTTGCCCTTGACGACGCGCGCGTACATGTCGTCGGTCACCTGGGCGCTCGGACCTGCGAACACGCCGCGCGCCACCACCAACCGCTCTGAAGCCGCGTGGTCAGTCAGCCGCTGCTTGAGCACGTCAGGGCTGGTCTGGCCCGGCGCAACCGGTCCGCGCTCGCTCATGATGCTCCTACGCAAAAGTTATGTGTTGTTTGGAATGAGGCTGAGTAGTTCCTCGAAGGAGGGTAACAAGGACGCTCCGCTAGGACACGTCGCGCGTTGGTCGGCGGCCGGCTCAGCTCGGGCGCAACGGTGCGGGGCTCCACAGCCCGCTGCGTGTCGCGGTGCCGAGGTCGAGTCGGGCGGGCTGGGCGGCCGGGTACCAGGGCGTCAGCCGCTGCAGTGCCCCCCAGTCGCGGAACCAGTCGTGCTCGAGATAGGTCGGCACCGGGTCGGCCCGCACCAGTAGTTCGGTGATGCCGAGCGGACCGCCGCCGAGGTAGTCCATCACCGGCGAGTTCGCCTCCGCGCCGAAGCGGTCCGGCAGGATCCGCCACTTGGGCACCTCGGTGACGCCGTTCTGGTGTCCGAATGGCCGTTGGCACGGGAATGCCAGGCCGACCAACCAGTCCAGAAGTACGGGATCAGTCGAGCCGACGACGTCCTGCAGGGTGCGCAGTCGGGGGATGCGGGGCGGGGTCACCGCGATCCAGTGCTGGGGGGCAAGGTCGTCGTCACGGGCGACGACCCGCACCTGGGTGGCGTCGCTCGGAATGGCGTTCAATGGTGTGCGCAAATTGCGCCAGGCGGGCACGGCGCCGACGTCGCCGAAGCCGAGGCTGCCACCCGGCTGGTTCTTGGTGGCCTGCTCGTCGGTGGCCCACTGCACGACGACTTCGCCCGGGTCGAACCTGCCCGCGGCGGCCACGACCAGCAGCGGTCCGGCCTGATCCCGCGGTGGCAATCGGTACCAGGCCGAGCGCAGGATGGCAGGCTGCTGTGGGCCCGACCGCCAGCTGCCCATCACGGGAACGCGGAGGGGGTCCAGACCGTAGGGCAGCCTGGCGCGGGAACCGTTGACGCCTGCCGCCGCGGTGGTGCCGCCCTCGGTGCCCGGTTCGCTGCCGGTCACCGTGGCGCCGTCGGTGTCGGCGAAGTTGCTACTGCCCTGGGGTTCCATTACCGGGTCCGCCGACACGTCGGCCGGAATTCCGTTGGGGTCGAAGCCCTGTGCGGTGACCTGACCGAGCGCGAGGCCGGCCGGCACGCCGCCCGCGGGCAGCAGCACTCCTGCGTTCGGGTCCTCCTCCACCATCACGTCGTTGGCCAGACCGCACGTCTTTCCGACGAGCGCCTCGAGGTTGGACCGGCCGACACTCCACGCCGGATACTGTCCGACCGTCGCGATCGTCAGGGACGCGACCTCGAACACGACGACGACCCACACCGCGATCGCCAAGGGCGCCTGCACTATTCGCGATACCCGCCCGTCGCCAGGCGGCGAATTGCCCCGCCCGGTGAAGTGGAACCACGTCGCGACGAGCAGGGCCAGCACGGAGAGCCCCAGCAGGAAGGTGGTGAACCCGAAGTGCCACTGGGGGAACGAATTCGACCACGGCACGCCGAAGTTCGCGACGTACCACCAGCCGTTCACGCTGGCGAACGACAGCGCCAACATGAACAGCACTGCCGCGGCGAACACGGTGCGGTTGCGGCGGGAGCGCATGGCGGCCGCGGTGACGGCGACGGCGGCCAACGCACCGAGCGACCCAGCGAGTCCGGCGAACACGCCGAAGTGGTGGGTCCACTTCGTCGGCGTGAACATCATCGCCAGGAACGAGATGATCGTGATGCCGATGATTCGGCGACTCGGGCCCGCGGCAGTGCCGGGAATGCGGCCCCTGCGCAACCCCATGGCCACCGACACCGCCAGCGCAAGCAGCAGCGCCAGCACGGCGAAACGGCGCGCGATCGATCCGTCGGGGCTGGCCATGAAGAGCCGCTCGTACCGGATGTGCTCGTCGAACCAGGCGAGGCTGGGGCCGACCACCGTCTTGAACGTGCTGGCCTGGATCTCCCCCGCCATGGTCTGGTCGCGGAAGATCAAAATGATCGTGACGGTGCCCGCGGCCAGGATGGGGGCCAGCAGGGCCCAGTATCCGAAGCGCGAAACATGCTGGCCCACAATGGTCTTCAGCGGCCCGATCGCCACCAGGAGGGCGCCGACGGCGGCGATGCCCGTTGGCCCGGAGAACAGCGTCAGCGCGCCGATGATGAGCGCGATCGCAACCGGAAGCAGCCTGCTGGTGGCGACCCCGCGCTCGACGGAACACCAGGTCAGCAGAATGCCGAGCGCGATGATCGGTTCTGGCCGCAGCCCGTTGTTCAACGGCAGCCAGAAGGCCAGGAACATGCCGGCCGCGGTCCACGCCGCTGCGCGACTGTGCTTGACCGCGTGGCCAAGTCGGGGGATGACCTCTCGGCTGATCACCCACCAGCAGGCCAGCCCCATCACGAGGGTCGGCAGCCGCACCCACACGCTGGCGGTGCTGACGTGGGCCCACAGCGCGAGCAGGTCGTAGTACCAGCCGAACGGTGCCTCGGGCGTGCCGAACCAGCGGTAGTAGTTGGCCATGTAGCCGGCGTGCTCCGACACCCGTGCCATGGTCAGGATGTAGCCGTCGTCGGACGTGTTGGCGCCGACGAAGTGCCACCACACCAGCGCGGCGGCCACCAACCCGTCGAGCGGCGACATCGACCACCACCGTGGCGGAAGGAAGCGGCGGTGCCGCATGCCGTCCGCGGAGTCGAGCACGTGCAGCGCCCCAAGCGCGATCAACGTCACCACCACGCCGAGGATCATGACGATCAGCTTCAGCAGCGTCGGCGACGTGCTGTAGCGGGAGTCGATGGTGGCGGAGAACTCGAGTCCCGGCGGTGCGGGGCCGGACAGGTCGGTGTAGACCCCGACAATCTGGGGCCGGAAGTCGTAGCCGCTGCGTTCGCCTCGTCGCGGCTGGTCGGGCTTGGCCAGGCCGTCCGGGTCGGGGTCCGCACTCAGCCCGACGAACTCGCCGGCGACCTTGTCCGCGTGCGCGGTGAACGTGACGCGCTGGCATGCGGGGCTGAGCACCTGGTCCAGCGGCGCGCTGACCACCGGGGTGTTCCTGACGATGACGAGCAGGTCGGTGCCGACCCGCTCGATGAGCAGCCCGCGGTCGACGGCCTTCGGCGCCTGTTTGGGCACCGTCGACAGCAGCACGTTCTGCGGACCGGCCAATCCGGCGGCAGCGCGGCAGGGAATCGACACGTTGAGATCGGTAGGCACGTAACCGATCAGCGGCGCGTCGACGCTCTGCAGGACGCCGTTCTGCGGCCAGTTCAGTTGGGCGGTGGTCTGCGTGACGGGAAGCAGGGGAGTGGCCACCGCGAGCAGGGCGCCGAGCAGGCCCGCGACGATGGCGATGAGCCGCGTGGTCCGGTGGTTGGCTCCCGCCTCCGCATCCGCCTGGCTCACGACGCTAGATGCTAGTGGTCCGGCCTGCGGCGATATGCCGTCACCGGTCATTTCCGGATCGCGAGCACGAACGGGCCGACGTCGGACACCGACCAACGGGGGTCGTCGAACAGGGCCGAGTCCAGCGCGACCTGATATCGGCGGACGTTCGGTTGGTTCGGATAGACGTCCGAGGCCAGCCGCAGGGTGTACGTGTCGTTGGCGCCGTGGCGCATGACGAAGACCGTCGGGGGCGCCCACGGCAGCCCGTCGAGGGCGGCGATGAACTGGTCGGGTCTCGTCAACGTGGCCCATCCCTCGATGGCCTTCGAGCGCTCCAAGAACTGCGCGAGCGGATTGGCGTAGTGCGAGGTCAGGCCTTGGAACCCGTAGTACGGATAGAAGGCAAGGAAGCTGTAGTCGGCGGTCATCACCACGGTCTCGTTGCGGGGTCGGCCGGTGGTGTCGCGGATCTTGGTGTCGAGTTCGGCGTAGTAGCGCTCGGCCCCAGGGGGGCGCCGGTCAGCGCGCTGCCCGGAGCCGTCGGTATCGGTATAGGCGACGGCGATGTCGGACCGGAGCACGTCGGGGATGTCCTGGCTGAAGGTCATCGCCCCGATGGCGCCCAACGTGGTGGCGGCGACGACGATGCGCCGCGAATGCGTGTCGAAGCGCGCCGCGAGCGCGCGGGCGGTCTCGATGAAGCCGAACGCGCCTGCGGCGCTCAGTAGCACGGTGAGCGTCGGCTGCAACCGGAACGACAGCAGGGTTGTGCCCACCAGCGTGGTCACCATCGAGAGCAGGGACCACGCGTAGACAGCTAGCACGGCGATGGCCAGGGCGCCGGCGCGGGTGGACGAGTGGGCGTACCCCACCAGCCACAGCGTGCCCAACATGCAGAGTGCACCCAGCAGCGTGAAGCTCAGCATGGGGAACGTCAGCTGCGCGCCGTCGACGGGCAGGTAGTGCTGGGCCGTGCCCGCGTCGGCGGGCGACCCCTTGGCGGCCGCCATCAGATACGGGCCCCAGCCGATCAGCGCGATGGCCCCGGCGATCGCGAAGATCGCCGCCAGCCTCAGCAAGGGGTCCAAGCTGCTAGATCGAAGGTCGCCGCCGGAGCGGCTCCGTCGGCTCACCGTGACCACCAGCGCCATGAGCGCGAGCGTGAAGGCGGCGTATCCCAGCAGCAGCGTGTAAGACAATGCGGCCGCGCCGAGGAAGACGCCGACCCCGACCACGGCCGCCCACCCACCCTGTCTTGACCCGACCCGCAGGCCCGACCACGCCAGCACGAACACCGGCGGCAGCAGCACGGTGATGATCGCGGCGTACGGCTCGGCAGGCGCATACGCGAGCGTGGTGGCCACGGTGGCGGTCGTCACGACCAGCGCGATCTCGAAGCGAATCATGGCCGCCCACAACACGAACGCGACGGCGACCGCGATGGTGATCGAGACGATGGCCCACGGCTTGAACATCTCCCACGCGGGTGTCCCAGCCAGCGCGGCGATCCGTCCGCCGATCCAGAACCAGCCCGGTGGGTAGAACGGCGGCAAGCCAAGATAGGTCATGTCATGTGGTGCGACGGTGTCGGTCAGTCGGGTGAGGTACTCGGTGCGGAACTGCTGGTCGACCGAGACGCCGAAGAGGTACAGCTTGGTGGCGCCAAGCGGCATCGCCAGGGTGACTACCGAGAAGGTCGAGAGGAAGACGACGCCCGCTGCCTTGGCCAACCAGCTGCGTCCGCGCCGCCACAACAGTCCTGATCCCAAAAGCCCGGCCAGACAGACGAACTGGCCCACCGTGGTGAGGGCGTACAGCTGGTTCGACGAGTTGAATGCCGGCCACTCGACCCGCGAGATCGCCACCAGTGCGACCACCGACACGGCCACAGCCACCGCGGCGGAAGCCAGCATCTGTCCAAAGACCGTCAGCGCCTGACGCATGAAGAGCGTCCCGTCAGATCGGCAGCTTGCGGAAGATCGGCCGCGGAACGTGCCGCAACACCATCATCACGTACCTGAACGTCCCTGGCGCCCATACCAGTTCCTTGCCCTTCGCGGACGCCGTGACGGCGAGTTCGGCGACGTACTCCTTGTCCACGGTGAACGGCGCCTCCTTGGCACCGGTCGCCTTCCAGTGCGCGATCGTCGTCGAGGTGCGCACCTGCCCCGGGCGGATGACCAGAACGCGAACTCCGAACTCGCGAAGCGCTTCTCCGAGCCCGAGGTAGAAACCATCGAGGCCGGCCTTGGTGGACCCGTACACGAAGTTGGATCGACGCACCCGTTCACCGGCCGCCGAGCTCATCGCGATGATGCGGCCAGACCCCTGAGCACGCATCTTCTCGCCGAGCAGCACGCCAACGGAAACCGCTGCCGTGTAGTTTATCTCGGCAATCTTCACGGCCTTGGCCTGGTTCTGCCAGAGCTCCTCGGCGTCCCCGAGTAGACCGAACGCGACGATCGCCACGTCGATGTCCCCGCCCTTGAACGCCTCGTCGAGGACGGCGGGATGCGTGTCGGTGGCCACCGCGTCGAAGTCGATCACCTCGACGGACCTGGCTCCTGCGTTGGTCAGCTGCGCGACCGCAGCGTCGCGGCCGGGATCGTCGGGCAACGCGGCCAACACGATTCGGGCCGGCGCGTCGCGGAGGTAGCGCTCGCAGATGGCCAGTCCGATCTCGGACGTACCACCCAGAAGCAGGATGCCCTGTGGATTTCCCACGCCGTCGAACACCATTTACAGCAGCTCCAAACGTCGGGCCATGTCAGAGGCGAAGATCCCGGCGGGATCGACCTTGCGGCGCACCGCGATCCACTCGTCGATCCGTGGGTACATGGCGTGGAAGGTCTCGGCGCTGGTGCGGGAGTCCTTGGCGGTGTAGAGGCGGCCACCGAACTCGAGCACCCGCCGGTCGAGGTCCGTGAGCAGTCGGCCAATGCCCGCCTTGGTCGGGAAGTCCATGGCGACGTTCCAGCCTGCCATCGGAAAGCTCAGCGGCGCTTGGTTTCCCGGCCCGAAGACCTTGAAGACGTTGAGCGCGGAATAGTGTCCACTGCGCTGGATGTCACCGATGATCTGCTTGAACTCCTCGACCGCCGACAGTGGTACCAGGAACTGGTACTGCGCGAACCCGGCAGGTCCGTAGCCACGGTTCCACTCGCCGAGTAGGTCGAGCGGGTGGTAGAACTGCGTCAGGTTCTGGACCTTGCCGCGGTAGTGCCCGCCCCGGCGGTAGTAAAGCTCGCCGATCGTGCTGAGCGTCAGCTTGTTCATCAGCCCGTTGGGGAAGATATCGGGCACCGTCATCAGTTGCGGCGCATCGAATTTCAGTGGGTGCTTCGCGAGCTTGTCCGGCAGTTCGTCCAGGCGGGCGAGCCGTCCCCGGGTGATCGCGGCCCTGCCCAGTTTCGGCGGCGGGCTGATGGCGTCGAACCACGCGCTGGAGTAGGTGTAATCAGCCTCGCTGCCGTCACTGTGAAAGGCAATGGTCTCGTCGAGGTTCGCGGTGTTGTCGCCGTCGTTGATGAAGTACGCGGTCTCCGTCGGGGTCATGGAGATCGTGGCCCGAAGGATGATCCCCGTCAGCCCGTTGCCGGCCACTGTCGCCCAGAAGAGTTCCGCCTCGTCCCCATCTGGGGTGAGGTGGCGGACCTGGCCGTCTGCGGTGAGCAGTTCCATCGAGCGGACGTGGTCGCCGAAGCTGCCCGCGCTGTGGTGATTCTTGCCGTGGATGTCACAGGCGATGGCGCCGCCGATGGTGACCTGGCGGGTGCCCGGCAGAACCGGTACCCAAAGCCCGAACGGAAGCGCCGCCTTCATCAGCTGATCGAGACTGACACCGCCGTCGACGTCGACGAGCCGGGTTTCGGCGCTGATCGAATGAATCTTGTTCAGCGCCGTCATGTCGATGACCAGGCCGCCACCGTTCTGCGCGTTGTCGCCGTAGGACCGGCCCAACCCACGCGCGATGACACCGCGACCGTCCGCCTTGGCGACGGCTTCCGCGATGGTCTCCGCATCAGGGGTGGACAGCACCTGGGCGACGCTCGGCGCGGTGCGGCTCCAGCCCGTAAGCCGCTTCGTGGTGGTTGCAAACATCGTGAAGAGGGTACCGCCTGACCGTTCTGGCTCAGCTGAGCCGGAAGATCACCGCACGCTGGACGACGAAGTTGATCACCGTCGCGGTGCCCTGGGCGATGACGAACGCGACGGGGACGCGCCAGGGCTTGTCCGCCCACAGCGTGTAGAAGGCGTAGTTGATGCCAACCTGGACGAGGAAGGTGACGGCGTAGAGCCCGCAGACCGCGATGAAGCGCGCCGTGCTCGGTGGCGCCCGGAACGTCCAGCGCCGGTTGATCAGATAGGCGGTCGTCGTGCCTGCGATGAAGCTGAGCGTCTTGGCGACGTTGACGTTCAGCCCGAGCCACAAGAAGAGCACGTACAACCCGAAGTCGACGATCGCGGAGAACCCGCCGGTGACGACGAACCGCCAGGCCTGCGTCGCCAGGCTCAGGTTGGGCGACATCGGGGGCTCGGCCACGCGGGCAGCTTACGGGCTCACGCTGCCGCGGGGCTGGGGCGACCTGCAGTCAGCTTGGTCCGGGGCGCCGCGCTCGGGAGGGCCGCTCGTCGCTGGGTGAGACGATGCCGCTGGAGTTGTCGATGACGGTGCGTGCGACGTGGCTGAGGTGTTGGTTGGTGCTCCGCGCCATGGACCGTAGCTGCACGAAGGCCTGCTCCATGTCGAGCGCCAGCCGCTCGGCCAGCACACCTTTGGCCTGCTCGATCACGATGCGGCTGTTCAACGCGATCTGGAGTTGGCTGTTCACCTGGGCGCCGCGCGTGAGCACCCGCTGGTGCAGGATGCCGATGGTCGCGACGTCGGCGAGCGCCTGCGCCACCAGCAGATCGGACTCCGACAGCAGGCCCGGCGTGCGGCGGAACATGTTCAGGGCGCCGATCCGCTCGTTTCGCAGGCGCAGGGGTATCGCGATGACCGATCCGTAGCCGTCCCCTGCTGCGCGGGCAGCGAACTCGGGCCACCGGTTGACTTCCTCGCGAACGTCCTCGACGAGCACCTGCTGGCCCGTGTCGTAGGCCTGCAGGCACGGCCCCGCCTTGGATTGGATCTGCAACAGCTCGAGCATGCGGGCCTCCTCGCTGGTGGACGCGAGCACCTGCAGTCCGCCGCGCAGGTCGTCGAGCAGCAACCCGGCGGAGTCGACGTGCAGGAGCGACATGCAATCCTCGACGAGTTCCTGGGCGAACTCGACCACGTCGTAGTCGTCGACCAACGTGTCCGCCAAGGAAACGAAGGCATGTACCAGTGGACCCTCACGATCGTCCATTGCGGTCTACTCCTCCTTCTCTTCCTTCTCTCATCATCAATGATGCTCCGGTTCAGCGCTGTCATCGGGGTCGAACCGCAGATGCCGCTCGATCACATTGCGAGCCACTTCCGTCAGCGGGATGTCATGGGCGAATGCGTGTGCCCGCAGCCGCAGATAGGCGATGCGGGGCGGTACCGCGAGCTGGGCGACCACCATGCCGGTGGCCTGGTGAATCTCGCTCGACCCCGGGGACGGCACCCACCAGACTTCGGCCGAACTCGTGTCGATGTCAAGTGGTGGTGCGCGCGAGAGCAGCACCATGGTGACGATGTCGACCACGGCAAGCATCGCCTTGACGTCGTCGGTGGCCAGCGGCACGGGCTCCGCGCGGTAGAAATCGAGTACGCCGACGGCGATGGCGCCGATCTGCAGCGGGAACGCGAACATCGCGCCCGTGGCGTCGGGGCCGAGCGCCGCCGCGAAACCGGGCCACCGGTTGAAATGGCCGGCCAGGTCGTCGATCAACACGGGCCCCCCGTGCGCCATTGCGTCGATGGCCGGGCCCTCGCCCGTCACGGCCTGCTGGGCCTCGATGCGGGTCGCGGTCTCATCGGAGGCGCCAAGCGGCTCCCACGCCCCCGACGCGACGCCGATCGTGATGGCCGCGCGATCGATGGGCAGCACCTTCACGCACGAAAGGCACAGTTCGTTGGGACCGAGCAACCCATCGGGGTACTCGGCGAGCGCAGCCCTGAACAGCCGTGACGTCGACGTCACGGGCCTGCACCCATGCAGCGCAAGTTAAACAGACTTGTCATCCACCTCAACTCGCCTGATCGAAGAACACGACGCGGCGATCCGTGCGAGGTGTTGGCGCAATTGTCGCATCATCGGCGCGACCCGACGGAAACCACGACAAAAGTCAGACCGGCCAATACGCCCGCGATTGCCACCGGCCAGACGAAGGCGGCGCTGTGTCCCTTGGACAGCAGGGGAACCAGCACCACGGCCGCCAGCACGGCGGGCATCGCCATTCGCAGCCACCAAGCCAGCGTGTTGTCGTCGGGGATGCGGGCGCTCGCCTCGACGACCATGACGTACGCCACCATGAGCAGCAGTGCGCCTACGCCGCCGGTGTGGCTCCCGAGCCCCAACCAATCGCGGCAGCACACGATCGCCAATGCGGCCCCGATGCCGATGCTCGTCGCGACGACCGCTTCGGCAGGCACCCGTTCGGTGAGTCGCGACGCCACCACGGTGATCGCCCACATCAGGACGAGCAGTCCCGCGGCGAACATGGCAAGGCTGGCGACCGTCAACCAGAGCAGCCCCGATGAGCCGTAGAGGTAGCCAACGACGAAGGTGAACTGGTGGCCGCTGAGCCGCCAACCGTGGGGCGCGCCGAGGTGGTCGGCCAGCCAAACCACGGTTGCACAGCCCGCGACGGCCACGACGCTCGTCGTCATCGATCGGCCCGCGGCGGTGATCGGCCGGTTGCGGACGGTGACTAGTTCGAAGCCCACCAACCCGAGGGTGAGCGTGAGCAGGGCGCTGGATGGCCCGAGCCCCGGATCGTCGGCTCCGACCGGGACGTCGACGACTCCCCGGTAGACCCGGGCGAGCACGGCCAGCGCCAGATAGAAGTTGATCAGGAGGGCCACGCCGGCCAGCACCACGGCGATACCTCCGATGGCTCGGTCGGGCAGCAGGTACGCCGCCAGTCCGGCCAGCACCACCGCGGCCACCGCGACCAGTGGCCAACTCCAGGTGTCCTGCATCGCGGAATAGTCGACCGAATACGCGGCCACCGGCAGGCTCAGCGCCCGGGCCGCGATGACCGCCAAAAGTAGGTAGGCCACGACTTGCAGGGCGCCCGTGAACATTCCGGCGCGATTGCCGAGAGTGGCGCCCACCAAATCGGCGGTGGACCGGGCCTCGGGGGCATGCTTGCGCAGGCGCACCAGAGCGATGATCGCTGGCGAGAGCAGTACTGCGCCCAGCAGCGCGCCAAGTCCGTCGTAGACCCCCCAGGCCACGACGGCGAGCGCCAATCCGGTGCCCTGCCACCGGGCCAGGCCGGTCCACGGTGGCGTGCCACCCAGCGTGTCGGCCGTGGTCATTCGGTTCTTGGGCACGGCTATTGAGTCTGCCACCGTGACAGGGCGGATTGGTCGCTAACTCACGCCGGTCAGTACCTCACAGAGCGCGTCGACGGCGGCGCCGAAGGCGTGCTCGGCAGGGGCGCCGAAGTTGACCACGAGGCCGTCCCCGTCGGGTACGTCTTGGCCTGCGAGGGGATGGCGGAGTCGGGAGAGTCCGGACAGGGCGATGCCTGCCTCGCCTGCGCGGCGCAGCAACTCGTGCTCGGTGCCGTCGGGTAGCAGGAGCAGAAGGTGCAGGCCCGCCGACAGCCCACTGATCCGGACGTCGAAGGGGTTCAGGCGCTCCACCAATGCGTCGCGCCTGCGACGGTAGCTGTTGCGCATACGACGAATGTGCCTGTCGTACTGACCCGTTGAGATGAAATCAGCCATGGTCAGTTGGTCGATGGCGTTCACGTAGAACTGTTGCCCGCCAGCGGCGTCGATGACTGGTTCGACGAGCTCGTCGGGGAGCGCCATCCAGCCCAGTCGCAAGGCGGGCGACAGGCTCTTGCTCGCCGACCCGAGGTAGCACACCCGCTGCGGGTCGAGGCCTTGGACGGAGCCGACGGGCTGACGGTCGTAGCGGAACTCGCCGTCGTAGTCGTCTTCTAGCACGTATCGGCTTGTGCGACGGGCCCATTCGATCAGCGCGTAGCGACGGTCCGAATGAAGGGGCACGCCGTGCGGGAAGAAGTGCGCCGGGGTGAGCAGTGCGGCGGCGGCGTCGCTGTGCTCGAGTTGGTCGACGCAGGCGCCGCGTTCGTCGAAGCCGATCGGCGTGGTCGCGACGCCCATTGCCGCGATGGCTTCACGAAAGATGAAGAGGCCGTAGGCTTCAACGGCGATCGGTCCCCGCTTGGCGAACACCCGCGCCAGCAGTTCCACGGCGTTTCGGGTGCCCGCGCAGACGACGACGTTATCGGGTGACGTGCGCACTCCGCGCACGCGGCCGAGGTATTCGGTGAGTGCTTCGCGCAGTTCGGGACGGCCGCGCGGGTCGCCGGGACGCAGGGCTTCGGCGGGGGCGGCGGTCAGGGCGCGACGGGTCGAAGCGAGCCAGGCTGAGCGTGGGAAGGCCGAGACGTCGGGGGATCCGGGCATGAGGTTGTGGGTGGGTTGGCCAGGGGTGCCGCGGGGCCGGCCGGGCGACCGAATGTCGCGGGTGTTGACGACCCAGGTGCCCGCACCCTGACGGGAGGCCAGCCAGCCTTCAGCGACCAGATCGGCGTACGCCTCGGCGACGGTGTTGCGGGCCAGTCCGAGATCGGCGGCGAGCGATCGTGATGGCGGAAGCATGCTTCCGGTGGCCAGCTGACCGGACCGAACGGCGTCGCGCAGGGCGGTGACAAGCAGGTCTCTGGCCCCGCGCGTGCCTGGTGCGATGGCGGTCCCAAGCTCGAGGTGCAGATCTCGACTCTCCGAATTGGCCCATGTAACCACTACGGAATTGAACCATGGAGATGGGTATTTCGACGCTACGTTGGTGTTCATGACCACGACACTTCAAGACCCAACCTCCGTCGACCGCATCAAGATCTACAAGGTGTCGCCCGAGTTGTACGACGCGATGATGACGCTGAGTACGGCGTCCGCCAAGGACGTCGACCCGACCATCGGCGAGTTGATCAAGATCCGCGCATCGCAAATCAACCACTGTGCGTTCTGTCTCGACATGCACGTCAACGACGCCCGCAAACACGGCGAAACCGAGCAACGGCTAGCGCTCGTCGCCGCATGGGAGGAAGCAGGCGACCTGTTCTCCGAGCGGGAGCGGGCGGCGCTGGCGTTGACCGAGGCGATCACCGAACTGCACCACGGCCACGTTTCCGACGAGGTGTATTCGGCTGCCGCGCAGGTGTTCTCCGAGCGGGAACTCGGTCAGGTGATCGCGATGGCCGTCACCATCAACGCGTGGAACCGCATCAACGTGGCCACGCGCCTGCCGGCGCCCCGACGCTGACCACGGCACTGGGTCAGAACGGGTCTGGGTTGGCGTCGATGGTGTTTTGGTTGTGTTGGCGTTCGCGTCGTATGCGCGCCGACCGTTCGGCGGTGCGGCTGCGTTTTCGTAGCGGCATGGCCAGCCCGCGCTCGATCGCCGGGGGTGGTCCGGTCGGCAGTGGTGTCGGCGGAACCGGGGTGGTGGTGCTCCAGGTGGGGAAGTGGAGGCGGCTGCCCGGCGGTGTTCGGTAGCGGTGTCCGGCCCCGAACCCCCAGAGTGTGGGTGAAGCGCCGACTGTGGATAACTCGGGCTTACCGGTAGCTGGCGACCTCGATCAGATTGCCGTCCGGGTCGCGGCAGTAGTGCGACGTCATCGGCCCCATGGCACCGGTCTTGGGCACGGGTCCCTCGGTGATCTCCACACCACACGCCCGCAGGTGCGCGCCAATGGCTTCGGGTTCGGCGTCGGCGATGAAGCACAGGTCGAGCGAACCCGGCGCATCTGTCTCCGCCGTCACCCAGTCCGGTGCACCGGTGGGCCGGACATTGATCTTCTGTGTCCCAAACGCACGCGCGATCCGACCGCCGCCGAACACCACGCGCTGCATGCCGAGCACCTTCACGTACCAGTCGACGGTGGCGTCGACGTCCCGGCAGTTCAGCACGACGTGGTCGATGTGATCGATGGTGAGGGCCATACTTCACGCTACGTGCGCTTGATTGGTGGACCTGTGAACTAACTGATGGTCCGGCGTACGGTCGGCACATGATTACGCGATTCGACGCACGACTCAACCCGCAAGCTCCCGCCGCCCTCAGCGTTTTCCGCATCGTCTTCGGACTTCTGTACTTCTTGCACGGCACCTCGACAGTGTTCGGATGGCCTGGCGGACCGCAGGTTCCGACGGGCGCGTGGCCCTTCTGGTGGGCTGGCGTCATCGAGACCATCTTGGGTGCGCTCATCACCGTCGGCTTCGCCACCCGCCCTGCGGCATTCATCGCAGCGGGTGAGATGGCCGTCGCATTCTTTACGCAACACCTGCCCCGGGGCTTCTGGCCGATCAACAACGGCGGAGAGTTGGCCGTGCTCTTCTGCTTTGGCTTCCTCTTGCTGGTGTTCTCCGGCCCCGGTGTCTACGGCATAGAGAGCCGGCGCCGGGTCGCGGCGAGAACCACCGCACCACGCCGCCGCCGCTGGCGCCGGTAAGCGCCAGCTGCGGTCGGGTCCGGTTACACCACTACCGGGACCGGAGCCGGAGCGAACGACAGCGCAAAGGTTGTCGGTCCCGCCGGAAGGTCGTTGCGGGCGGAGTTGCTACACCCAATAGGGCACACGCGCGCGGTACTGCCGCATCGCGAAGGCCGTGACGGTCCAGCCGACGATGGTCAGCACGATCACGACGATCCAATGCCGCAGTTCCTGATCTGCGCCGAGGAGTGGCGCGCGCACGATGTCGACGTAGTGCAGCAGCGGGTTGAACTCGATGATCTTGGCCCAGCCGCCCGCGCCCTGCTGTCTCAGCGTCTCGTCGTTCCAGATGATCGGGGTCATGTAGAACAGCAACTGCACCAGGCTGAACAACAGTGGGCTGATGTCGCGGTAGCGCGTGGCGAGGATGCCGAAACACAGTGCCACCCAGACGCAGTTCAACACGATGAGCGCCAGTGCCGGAATGAACGTCAGGTCGGTCCACTTCCATGGCTGCGGGAAGATGATCGCGATCACGATGAAGATGACGATGTTGTGCCCGAACAGGATCACCTGCCGCCAGACCAGCCGGTAGACGTGCACCGACAGCGGCGTGGGCAGCTGCTTGATCAATCCTTCGTTGGCAACGAACACGTCGGCGCCCTCGAGGATCGAGGCGTTGATCAGATTCCAGATGATCAGCCCGAGCGTGACGTAGGGCAGGTGTTCGGCTAGCGGGAGATGAAAGAGCGTGGAGTACAAGGCCCCCAACGCCACGGCCATGGTGCCGGTGGCGATGGTGATCCAGAACGGCCCGAGCACCGAGCGGCGGTAGCGCTGCTTGATGTCCTGCCAGCCGAGGTGCAACCACAGTTCGCGCTTGTCGAATCCCGAGGCGAGGTCACCCCAGGCGCGCCCGAAGGTCCGCGACTGCGCGGCGGCGTCGGTGAAGGTCATCTTCCGGCTCTCCCGTCGCTTCGCTCGCCCTGAAAGAACCTTTCGCGTCTACCCAAGCGGCGCAATCGGATCCACTCGCGGAAGCCCGCGGGGTCGTGCTGGGTCACCAGGAAGAACCATCCGAACCGCAGCCACTCCTGGGCGACCAGCCGCCGCATTCCGCGTTGAGCCTGCAGGTAGCCCCGGTTGCGGTAGGTGAAGTACCGCTTGGTGTCGTCCGACGGGTACTGGGTGTGCATCCGACCGCCCAGGATGGGCTTGAACTCGTCGGACCCCTGGGGATGCAGGTAGACGGCGTCCAGGCAGGTGCCGAACGGCAGTCCCGACAGGACCAGTCTACGGTGCACGTCCACCTCGTCGCCTCTGATGAACAGCCGGATGTCAGGCACGCCAACGGCTTCCAGCGTGGAGGCCCGGAAGAGCGCGCCGTTGAACAGGGACGCGATGCCGGGCAGTAGGTCGTCGGCCCCGTCGACCCGCAATTCGGAGACCCGACGCCGCCACACCAGGCCGCGCCGTAGCGGAAACGCCAGCAGTGCCGGGTCGTCGAGATCGCACACCATGGGCGACACCTCGGCCAGGGAATGTCTTGCCGCGCAATCCAACAACGTCTCGAGCACCGCGGAGTCGGACGGGCGGCCGTCGTCGTCGGCCAGCCACACCCAGTCCGCGCCTTGGGCGAGCGCCTGCAACATGCCCAGGGCGAAGCCGCCCGCGCCGCCGAGATTGCGGCGAGACCCGATGTAGGTGGTCGGAATGGGTTGGCCCGCAACGAGCTCGCGCACTCGCTCGTCGTCGTCGTTGTCGACGACGACGAGACGATCGGGTGCGCGGCGCTGGCCGGTGACCGCGTCCAACGACTTGGTCAACTGGTCGACGCGCCGGTGAGTCACCACGACCGCGCACACGGTTTCGGTCATGCGCGTTCGTGCTCTTCGCGCAACTTTGCTTCGGCCGCATCGTCGCGCACGTCTTCCTCGAGCACCTCGCGCACGTGCCGCGCGGCGTCCGCCCCCTCGTATGCGTGCACGACCTCTTCGATGCCACCGGCCATCTTGATGGTGCCGTGGTCGATCCACATCGCGGTCTTGCACAACCTGGCGAGGAATTCGTTTGAGTGACTGGCGAATACGAGGATGCCGGAGCGCGCCACCAGATCCTGCAGGCGCGTGCGGGCCTTCTTGAGGAAGTCGGCGTCGACGGCCCCGATGCCCTCGTCGAGCAGTAGGATCTCCGGGTCGATGCTGGTAACGACGCCCATCGCCAGGCGCACCCGCATTCCGGTGGAATAGGTCCGCAACGGCATGGACAGGTAGTCACCGAGTTCGGTGAAGTCGGCGATCTCGTCGACCCTGGCCGCCATCTGCTTGCGGGTCTGCCCGAGGAACATCCCGCGGATGATGATGTTCTCGAATCCGGAGATCTCCGGGTCCATGCCGACGCCGAGGTCGAACACCGGCGCCACGCGGCCGCGGACGGTCGCCGACCCGCGGGTCGGTTCGTAGATGCCGGACAGCAGCCGAAGCAGGGTCGACTTCCCAGCGCCGTTGTGGCCGACCAGCCCGACCCGGTCACCCATTTCGAGTGACATCGTGATGTCGCGCAACGCCTCGATGACGACGACGTTGGACTCGTTGCGTCCGATGGTGCCGCCGGCCTTGCCGAGGAACGCCTTCTTCAGCGAGCGGGACTTGGCGTCGAAGATCGGAAACTCGACCCACGCGTTGCGGGTCGAGATCGATGGGTGAGACGGCTGGATGGTCACTGCCTGGCTCTCTATAGGTACTGGCCCGTCCCGCTCGGGCCGCGCTGGCCTGCCGCGCCTACGCCGGGGGGCAACGCGCCCTGGCGAATCTGCTCCAGCTGGGAGCGCGCCGCCATCTGCTGGGCGAAGAGCGCCGTCTGGATGCCGTGGAACAGGCCTTCGAGCCATCCGACGAGTTGAGCCTGCGCGATGCGCAGTTCGGCGTCAGAGGGCAACACGTCCTCGGTGAACGGTAGGGTCAGCCGCTCGAGCTCTTCGCGAAGCTCAGGGGCCAGGCCCTCTTCCAGCTCGCGGACGCTGCGGGCGTGGATCTCGCGCAACCGGGTGCGGCTGGCGTCGTCGAGCGGGGCGGCCCGAACCTCCTCGAGCAGCTGTTTGATCATCGTGCCGATCCGCATGACCTTCGCAGGCTGCTCGACGAGGTCGGTCAGGGACCGCCCATCGGCGTCGGCGTCGATGGCTCCCATCGCCGTCGGGTCGCCGCCGATGATCTCGATCTCGTTGTCGTTTTCCGAAGGGTCATTCGTCATTCGCGTGTTCAAACTCCTACGGTCCTTGCCATTCGTAGATGCGGTCCTCGCCGTTGTCGTAGATCTTCTTCCACGACCGCGACTTGTCTAGCGACACTAGCCCGTCGGGCATGACGAACCCTCGGACCACCGGAGTGCTGGTGATGACGTAGCGGATGTTCAGCGCGTACACGGCCGCTGCGACGCGCGGGTCCGTGTCGGCGTCGTCGGCGTAGGCCCAGAAGTTGAAGCGGTGGTAGCCCGGGCCCTGCTGTTGTGGAAAGTCGTAGTGCGTCCACAGCGGGTGCAGTCCGTTGACGGCGTACATCCACGCCGTGCCGTCGGTGTTTGCGTTGCCGATGAGCGTGTTTCGCGCACCGGGCAGCGTGGCCAGGTAGTCGAACGCCTGGATGTCCTTGTCGTCGATGATGACCTTGTCGTACTTCTCGCCGATCAGCCGCTCGTGTCTCGGAAAGTAGTGCCACGCCAGGCCGGCTGACACCGCCACGATGACGACCACCGTCACGGCGTAGCCGACGCGCAGGTTGAGCCGGGGGGCCAGGCGACGTAGTCCCGCCACCGCGGCCCACGTCATGGTGAACAGCGCGATGCCCGCCATCGGGGCGAGCAGCATCGTCACCACCGAGGACAGCCGCCGGGGATCGCTGTAGAAGAGGTCGCTGAATGTCCCGGTGAGCGCGCCGATCGGACCGCCGAAGGGCGCGGACGAGTGCACGATCGCCACGACCAGCAGCGCCCACACCGCCAACGGCCACCAGAGCCGGCGCACCAGAAGGATCACTCCGCCGATCGCGGCGAGCGCGATCAGAATGTTCTGGATCGGATAGTCGTTGAGGTGGCGGGTGTGTTGCACGATCGCGTCGAACAGCGCCTTCTTCTTGCCTTCATGAGTGACGAACTCGTGGCCGACGATGATCTCGGCCTGCTGCAGCACGCCAAGGAACTGCGGGAGCAGTAGGAGCAGTGTCGGGACGCCGACGGCGGCGAGGCTGATGAAGTCGGTGAGCCTTCCGCGGACCGGGTGCCAGAGCGCGTCGCACAGCCACCAGGCCACCACGAACGTGACGGCGACGACGCCTCCGGTGATGTGGACGGAGAACACGCCGAGCAGCGCGATGACGGCCAGCGGAATGCGGTCGCGGTGCCGCAGCGTCGTGGCGATCAGCACCATGGTCGGCACGGCGACGCCGTATGCGGCCATGTTGGGCATGGAAGCGGTGTCGAACTCCACGTACGGGACTGCGGTGAACGACGCGGACAGGGCCGCCGCGCTCGCCGCCGCGGCCGCGGCGTGCCACTGATCGACACGTGCGCGCATCAACTGCCAGGTGAGCATGGCCGCACTGGCGGGGAACAGCCAGACCGCCGCCGCGAGCGAGTTCAGAGTGTAGGCGGTGGTGGGGGCCGCCCCGGTGAGGTGCACCTGGATGGCGGCCAACGCATGGAAGGTGGACGGGTAGTAGAGGGCGTCGTGGGTCTCGACGTTGCGCAAATCACCCATGTGTGTCGGGGAGGCTTGCCCGGTCTCGAGGATGAACCGGACGGTGTTGGCGTGCCAGACCGCATCCCAGGTGCTTGGAATCGATTGCCAGTTGGGCATCCCGCGAATTGCTGAGTACAAGATGAACACGGCCCCGAGTACGACGCCGGCGGCTACCACCAGGCCGGGCCCCATGGTGGGCGCGCGCTCTTCGGCGGAGCGGTCGCGGAAGCGAGCTAGCGCGAGCTGAGCAACCGTGACGAGGATCACGACGAGCACTAACGCAAGCAGCGCGGTCCACGCGTTCCACGGGATGCCGATCGCACCCATGGGAAGTATGGCGAGTGCGACGACGCCGTAAGTGAGTGCCGGACCCACCGCCACGGCTACCGGCCAGGTTAGCTGTGCGGCCCTCGCCACGATTGCTCCGGGGACAACCAGCAACAGCAGTGCGATTAGCACTCCGGACGCCAAGCTCACTGGACTAGTATGGCTGCCCAGGTGACCTGGTCTGCCGCGGCACTCGCGCGGGCCGGTGCCTCCGAATCGTGTTGGATCGCGGTATTCACAGACACTCGAAGGTGGCTGGCATGGCATACGACGTCGCCCGGGTGCGTGGTCTGCACCCGTCACTGGGCGACGGCTGGGTGCATTTCGACGCTCCGTACGGCATGCTGCTGCCGGATTCGGTGGCCACCACGGTCTCGACGGCCTTCCGCGGATCGTTGACCACGGACATCGGCCCACATCCCGCCGCCCAGCGCAGCGCAGGCGTGCTCAAGGCCGCGCGTCAGGCCGTTGCCGATCTGGTCGGCGGTGATCCGCGCGGCGTCGTGCTCGGCGCCGACCGCGCCATCCTGTTGGCCGCGCTGGCCGACTGCGCATCGTCCCGGGTCGGATTGGGCCAGGAGCTCATCGTCACGCGACTGGATGACGAAGCCAACGTCGCTCCGTGGCTGAGGGCGGCCAGTCGTTACGGCGCCAAGGTGAAGTGGGCCGAGATCGACATCGAGACGGCCGACCTGCCGACCTGGCAGTGGGAGACGCTGATCGAGAAGCCCACCCGGCTGATCGCGATCGCGTCGGCCTCGTCCTCGGTGGGCACCGTCACCGATCTGCGCCCGGTCACCAAACTCGCGCACGACAGCGGGGCGCTCGTCGTGGTCGACCACTCGGCCGCGGCGCCGTACCGGTTGATCGACATCGACGAGATCGAGGCCGACGTCGTCGCGCTCAATGCCGTCGGGTGGGGTGGACCGCCCGTCGGCGCGTTGGTGTTTCGGGATCCCGCGGTCATCGGCTCGTTCAGTTCGATGTCCACCGATCCGTTCGCCACCGGGCCGGCCCGCCTCGAGGTCGGTACGCATCAGTTCGGGATGTTGGCCGGCCTGGTCGCCAGCATCGAGTATCTGGCCGCCCTCGATGAGTCGGCGACCGGTACCCGGCGTGAAAGACTCTCCGTTTCAATGCAATCGGCCGCGGCGTACATGGATCGGTTGTTCGACTACCTGGTGATGTCGTTGCGGTCGCTGCCCTTGGTGATGGTGATCGGGCAGCCCGAGGTGCGGATACCGGTGATGAGTTTGGCGGTGCACGGCGTCCCGGCCGAACGGGTGGTGCAACGGCTCGCCGACAACGGTGTGCTCGCGGTGTGCAATACCAGTTCGCGGGTGCTCGACGCGATCGGCGTCAACGACATCGGCGGCGCGGTCACCATCGGGCTCTCGCACTACAGCACGGTGTCCGAATTGGACCAGCTGGTTCGCGCGCTTGCGTCACTGGGATGATTCAGGCCTCAATCCTTCAGGCGCAGAAGCACTTTCCCGGTTACCTCGCCCGACGACAGTAGCTGGTGGGCTTCGAACGCCTGCTCGATGGGGAGCTCCGCGCCGACGATGGGTCGCACCCGGCCGTCGGCGATCATCGGCCAGACGTTGGCGACCACCGCGTCCACGATCGTGCTCTTGCCCCCAGGCCCGTCGACGGGACGGGAGCGCAGCGCCGTCGAGATGACGCCGGCCCGCTTGGCCATCAGCTTGCCAAGGTTGAGTTCGGCCTTGACGCCGCCCTGGAAGCCGATGATGACGAGCCGGCCGCCGTCGGCGAGGGCATCGATGTTGCGGTCCAGGTAGGACGCCCCCATGATGTCGAAGATCACGTCGGCCCCGGCCCCGCCGGTCTCCGCTCGGATCCGCTCGACGAAGTCGTGCTCGCGGTAGGAAATCGTGATGTCCGCGCCGAGTTCGGCACACAGTGCCAGCTTCTCGGCAGACCCGGCGGTGACCGCGACGCGGGCGCCGAGTGCGCGGGCCACCTGGATGGCGTGCGTGCCGATGCCGCTCGCGCCACCGTGGATCAGCAGCACTTGCCCCGCCGATAGGTGGGCCGTCATCTCGAGGTTGGACCAGACCGTACAGGCGACCTCGGGAAGGGCCGCCGCCTGATCGAGTGCTACACCGTCGGGCACTGGCATGACCTGCCCGGCGGGCACTGCCACCCTTTCCGCGTAGCCGCCGCCGGACAGCAAAGCGCACACGTCTTGCCCGACCGACCATCCGTCGACGTCGGGTCCTACCTCGGCAATCCGCCCCGACACCTCGAGCCCGATGGTCTCGCTTGCACCAGGAGGCGGCGGGTAATGACCCGCGGCCTGCAACAGGTCGGCCCGGTTGACGCCCGCGGCCACCACCTCGATGACGACTCCACCGCGTTGAACTGCGACATCTGGAACTTCTTGCCAGGACAGCCGCGCTCCGGACTCGGCAACGATTGCATGCATGTCAATAACGCTACTACTTGCGAAACATCGTCCTAATATGTCGCCATGGGGGACACAATTGAGGGGCGTACGGCTAGTAGGATGCCGGGCCTCGACTACGCAGAACAACGCTCGTGGCAAAACTATCTCGATTCGGCGCTGGGGGTATATGCCGCGCTGAACCGGTCACTCGTCGATGCGCATCAGTTGACGCTCAACGACGTGCGGCTGCTGGACGTGCTCGAAAGGGCACCGAACGGCGCGACGCGCATGGGGGACCTGGCCGACGAGCTGATGTCGTTGCCCAGCAGGGTAACTCGGCAGCTCAACCGGCTGGAGGCGCATAACTTGGCGCGCCGTCATACGAGCCCCGACGACGGCCGCGGCGTCGTTGCCTGCATCACCGTCGAGGGTCGCGAGTTGCTCTCGGCGGCGATGGTGACGTACGGCCAAGGGGTGCGCGCGCACTTCCTGAAGAACTTGTCGCGTCCGCAGGTCGCCGCGCTCGGTGAGGGCTGCCGCCGCATCGGGGCCGCATTGAAGACGGACGCTGCGCCCGTCCGGCTGGGGCGCGTCTAGACCGTTTACGCTTATCGGCGGTGGCGTGGCAGAGCGGCCTAATGCACTCGCCTTGAAAGCGAGAGACGGCTAACACCGTCCGGGGGTTCAAATCCCTCCGCCACCGCGTTTTTCGCGCATCAAGGGGCGGCAGTCCGTGGACCCGCGACCAGATTCGGCGGCTTCGCGCCGCTCGCGAAAGCTTCGAGCTGGCGTAACGCCACTGCCCACGCCCGTTGCCAGGCGCCCTCGGTGCTACCTGCCACGTGCGGGGTCAGCAGGAGCCCAGGCGCGGACCACAGTGGGTGGCCTGCCGGAAGCGGTTCAGGATCGGTGACGTCGAGTGCGGCACGCAATCGGCCAGAGGTCAGCTCTTTCAGGAGTGCGTCGGTGTCGACCAAGCCGCCGCGGCCCACGTTGACGACGACCGCGCCGTCGGGCAGGCGGGCCAGGAATCCGGCGTCGACGATGTGATGGGTCGCCGCGCTTTCCGGCAGCATCGCGACCACCACGTCCGCGTCGGGGAGCAGCCCGACTACCTCGTCCATTGCCCGCACCCCCGGTCTGGCGTGCCGCCCGACCAGCACCACGTCGGTCTCGAATGGCGCGAGCCGGGCAGCCAGATTGACCGCCAAGTCCCCGGCACCGAGCACGACGACCCGCTTGCCGATCAGAGTCTCGGTGTCCTTGCGTCGCCACTGCCCATCGGCTTGGTGCCGGGCGAACAGGCCGAGTTCCCGGTAGATCGCAAGCAAGGTCGCCACCACCCACTCGGCCGACGAGCCGCCATGTGCGCCGCGCCCGTTGGACAGCATCACACCGGCGGGCAGCAATGGCAGCCACTGCTCGTAGCCGGCGTTGAGGGTCTGGACGAGGCACAGCTTGGGCAGGTCGGCGAACCTGGCCCCGACCGCAGCGGCCTTGTCGTATCCGACCACGACGACACTGGCGTCCAGATGCCCGGGCGGCCACGGGTCACCCGGCTGATAGAGGACTGCCTCGATGTTCGCCGGGGTGCCCGACACGTCCAGGCCCAGGTCCCCTGGAACCAGGACCTTCAACGGTGCCGACGATTCAGAGCTACTCACCAGCGACCGTGGCGGACGACTTCGGCGAAGGGCCGACGATTGGGCTTGAGGATGGGCTTGAGCGGACGATCAGCGGGATATCCGATGCCCAGAAGGTACGAGACGAGGTGGCCTTCGGGCACGCCGAGAATCGCGCGCGCCTTTTCCTGGTCGCCTACCGAGGAGTGGCCGGTGCCTATCCCTAGCTCGGTGGCGGCGATGGTCATTGCCATCGTGGCCTGACCAAGGTCGTACTGGTCGATGAGCTTCGTACGCTCGTCGGGCGGTTCGGGGACGATCAAGGCGATCGCGGCCGGGGCCGCCGCGATGTGTCCCGCGCCCCGCCACACGGTGGAAAGCTCTTGGAGTTGGGCGTGGTCCGTGACGATCACGAAGTCCCAGTGCTGGTCATTCTTGGCGGACGGCGCCCTCCACCCAGCTTCTGCGATGCGGTCCAGGTCACTGTCTGAAACCGGGTCCGGCAAGTAGCTCCGCACGTTGCGTCGGGCCCGGATCGCGTCCCAAGCTTCCATGTCGTCCTCCTCTGTTTGACTACCAAGGCAACCAAGCCAAGGTATTCACTATTTCCGGCGCGGCTCGCCGAGTGGGCACATGACGACGCTCACCCCCGAAATACGTCGTGACGTTCACGCTCGATTCTGGTCGGAATGGCGACATAGCGGATTCAAAGCCAACGCATAGTAGTTACCCTGGCGGGCTGGTCAAGCTGGCCACATGACTGAAACATCTGAGCAGACAATCGAACCCACCACCGAGTCGCACGCGGTCGCACCGCGGGCCGAAGAATCGCCGCAACGCTGGCGCCGGCGCGGCGGACACCCCAGGGTCTATCGCATTGCCGCAGCGGCCGTCACACTCGCGGCGACCGTGTTCGTCATCGCCGTGATCTTCTGGAGTGGCTTCATCTTGGGCGCCCACGCCGGCGGCCACCACGGACACGGCGGCGGTGGCGGGCACAGCGCCGCAATGATGCACCACGGTCACGGAGGCCACGGCGGCGGACAGGGCGGCTAATCCTCAGCGGCTCAACGGGACCCGGCTGGAAGCGAGTTAACAGCCGGGTTCCTCGACCGGGATCCACTTTCCGTGGAATGAGAAACCCCACTGCTGCGAGCCTGGATCCAACACGGGAGTGACCGATTGACCGTGGTACTGGAACGGCGCTGGAGCGGGACCGTTCGGCGGCGGCGTTTCTTCCTCGCAGGTCTGCTGCTGGTCATTGAGGTCATCCGGGAGCTGGATATCCGGCGGTGGCGGCGAGGGTGGTTGCCGATGCCACGGCGGGTGCGGACCTCGAACTGGAGGTCCGCCGTTCGGCGGAGGCTCGCCAGGATTTCCCTTGGGCGGTGGCCCACCAGTCGGTGGAGGCCCGTCGGAGCCGTGGCCCGGCGGCAGTCCACCTGGACCAGGATCCCCAGCCTTGGCGGGATCACCGATCGGCGGAACGTCACCGGACCTTTCCGGACTCGTGCCGGCGGGTCCAGTCGGAGCACTGGGCACCTCGATCGCCGGAGCGGCCGGAGCAGACTGCTCGGGTTCACTCCCCTCGATGGCCGACGACCCCGATTCGCTTGAGCTCGAGGACGATCCGGAGTCGCTCGGCCCTGATGACGATGGCTCCGGTTCAGTTGACCCCGACGACGACCCGGAGTCGCTTGACGACGCAGCCGACGACGATCCCGAATCGGGCGACGCGGCGGCGTACCCGGCTCCGGTACCCAGCCCGAGCAGGGTGGCTTCGACACCGCAAGGGATGGCGAGCCCGGCCAGCAAGCGCTTGGTGTTCACGGTGGGGTTCGCTACCTCAGTGAGAAGGTCGCGACGAGAAGACCCAGGTGCGGAGCAGCACGAATCGGATGAGGGTCGACGCGAGGTTGGCGAGCACCAGCATCGCGACTTCCACCGCTCGACTTGGCTCCGCGACGAGGCCGTGCAACGCGTCCAGCGATCCGCTGGTGATGCCAAGCGTGATCGCGAAGACCGCGAGGCCCTGAAGTTGATGGCGCGTGGCTCCGAGGCGGCCGCGCACGCCGAACGTGAACCGGCGATTGGCCGAGGTGTTGGCGACCGCGGTGATCAGCAGAGCGACCAGGTTGGCGCCCTGAGCACCCAAGAGTCCGTGCAGCACGACGAACAGCGCCAGATAGGCGGCGGTGCAGGCAACTCCGATCGTCCCGAAGCGCAGCATCTGCCCCAGTGGCGACACCGGCGCAGGCGCGAGACCGGCGGGTGCGAACTCGGCAGCGCTCGCCTCGACTGGTCCAACCATCGTCTCCGTCATGGCACTGATCGTGGGCCGCGCGGATGTGTGACGCTTTGGTCCAAGCTACGACTCAGCTATGAGTCCGCGACTCGTAGGGACTTTGCAGCGGGCTCACATCCGGGTTGGATACGGTCGATGAGGTGCCACCAGGAATGAAACTCTTCACCAACCGACTGCGCGCCAACTCATTTGGTGGCGAGGCCCCCGCATACGACGCACACCGTCCGCGCTACCCGGACGGCATGATCGATGAGCTCCTGACCCAAGGCGCTCGGCTGGTGCTCGACGTCGGGGCAGGTACCGGGATCGCGTCGCAGCAGTTCGCCGAACGCGGTGCCGACGTGCTGGCCGTTGAACCGGATGCCCGGATGGCGGCCGTCGCGCGACTGAAGGGGATACCGATCGAGCTCGCCACGTTCGAACGGTGGGAACCGGCGGGGCGCCGCTTCGACCTGGTGGTGTTCGCGGCGTCCTTCCATTGGGTCGATCCCGCGGTGGCGCTGCCGAAGGTGCGCACCGTGCTGCGGGCAGGTGGGCGCCTTGCGCTGCTGTGGAATCGACTGGTCCCCACGAGTCCGACGCCCGAGGACTTCGCCGCCATCTACGGCGACTACATGGATGTCGACGCCACCCCGGCGCACCACGACCTGGCCGACCTCGTCGCGACGCTTTCCGCGTACGGATACACGGTCGAGCAGCACATCTATCCGCTCGGTTTCCACTACACCCGAGACCAGTGGCTGGACTATGCGTTCACTCATTCCAACCACCTCATCTTGTCTGCGGCGCAGGCCGCAGAACTGCGCGAGCGACTGGCGGATCGCATCGGCGCAGAAGGCGTGACGCTCGGCGGAGACGCGCTCGTCATCGTCGCGGCACCCGACTAGCGAATCAGCAGCTGACTCACAGGAATACGTCGCTTCGGCTGAGTATCGCCGGCGTACGGGCCTTCCGTTCGGGCGTCAATTCGATAAACCCCATCCGCATCTAGAACCTCATCTGTCACATCGGTGTTAATGTGCGCCGGAGCCGCCGCGCAGGCCGGACCGGCGCGAAGGGATGCCGATGTTGCAAGTGTCTGAGCCAGACGCTGCCGACGTGGAGCCTGCTCCCGACGATGCGTTGAAGTCGCACAGGTTCAACCGATTCCAGCGCCGCCGCCTGCTTGCCAAGGTCAGTATCCAGTCGAAGCTCGTCGTCATGATGGTGGTGTGCACGATCGTCGCCGCCACGGTGGTCGGGATCATCGGATTTCAGGCCGGGCGCAACTCGCTGCGTGACTCGGTGTTCAGCAGGCTGACGGAGGTGCGTGAGTCGCAAGCTCGGTCCCTGCAGGACCAGTTGACGGATCTGAAGAACTCGATGATCGTCTACACCCGAGGGGCCACCACCGCGAACGCGCTCGCGGCGTTCACCGCGGGTTTCGCCCAACTGCAGAACCAGGCCATCAGTCCGACCCAGGCTCAGTCGATAACCGACTACTACGACAACGGATTCATCAAAGAGGTGGAGCAGTACAGCGACGACAAGCTGGACGTCGCGCAGCTCCTTCCGACCAGCAACGCGCAACGGTATCTGCAGGCGAACTACACCGCCCACCGGAAGTCCGACGACATGGCGCTCACTATCGACGACGCCCATGACGGGAGCGCGTGGTCAGCGGCCAACGCGCAGTACCAGGACTTCTTCCGCGAGATCGTCAAGCGCTTCGAATTCGAGGACGCGCTGCTGCTGGACGCGGGGGGCAACGTCGTCTACTCCGCGTACAAGGACGTCGATCTTGGCACCAACATACTTGCGGGCCCGTACAGCGGATCGAAGCTGCGGGGGGCATTCGAGAGGGCGCTGTCGTCCAACGCGCTGGACTACGTGGGCTTCACCGACTTCGAGATCTATCAACCGGCGGAGAACGTGCCCACCGCGTGGATGGTCACCCCGATCGTCGCCAACGGACGCGCCCAGGGTGTGCTCGCACTGCAGTTCCCCGCGACGAAGATCAACAGGTTGATGACGTTCGACAAGCAGTGGGCGACTGTGGGTCTTGGCGCGACGGGCGAGACATATCTGGCCGGGCCGGATGGTCTGATGCGCTCCGACTCCCGGCTGTTCTTACAGGATCCGCAGGCCTACAAGCGCGACGTCGTCGCGGCAGGCACTCCCGCCGACGTCGCCGATCGAGCGATCCGGCTGGGCGGCACCACACTGGTACAACCCATTCAGTCGGAAGCCACTCAGGCCGCCGAGCGCGGTCAGTCCGGGACGCTGATCGCCACCGACTACCTCGGACACGAGACGTTGGAGGCCTATGCGCCCGTGGTGATTCCGGATTCCGACCTCCACTGGTCCATCGTCGCGAAGTTCAACACCTCGGAGGCCTTCGCACGCGAGGCGGTGTTCACCAGGACCATGGTGCTCTCGACCGTCGGCATCATCTTCATCGTCTGCATCGCCGCGGTATTCCTTGCTCAACTGTTCGTGCGGCCGATCAGGCGGCTGGAGGCCGGCGCGCGAAGGATCAGCGCGGGTGATTACAACGTGATGATCCCCGTGGAAACACGGGACGAAATAGGCGACCTCACAAAGGCTTTCAACGAGATGAGCAGAAGCCTGACGGTCAAGGAGGAGCTGCTCAACGAACAGCGCAAGGAGAACGATCAGCTCCTTGGGTTGCTGATGCCGGAACCCGTCGCTGCGCGATACCGGCAGGGCGAGGAAATCCCCGCCGAAGAACACCAGGACGTCACCGTGATATTCGCCGACGTCATCGGTCTTGACCGGCTGCAGGCCGAACTGACTTCTGAACGATGGCTCACGATCGTCGACGAACTCGAACGCCAATTCGATGCCGCCGGAGACGGTCTCGGCATGGAACGCATTCGCTCAGTGCGCAACGGCTACTTGGGAAGCTGCGGGCTCAACGTGCCCCGACTGGACAACGTCCGCAGAACGGTCGACTTTGCGCTCGAGTGTCTGCGGATCGTAGATCGCTTCAACAGCGAGACGAGCAGCAGTCTGAGCTTGCGCGCGGGGGTCGACACCGGCTCCGTCAGCAGCGGACTCAGCGGCCGCCCGTCCGTCGTCTACGACATGTGGGGCGCTGCGGTGAACATCGCCTACCAGGTGAAAAGCGGTTCACGCCAACCAGGTATCGACGTCACCGACCGGGTGTACGAGGCGCTCCGGGAGACCATGAACTTCACGTCTGCGGGCACCGTCACCGTTGAAGGTCAAGAACAGCCGATCTGGCGCCTGGTGGAACCGCGATGAGCGCTTGCGCGAAGAGCAGAGTGCGCCGATGAGCACCGACGTCTTCACATCGACGTGGTTCTACTGGGCAGTCGGAATTGCCATTGGATTGCCGGTCGGGCTGGTAGCGCTGACCGAGTGGCAACACGCGCTGCGCCGCAGGGACAGCTTCCTCGTCCGGCCGGTGACACTACTGCGCAACTACCTGCTCCCGCTCGGGGCGCTATTGCTCCTGTTGATCGAGGCCAAGCAGGTGCCGCCAAGCGCCACACCGGTCCGGATGGTCGGCACGCTCTTCGCATTCGTGGTTCTGGTGCTAGTGCTGTCGGGGGTGAACGCCACGCTGTTTCAGGGTGCCCCGGCAGGAACGTGGCGGAAACGGGTTCCGACGATCTTCATCGACGTCGGACGGTTTCTCGTCATCGCGGTAGGCCTGGCGCTGATCTTCTCCTTCATCTGGGGCGCCAACGTGCGTGGCCTCTTTACTGCGCTCGGCGTGACGTCGATCGTCATCGGCTTGACGCTGCAGAACTCCGTCGGCCAGATCATCTCTGGACTGCTGATGCTGTTCGAGCAGCCGTTCCAACTGGGGGACTGGTTGGAAACGCCGGCGGCGCGCGGACGGGTCGTGGAAGTGAACTGGCGAGCAGTGCATCTCGAGACCAGTACCGGACTACAGATCACGCCGAACTCGGTGCTGGCCGGGGCATCGTTCACCAACCTGAGCCGTCCCGAGAGCAAGCACAAGATCACTGTGACGACGACCTTCTCGCTCGACGACCCGCCCAACCAGGTGTGCGCCATGCTGGCGCGGGTGGCGGGCGAGCTGCCCCAGCGGCGGCAGGACGCGACGGTCTCCGCATCGCCGTCGGGCGGCCAGGAATACCGCACCAATATTCCACTCAACTCGCCCGCTGACGATGGCGCCGCGAAAACTGCGTTTTTGCAATGGATCTGGTACGCCGCGAGGCGCGAGGGCCTGCACCTCAACGAGGTCGGAGACAAGCTCTCGACACCCGAGCAGGTTGCCGAGGCAGTGCGCAAGGTGGTCGCGCCAACACTGCGGCTCAGCGTTGACGATCAGCAGGCCGTCGTTCCGAACGCCACGTTGGAGCGCTACGGCGCCGACGAGGTGATCCAACGCTCCGGAGTGGTCCCTGAGCGCATGACGTTCATCGTCTCGGGCCGGGTACGACTCACCGGGGGCGCGGACGACGGTTCGGAGATACCGATCGGCACACTCGACGAGGGCGGCTACTTCGGGCAGAGCACCCTGACGCGGCAGCCGGTGATCGGCAACGCGCAGGCCGTCGACGAGGTGACGGTCGTGCAGGTCGACCGCGGCCACCTCGAGATGTTGGTGCAACGTAACCCGTTGTTGTTGCAGGAGTTCGGTCGCACCATCGAGGAGCGACGGGCCACTGCCCGCAGGGCGCTGACCGCGACTGCCGATTGAAACTGACGGTCTGGCAGGCTTGGAGCAGCGCGTGCGTGCTGCGCACGAGGCCACCGAGACGTAAGGAGCGTGTTCATGCCCGTCACCGTGTTACTAGAGTTGAGGTTCAAGCCGGAATCACTTGGTGAGGGAACCGAAGTGTTCCGGCGGGAGCTCGTCAAGACCCGCGCCTTCGACGGGAATCTCGTGACCGACGTGCTCGTCGACGAAGACGACGAGGCGCACTGGGTCATCTACGAAAGCTGGGCATCCGTCGAGGCTGACGAGGCCTACCGTGCCTTCCGCGCCGGGGAAGGCAAGATCACCGACCTTCCGCCGCTACTCGCAGCACCTCCGGTCAAGACCAGGTTCACGACCTCCGACGTCTGACCTGCCGCTAGGACCAGGCTTCGTCGAGTTCACCGAGTGACGCGATGAGCTCACTGTTGGCGCTGTAGTCGACGGGGCAGGCGATGATGCTGACGGTGTCGGCCGCAAGCGCCTCCCGCAAGGTGGGAAGTAGCTCGTCTGCGGACGAGATCCGATAGCCCTTCGCACCGAAGCTCTCGGCGTATGCGACGAAATCCGGGTTGCCGAACCGGGTGTCGACGTTGTGCCCGATCTCGAGGTCCATCTTCCAGCTGATCAACCCGTAGGCGTCGTCCACCCAGATGAGGATGACGATGGGCGTGCCGACCCGCAGCGCCGTCTCGATCTCCTGCGAATTCATCAGGAACGAGCCATCCCCCGTCGCAACGAGCACGTTGGCCGTCGGCCGCACGATCTTCGCCGCGATCGCGCCGGGCAGCGTCCATGCCATGGTCGAGAGCCCATTGGAGATCAGACAGGTGTTGGGCTCGAAGGTCGGATAGAGCCTGGCCATCCACATCTTCAGGGCGCCGGTGTCGACGAGCACGATGTCGTCGCGTCCGAGCGCCGCCCGGGTATCGGCGACGATTCTGGCCGGCGCCAGCGGAAAGCTGTCGTCGGCGCGGCCGCGGTCGAGTTCGTCGGCGAGCAGGGCACGGATGCGTTCGTCGCCAGACGTGTACGGCTTGTCGAGGTCGACGGCCTCGGCGAGCGCGTCGAGGCAACGGCCGATGTCAGCGTGCAACCCGACGGCGACGTCGTAGTGTTCGTCCACTTCCGCTGGAAAGCGGTGAAGGTGAATGATTTTGGTGTCCCCGTGGGGGTTGATGCGGACCGGATCGAACTCCTGCGGTTCGTAACCGACGGCGACGATGACGTCGGCCTGGTCGAAGCCGAAGTTGACGTAGTCGTGGCGCATGAAACCCACTGCGCCGAGTGCGAGTGGGTGGTCGTCGGGCATGACGCCCTTGCCGTGGAATGTCGTGGCGACCGGCATGCCGAGCGTCTCGGCGAAGCGGCGCACCGCGTCGGACGCGTGGGTACGCGCCGCACCGTGACCCGCCAGCAGCACGGGATTGCGGGCGGCGCGCAGGATCTCGGCGGCTCGCGCCACTTGCGCGGCCGAGGGATCGTCCGGCCGAGGAACGTTGACGCGCAACGGAATCGCACCCTCAGGGGCTGGGGAATCCTCGACGTCCTCTGGCACCGCCAGGTACACCGCGCCCGGGCGTTCGGTCTGCGCCAGCTTGAAGGCCTTGCGCACCATCTCGGGCACCGCGCCCGGCGTGGCGACCAGTGCGGACCACTTCGTCACCGGTGCGAACAAGGAGACGAGGTCGACGCTCTGATGCGACTCCTTGTAGCTGCGCTTCATGCCGACCTGCGCCGACAGGGCGAGTACGGGAGTGGAGTTCGTCGTTGCGTCGGCGACGCCAAGCAACAGGTTGATGGCGCCCGGCCCCAGGGTTGCCGAGCACACCCCGGCGTTGCCGGTCAGCCGACCGTAGACTTCCGCCATGAACGAGGCGCCTTGTTCGTGGCGGGTCAGCACGTACTCGATCGATGACCGCGAGAGCGCGTCGACGAGTCGGATGTTCTCTTCGCCGGGTATCCCGAAGACGTGCGTGACGCCCTCGTTTTCGAGGCATTCGACGATCAGTTCGGCGGTTGTCCGGCTGGGTTCTGCCACCATCCGAGCCTAGACGGCCGGCTTGGGCGCGAATGCGAATATCGCGGCGCTCAAGCTCTGGAGTTCCGCCGCCACCTCGTCGTTCAATGTGAACAAGCTGCGATTCCTTCGCCATTCGGCCATAACCGACGCAGCCTGGGAGCACACTGTGAACCGTGCGGTTAGACCGTGCTCTGAAGGGTGTTTCCGCACTAATAGCGCAGTGCAGGACCTATCTGTAGGGGGAGCAATGAAATACGTGGTTTCTTGGACGTTCCGGCTCGGCGGCTCCGCGAGCGAGAATGAGGCCGCCGCCAAACGCATCCTCGCGCTGTATTCGAAGTGGTCACCGCCGGAGGGCACGACGTATCACCAGTTCCTCGGCCGCGCCGACGGCAACGGCGGGTACGCGGTGATCGAGACCGACAACCCGAACGAGTTGGCCGACGTCGCCACGTTCGCGCCGTTCGCCGAATGGCAGATCCAGCCCGTCCTGGACATCGCCGACGCGATCCAGGTCGCGACCGAGGCCATCAAGTTCCGGGACTCGATCAGCTGAACCGCCCGCAGGTCGTACTGACCCAACGCCCGCCGGTTCCAGGTCATTCGCCCTTGAACTCGGGCGCCCGCTTGGCGAACATCGCGCTGATGCCCTCGGTCAGATCGTTGCTCGGCAGGAACGCCGAGTTCCACGCTGCCACATAGCGAAGGCTCGCCGATACCTGTGCGGTGCGCTGCTCGTCGAGCACGTCCTTGACGCCCTGCACGACGAGCGGCGGGTTGGCGGCGATCTCCGCGGCGGTGGCGTGGGCGGCGGCCAACGACGCGTCGGCGTCGTCGTAGACGTCGTTGACCAAGCCGATCTTCTCGGCCCGCGCGGCATCTATGTCCTTGCCCGTCAACGCCAATTCGCGAAGGTGTCCTTCGGACAGGATGAGGGGCAGCCTGGCCAGGCTGCCCACGTCGGCGACGATGGCGAGCTTGACCTCGCGCACCGAGAACTTCGCGTCCGCGCTGGCGTACCGGATGTCGACCGCCGAGATCAGGTCGACGCCGCCGCCGATGCACCAGCCGTGCACCGACGCGATGACCGGTGTGCGGCAGTCCGCGACGGCAGTGATGGACTGCTGCATCGTGCGCAGGCGCGTGTGGAAGTCGGCGCGGGGCCGGGCCAGCGCACCGTCGGCCATCATCGGGCCGAGGGTGTCACCCATCGCGGCCAGGTCGAGGCCGTAGCTGAAGTTCTTCCCCGAACCGGTGAGCACGATGGCCCTGACGTCGGGGTCGGCGTCGAGCGTTTCGAATGCGACCGGCAACTCGGCCCAGAACGCGGGTCCCATGGCGTTGCCCTTGCCGGGCCCCAGCAGGGTGACTTGAGCGACGTGGGCGTCGACGTCGACGGCGAGGGATTCGTAAGTTGTGCCCATGAAAGGAAGGCTAGCGGGTCTACGGCGGCGGGCCGCCGAAAAGGATCTCGCTGAGCACGGCGTCGGGCAGGAACCCGCAGGTCGCATCGGCCAGCGTCTTGGCGAGCTCGGCGTTCTCCGGGCCGAGCACCGAACCTTCCTGGCCCAGGATCTCGTCGATGACGGCCTGCTGGGTGTCCTCGTCGAGGCCGGAGTACTCCTTGCACGTCATGGTCAGCGCGTCGTCGGGTGCAGGGGCGCCGGGGGTCGACGGCCGCGGCGACGACGTCGGGCTGTTCGGCGTCGGCGTGGGTTTCGAACTGCGCATCGTCGTCGGGCCCGGCTCGGTGGTCATCGCGACCGTGCCGGTGGTCGTTTGGCTGCAGCCGGCGAGCACGCCAACCGTGATCAGCGCTGCTGCCGCGGTACGAACGTGCGCGTTCATCTGCTCAACGATATGCGTCAAACGCGTTCGAGGTAGAAGTACAGATGCCGCGGTGATCCGGAGCTGACGTCGATTGCGCCCTTGCCGTTCATGATGCCCATGACCGCGTGGTCGTCGACCTTTTTGAAGTGGTCGTGGATGGGTGCTCCGTCGTAGACCATGGCTGCGGTCACCTCGCCGCGGAACTCTTCGAGCCACAGGCTCGCTTCGCCCTTCATCGCCTCGACGTTGGAGAACTTGTTGCCGTCGTCGTCCAGGCATACCAACGGCTTGGCGTCGGAGGCGGATACGAACGTCTTGCCGAACCAGTTGAGCTTCTTCATGAAGCCGTTCGACCGGTGACCGGTGTCGAACTCGCCGCCCTTCCACTCGCCGATCATGAAGTCGATGGACGCGGGCTCCAACGTTGCCCAGAACGCGTCGAGTGCGGCGTCCGGGATCACATCGGTGCGGGCCGCCAGTTCGGTGAACGTCTTGCGTGCGAGGCTCATTGACCTTCTTTCCAACGGGTTGCGAACTCGAGAAACGCATCGTCCTCCGACGCGGCGGAAACGGTGACCCGCACCCCGTCCTGGCCATAGGGCCGGACGAGCAGGCGGTTATCGGCCGCGCTGTTCACGAAGTCCATGGTCTGCTCCGCAAGCGGCAGCCACACGAAGTTCGCCTGCGACGGCGGGACGGTGAAGCCGGCCGCCCGCAGTGCCGTACTCACCCGCGTGCGCTCGGCGACGACGGCATCGGTGCGCGCCAGCAGCTGGTCCGCGGCATCCAATGACGCAATGGCCGCGGCCTGAGACACGCTGGTCGCGGTGAACGGCACGTAGACCTTTCCAAGCGCGGTGATGAGCTCCGGATCGCCGACGGCGTATCCGATGCGGAGTCCGGCCAGCCCGTAGGCCTTCGAAAAGGTGCGTAGCACAACGACGTTGGCATGATCGCGGACGAGTTGGAAGCTGTCGGGCGCCTGGCCGTCGCGAATGTACTCGACGTAGGCCTCGTCGATGGCGATGAGGATGTCCGAAGGCACCGCGTCGACGAACCGGGCGAGCGCATCGGGGTCGACGACCGTGCTTGTCGGGTTGTTGGGGTTGCAGACGAAGACCAGCCGGGTGCGGTCGGTGATCGCCGCCAGCATGGCGTCCAGGTCGAAGGTGTAGTCGGTGAGCGGTATCTGGATGGGCGTGGCGCCTGCGGTGCGGACCTGCAATGGGTAGATCTCGAAGCTGCGCCAGCCGAACAGCACCTCGTCGCCCACGGTGCTGGTGATCTGGATGAGCTGCTGGCAGAGGCTGACCGACCCGCTGCCCACCGAGATGTGTTCGGGGGCGAAGTTCACGTACTTGGCGAGGCGGTCCCGGAGCTCGGCGTACCCGTTGTCGGGGTAGCGGTTGATCAGCTCGGTCGCCTTCTCGATGGCGATGCGCACGCTGGGCAGCGGGCCGTCGACCGTCTCGTTGCTCGCGATCTTTATCGCCCCGGGGACGTTCCGGCCCGGGGTGTAAGCGGGCAGGTCAGCCAGCTCGGGGCGCAGGCGGGCGGTCACCCGGCCAGTCTAGGGGCGGCCTAAAGGTGCCCGACGATGGCTGAGCCAAGTGCTTTGCCTTCCGCTGGCCCGGCTGTGTACGCTGCTCCCGGCGGTCAGGCTTGGGTCCGGTACCCTCGGATCGTTCAGGAGGCGTGCCAGAGCGGCCGAATGGGACTCACTGCTAATGAGTTGTCCCTCTTAAAGGGGACCGGAGGTTCAAATCCTCTCGCCTCCGCCACGCTGGCTCGCGTCAGCGTTGACAACTGAAGACTAGCGCCCGTAGCTCAACGGATAGAGCATCTGACTACGGATCAGAAGGTTGGGGGTTCGAATCCCTTCGGGCGCAC
>JAOPVI010000016.1 GCA_025966225.1 Mycobacterium sp. | reverse complement strand
CCTGGCGATAAGAGCTCGGTTCCCGTCGACATCACCAGAACTCGTTGCCGCGGAACGACGTTCAGTTCACCGAGCCCAAGCGCCGCAGCCAGCCCGAGCGCCGCTGGGGTGAGCACCTGACCCGCGTGCAGCACGGTGGTGCCCACCGTGACGTCCTCGCCTGCGTGACGGAGATGTTGGCCCGGCTTCGCGCCTGCGCGGATGGTGACGGTTTCAGTGCCGCCGTCGGTGGCCTCGACGGGCACCACGGCCGTGGCCCCGGCCGGCACCGGTGCGCCCGTCATGATCCGGTGCGCGGTGCCTGGCTCGAGGGTGAGCAGGTCGGTGCGTCCCGCCGGGATGTCCTCGGCGACAGGCAGTTTCACGGGATGCTCATCGGACGCATCGGCGACGTCTTCGGCCACGACGGCGTAGCCGTCCATCGCCGAGTTGTCGAAGCCGGGCAGCGACAGCGGGGCCACCACGTCGGTGGCCAGTACCAGCCCGAGCGAATCGGCCAAGGGCACGCTGATGGGCTCGCGTGAGCTGATGAGCTCTGCGACGACGCGCTGGTGGTCCTCGACGGATCGCATGCGCTAGACCGGGTAGGTGACGCCGGTGAGTTCCTCGGAGACGCTCCAGAGCCGGCGTTGGAGGTCCTGGTCGTGCGACTGTTTGCTTGAGGCAACGACTTTCGGGTGCCCGCGGGTCCCGCCGAGCCCGTCGGGACCGTAGTATTGGCCGCCCTGCGCGGTGGGGTCCGTCGCGGCGCGCAGGGTGGGCCACGCGCCCATCGCCGCGCTCTGCGACACGAACGGATATACGAAGTTGAGGACGGGATTCTGCCGCCCGAGTTCGGTGTCGGCGACGCCCGGATGTGCGGCCAGCGCGACCGTCGGCTCGTCCTTCGCGGCGAGGCGGCGCTGAAGCTCATAGGTGAACAACAGATTCGCCAGCTTTGACTGGCCGTAGCCGACGACGCGGTCGTAGCTGCGTTCGAACTGAAGATCGTCGAAGTGGATGGCGGCCCGGATCCGATGTCCGACGCTGCTGAGCGTCACCACGCGCGAACCCTCCACCGGCAGCATGTGATCGAGCAGCAGCCCGGTCAACGCGAAGTGGCCGAGGTGGTTGGTGCCGAACTGCAATTCGAACCCGTCCTTGGTGGTCTGGCGCGGCGACGGGTACATGACGCCTGCGTTGTTGATCAACAGGTCGATCCGCGGGTAGGCGGCCTTGAGTTCCTCGGCCGCGGTGCGCACCGACTGCAGCGAGCCGAGATCGAGCGGCTGGACCTTCACGTCCGCGCGGGGCACGGTGCCGGTGATCTTCGCGGCCGCCGCGTTGCCCTTGTCGGTGTCGCGAACCGCCAGCACCACCTGGGCGCCGCGACCCGCCAACACTCGGGCCGTCTCCAGGCCCAGGCCGGTATTGGAACCCGTCACGATGGCGACGCGCCCCGTCTGGTCGGGCACGTCGGCGTCAGTCCACTTTGTCTTGGCGCTCATGTGCACGACCATACTCAGGGTGGTGTTCACTCTCGTCGATCCCGCGAACCGGCCGAGCCGGAAGGCGCCGCTGGTGTGGGCGCTCGGCTCGGCCGTCAGCTGGACGTTGCTGATGGTCGCTCAGCTGGTGTGGTTCGCCGTCGACGGTCGGCTGGGGTGGCTGCATGCCACGTTGGCCATCGCGACGGCATTGGGGACCGTGCTGTTCGTGTTCGTGGTCCCGGTGTGGCGGTACCGGGTGCACCGCTGGGAGCTCGGTGCGCAGGCCGTGTACACGCGGACCGGGTGGTTGGTTCAGGAGCGCCGCATCGCGCCCATCTCGCGGGTGCAGACGGTCGACACTCAGCGCGGTCCGCTGGACCGGATGTTCGGGCTTGCGAACGTCACCGTGACGACGGCGTCGTCGGCGGGTGCGGTGCGAATCATCGCGCTCGACTCCGACGTCGCCGACCAACTCGTCGCGCAACTGACCGACATCGCTGCGATCGGAGAGCAGGACGCGACGTGACGGTCCCCATGGCAGCTCCCGCGGACGAGTGGCGCAGGCTCAGCCCACGCATGCTGCTGGTGCACCCGATCCACGACCTCGTGCGCCAGCTTCCGCTGCTGATCGGCTCGTTGGTGCTCGGGGCGTCGACGGGTAACGCCATGTATGCGGTCGCGGTCACGGCGCTCCTGGTCGCGTTCGGTGTTGCGCGCTGGTTCACCACTGCCTATCGCATTGATGGCGAGCAGATTCAACGACGCGAGGGCGTGCTGCAGCGCAAGGTCTTGTCGTTGCCGCGCAATCGAATTCGATCGGTGTCGACGGACGCCCGGCTGCTGCACCGGCTGCTCGGGCTCACCGTCGTGCGGCTCGGCACCGGCCAGGAGGCGAAGGGCAGCGCTGAGTTCGCACTCGACGCCGTCCGGTCCGAAGAGGTTGCGGGCCTGCGGGCCGTGCTGCTCGCCGAAGCCCCGTCGATCGTCGCCGAGCAGCGGAGCCCAGAACGCGTGCTCGCCCGATGGCAGCCGTCCTGGCTGCGCTACAGCCCGCTGAGCTTCACTGGGCTGGCGATGATCGTGGCCGCCGTGGGCCTGGTCTACCAGACGGGAGTCTTTGCGAAGCTGGAGAATTCGGAGCTCGCACGCCAAGGTCTGGACGCCGCGGAGCGGCTGGGGGCCTTGGCCAGCGTCGTGTTGACGTCACTCGCCGTGCTGCTCTTCTCGGTGCTGTTGTCGGTGCTGCGCTCACTGGTGACGTTCGGCAACCTGGTGTTGTCCCGGCGCGACGACGAGGGCGGCCAACTCCCCGGTGGTGTCCTGCATCTTCAGCACGGCCTGCTGCGGGTGCGGGAGTACACCTACGACACCGCGCGGTTGCGCGGCGGCACCATTCGGGAGCCGCTGCTGGTCCGCGCATTCGGTGGCGCGCGACTCGATGCGGTGATGACCGGAGTGGCAGGGGCGGGCGAAGCGTCACTGCTGCTGCCGCCGTGCCCACGGGCGACGGCGGAGACGGTGTTGGCGGAGATAATTGGCCGGGTCGGCGAGGTCGTTGCAGGTGGCCAGTTACGGGGGCACGGACCCGCCGCGGTGCGCAGGCGATGGACACGGGCGTTGGCGCTTCCGGTGGTGCTCTTGGTGGCCGTGGTCGGCGGCTCGTTCTTCGTTTCGGTGGCGCCATGGGTGTGGGTGATGGGCGGGGTTCTGGTGATATGCGGAGGGCTGCTCGCTCATGACCGGGCGCGTGCGCTCGGCCATCGGGCGGGTGACGGCTGGCTGGTCGCGCGGTCGGGAAGCCTGGAAAGGCGGCGAGACTGCATCGCCGCTGGGGGGATCATCGGCTGGACGGTGCGGCAGACGTTCTTTCAGCGCAGGGCCGGGGTGGCGACGCTGGTCGCGGCGACGGCGGCGGGGGTGAAGGGTTACCGCGTGCTGGACGTGCCTGCGGACCTCGCGTGGTCGGTGGCAGCGGTGACCACGCCGTGGGTGGCCGACCAAGAGTGGGCAAGGGGCCGGCAGCTCGGCGGCTGTTAAGTGTGAGGCCCGACTTGCGCCGAAACGTATGCCGTTTAACCTCGGCACCATGGCTATCGGGGGCGTGCTGTTCGACATCGACGGCGTTTTGGTGACTTCCTGGGAGCCGATCGCAGGCGCAAGCGACACATTGCGGGTACTCGCCGACCATCAGATCGCGCGGACGTACCTCACCAACACGACCACCCGCACGCGAGTTCAGATCGCCGAGTTGCTCACCAAGGCAGGGATGGACGTCTCCGCCGACGAGGTCATCACGGCCGCGGTGCTGACCGCCGACTACGTCCGCGACCGCTATCCGCATGCTCGTTGCTTCCTGGTCAACAACGGACACATCGGCGAAGACATGCCTGGCATCGACGTCGTCTATGCCAGCGACGTACGCAACGCGGCACCCGATCAGCCCGACGTCATCCTGCTCGGCGGGGCGGGCCCCGAATACGACCACGTCACGCTCAGCCGAATCTACGACTGGATGGCCCAGGGCGTCCCCGTCGTCGCGATGCACCGCAGCACGTCCTGGAACACGACCGACGGCCTGCGCATCGACACCGGCATGTACCTGATCGGCATGGAGGAGACGTCTGGCCGCAAGGCCGTCGCCGTCGGCAAGCCCGCGCCAGAAGGCTTCCTGGCGTCGGCGAACCGGCTCGGTGTCGACCCCGAGGAGATGTACATGGTCGGGGACGACCTCAACAACGACGTGCTGGCCGCCCAGGTGGTCGGAATGACCGGTGTCCTGGTCCGTACCGGCAAGTTCCGCCAGGACACGTTGGACCGCTGGATCGCAGACGAATTCGCGATGCAGCCCAACCACGTCATCGATTCGATCGCCGAACTTCCGACGCTGCTTGGGATCTGAGCAGCGCCTCCGCGAAATCTCAACCGTTCGGATGATGTCGCGTGTCGTGATTCCTGATTCGCTTGACATCGGAAGGATCAGCCGTTGGTGGCACGGGGGAGTCGCCGGTGGCGATCATCGGTGGGCACGCGGCGGTGCCGGGGGACGAGCATCGCGGACATGCTCGAGGCCGGGTGCCCACCGACTTCCCTAAGGACCCAGGGCCATCAATAGCCGCACCAGCTCGGCCTGGCGGTGGGTGTCCGTCTTCGTGAATATGCGCTGCAGGTGGGTCTTGACGGTGGCCATCGACAACGCCAGCTCGTCGGCAATCGGGTTTAGTCCGTGGCCGCCCGCGACCAGGCGGGCCACGTCTGCCTCGGCGATCGTCAACCCGAAGAGCTTGCGCAGCAGGTCGGCCGAAGGTCTAGAGTCGTCGTTCGGGTCCACGACGACGACGAGTGCGCGTGCTGAGCGGTTGTCACGTGCCGTGAACGGGGTGACGTGCACGACGTACGGACGGCCGCCCGAAAGTCGTTGACACAAGAAGGAATTGCCAACCCTTGCCTTGCCGCTCGACGGGCCCAGCGCGGCTCCGACGCTTCGCTTGAGTTCGGTGTCGGCTGACGAGGGTGCTACGCAGAGGCTGCCATCCCGCACGGTCGGGCCGTTTCGGCCCGCTAACAGTTTCTCCGCTACTGAGTTGAGGTGCACGATGGTGGCGCCGGGTCCGACGACGACGACGGCGTGGCGCATTCCGTCGATGGCCTCGCCTACGTCACTGGCCTCCAGCACCAGCTCGGCGATGCACTTCTGGGTGCGCAACGCCTGCTGGAGGTGCGGGATCAAGGCGTTGACCAGCTTGACCCGATCGGGCGTTGCGAACTCCTCAGACCGGTGTGGAGCCGCGACCAGAAAGCACGTGGGGAATTCACCTTCGGTGAGCCGGACGAAGAGCCCGTCGTCCATGTTGTGCGGCAACATCCAGTCGGCGTTGAATTCCGACCTAGCGTTCAGCGCGACCAATGCCTCGCCGCCGCGGACCAGGCCGACGGGTCCGCGTTCGACGGCATCGAGCACGTAGTCCACGTTGCGGTAGTAGTCGGAGTACGTCTGCATGGCGTCGGATGGAAGGCTCGCGCACTTGATCGTTCGGCTGTTGCCGTCGGCGATGATCATTCCGCTACCGGTCGAGTTGAGCGCCTGCCGGACCGCCGTCATGGCTTCGATCCAGTGCTCGGGCGTGTTCGCTGCGGCATGGATCGCGGTGACGATTCGTGAGTACTCGTCGATTGTGACCATCGCGACCTCCTGGCTGTCCTGAGGTCGGGACTTTAGCCGGACGGCTGGGGCGGTGCAGGTTATTGACCTGATAGTAAATTGATCACTTACTTAACGACTTTGCGATGAACATGCGCCACGGTCTATACCGACATGACCAATGATTGCGAGCACCACCGTCGACGTCGTTGCCTATGCCTTCAGCGCCCTGACCGCCTCGATGCGCGCGGCGAGCTGCTCAGAGTTCGCCGCCGCGACCACCGGTCCGCCGCAGATCCGGCGCAGTTCGTTGTGAATCCAACCGTGCGGTTTGCCCGTCCGGTGGTGCGCCAACGTCACCAGCGCGTTGAGTTCCTTGCGTATTTCGCGCAACTGGCCGTGGGTGGTCGAGACCACGGGCAGCGTGCCACCCGCGGCCGTCCGCTTGTCCAGTTGCTCTTCCTGCCTGCGGCGCAACAGATCTCGCATCTGGGTGGAATCGAGCAGGCCCGGGATGCCGAGGTAGTCGGCTTCCTCGTCGCTGCCCGCGGGGGTCGCCGTGCCGAACGACGAGCCGTCGAAGATCACCTGGTCCAGTTCGGCGTCCGCCCCGAGCATCTCGAAGCCGTTGTCCAATTCGCTGGGTTCGGACTTCGTCCGCTCTTCGTATTCGTCGAACTCGCCGTCGGACTCGCGATGAGGCTTGCCCAACACGTGGTTGCGCTGCGCCTCGAGTTCGCTGGCCAACTCCAGCAGCGCCGGCACCGACGGCAGAAAGACACTCGCCGTCTCGCCCGGCCTGCGCGACCGGACGAAGCGGCCGATCACCTGGGCGAAGAACAGCGGAGTCGACGCGCTGGTCGCATACACGCCGACGGCCAGCCGGGGCACGTCGACGCCCTCGGACACCATGCGCACCGCGACCAACCACCGGCTGGTGCCCTGCGAGAAGGACGTGATGCGGTCCGAAGAACCCTTGTCGTCGGACAGCACGACCGTCGGCGCCTCGCCAGTGAGCGTCGTGAGCAGCTCGGCGTATGCGCGCGCAGCCGTCTGATCCGAGGCGATGATCATGCCGCCCGCATCCGGCACGTGCTGGCGCTTCTGTTGCAGCCGGGTATCGGCCGCCGCGATGACCGCGGGCATCCACTCGCCAGCCGGATTCAGCGCGGTCCGCCAGGCGCGCGCGGTGTGCTCCGCGGTGAGCGGCTCGCCCAACCGGGCCGCGTGCTCCTCGCCCGCGCTGTCGCGCCACCGCGACTCCCCGGAGTACGCGAGGAACACGACCGGCCGCACCACCCCGTCGGCCAGCGCCTCGGAGTAGCCGTAGGTGTGGTCGGCTTGCGACCGTTCGAGCCCGTCGGGGCCGCGCTCGTAGTTGACGAACGGGATCGGGCTGTCGTCGCTGCGAAACGGCGTCCCGGTCAGGGCCAGCCTGCGCGTCGCGTCGCCGAACGCCTCGCGAATCGCCTCGCCCCAACTCTTGGCGTCGCCACCGTGATGGATCTCGTCGAACACCACGAGGGTCTTGCGGTTCTCGGTGCGCACCCGGTGTCGGCCGGGGTGGCTGGCCACCTGTGCGTAGGTGACGACGACGCCGTGGTACTCGTCCGAGTTCTGCGCCGACGAGTTGCTGAACTTGGGATCAAGCGCCATCCCGACGCCGGCAGCGGCCTGCGCCCACTGGGTCTTGAGGTGCTCGGTGGGCACCACCACCGTGACCCGCTCGACGACGCCCTCGGCGAGTAGCTCTCCGGCGATGCGCAGCGCGAACGCGGTCTTACCTGATCCAGGGGTCGCCACCGCGAGAAAGTCACGTGGAGCGGCCGTCAGATAGCGCACCAAAGCCCGACGTTGCCAGCCCCGCAAAGCCTGGGTGCTGGGCGCTGCGTAAGCCCGCACCCGAAGACTCCTATCTGGTCGAAGGGCAGTCTAGGGCACACGCACACCCGGGGCTAATGATGCGAGGGGACATGGGATTTCGTGTCGCGTTCCCGCTGTGCCGAGCGCGCGTGTCGGCCCCGGCGTGTCGCCGCCCACCAGCTTCCAGACGTTTGCCACCTGCCTTCCAAGGTGTGGCCAGGCTTGGGGCCTATCGTGCGCAGGTGCCCACGCGTCGGTCGTTCCTTGCGGGCCTCGCTGGTACCGCTGCCGTGCTGGGCAGCGGAGTCCTGAGTCCTGCGGCCGCGACCGCCGCCGTCGGCGTCGATCCCAAGTCCGTCGCGGCGCTCAACGACGGTCGACGGCCGACCCAGTGGGGTATGGCGCTGCCGGGGATCGTCACGAGGTTTGCCCCGACCGGCCGTCAAATCGCGTTGACGTTCGACGCGTGCAGCGGTGCGTGCGACAACACGCTGCTGAACACGCTGGAGCGGTACGACGCCCCGGCCGTGCTGTTCATCTGCTCGAGGTGGATCGACGCGAACCCGGGACGAGTCGAGCAGTTGGCCGCCAACCCGTTGTTCGAGATCGGCAACCACGGCACGCGCCATGTGCCGCTGTCGGTGACGGGTCGGTCCGCATACGGGATCGGGGGCACGAAGTCTGCCGACGAGGCTGTCGCCGAGGTGTGGACCAACCAGAATCGCATCTCGGCACTGACCGGCCAGTCGCCGTCCTGGTACCGGACCGGCACCGCCCACTACGACGACGTCGGCGTGCAGATCGTGCACGAGCTAGGCCTGACGCCCGTCGGGTTCTCGGTCAACGCCGACAACGGGGCGACCTCACCGGCAGGCAAGGTCGGCGCGGCGATCACGGGCGCGACGCCTGGGTCGATCGTGTTGGCCCACATGAACCATCCCGCGTCCGGCACGGCCGCCGGGGTGGCGACCGCGATTCCGGCGTTGAGCGCGGCCGGCTGGCAGTTCGTGCGGTTGGCCGGGCAATCCGTTCAGTGACGGTTTACTCGCAGTAGTCGTCGTCGGCCGCGCACAATGGTCAGATGCCTCAGCAGCCCGCGGCCGAACACGATCCGTTCGTCCGGGTGCTGGGCTCCCGGGTGCACAATCTTCGTGCCGTCGACGTGGCCGCCCCGCGCGATGCGCTAGTCGCATTCACCGGCATCTCGGGCTCGGGCAAGTCGTCGTTGGCGTTCGGCACGATCTACGCCGAAGCTCAGCGCCGCTACTTCGAATCCGTCGCGCCCTACGCACGTCGGCTGCTGTTGCCCGCGGGCGCGCCCAAGGTCGACGACATCACCGGACTGCCGCCCGCCGTGGCCTTGCAGCAGCGCCGCGGGTCGGCGTCATCGCGGTCGTCGGTCGGCACGGTGACGACGCTGTCGAACCTGCTACGGATGCTCTTCTCCCGTGCGGGCACGTTCCCGAAGGGCTTCACCGAGCGGCTGGACTCCGACTCGTTCTCTCCGAACACGGCGGTCGGGGCGTGTCCGGAATGCCATGGCCTCGGCCGCATCCATCGGGTCACCGAGGAGACGCTCGTCCCCGATCCGGCCCTGACCATCCGCGAGGGCGCCGTCGCAGCGTGGCCCGGTGCGTGGCAGGGGCAGAACCTGCGCGACATCCTCATCACGCTCGGTTACGACATCGACAAGCCGTGGCACCGGCTGCCGAAGAAGCAACGCAACTGGATCCTGTTCACCGACGAGCAGCCCACCGTCGAGATCGACCCGAGCCAGCATCCCGTCACCGCCGACTACTACTACAACGGCACCTTCTCCAGCGCCGAGCGTCACGTCCGGCACACGCTGGCCAACTCGCAGAGCGCCATGATGCGCAGGCGGGTGCTCAAGTTCGTCGACAGTGTGGCGTGCCCGGTCTGCGAAGGATCCGGACTACGGCCCGAGGCGCTGGCCGTGACCTTCGCGGGTCGCAACATCGCGGAGCTGGTGACGCTGCCGCTCGCCGAGCTCGCCGAGACGCTCCGCCCGGCAGCTGCCCGCGCCGATTTCGAGGCCGCGTTCGAGGGCACCGAGTCGGGTGAGCTGACCGAGGTGGCCACGATGATCGCGGCCGATCTGGTGGCGCGCATCCAGGTGCTGATCGACCTCGGGCTGGGCTACCTGGCGCTGAATCGCCGCACGCCAACCGTGTCGCCGGGGGAGCTGCAACGGCTGCGCCTGGCCACCCAGCTGCGCGCTGGATTGTTCGGCGTGCTGTACGTACTCGACGAGCCGTCGGCCGGACTACATCCCGCCGACGCCGAACCGCTGCTCGACGTGCTGGACAGACTGAGACGGTCGGGCAACTCGTTGTTCGTCGTCGAGCACGACATGGACGTGGTGCGGCGTGCGGACTGGATCGTCGACGTCGGCCCGGGCGCGGGTGAACTCGGCGGCGAGGTGCTCTACAGCGGACCGGTGGCCGGGCTGGTCGACGTCGAGGCTTCGGTCACCCGTGGCTACCTGTTCGACCAAACACCTCCGCCCGCCCGGACTCCACGTACGCCGATTGGCACGCTTCGCTTGCGCGGCATCAACTTTCACAATCTGCGGGACCTCGATGTCGACGTGCCGCTCGGCGCCTACACCGGCGTGACGGGGGTATCCGGCTCGGGCAAGTCGACGCTGGTCTACAAAGTGCTCGGCGACGTCGTCAAACGTGCACTCGGCGGTGACGTGGCGGAGCCCGAATCCGGCGAGGAGCCGGACACCGAGCTCGTCGACCTCGACCATGACGCCAGCATCGGGGTCGCCGCCGAGGGCGTCGAGCTGATTCGCCGACTGGTGGCCGTGGACCAGAAGCCGATCGGGCGCACCCCACGTTCGACGCTGGCGACGTACACCGGTCTGTTCGACGCGGTACGGAAGGTCTTCGCGGCGACGCCGGCGGCGCGAAGACGCCGCTGGACCGCGGGCCGGTTCTCCTTCAACGTGGCCGAGGGAAGGTGTCCGACGTGTCAGGGCGAGGGCTTCGTCTCGGTCGAATTGCTTTTCTTGCCAGGCACTTACGGCAGGTGCCCGACGTGCCACGGGGCGCGCTACAACGAGGCGACGCTCGCCGTGCGCTACCGCGACCGCACGATCGCCGACGTGCTGGCGATGACAGTCGACCAGGCCGCGGAGTTCTTCGCCGACGTCATGGGTGCAGCGCGGAGTCTGGCGACGCTGCAGGAGGTCGGGCTCGGCTATCTGCGGCTCGGCCAGCCGGCGACCGAACTATCCGGTGGCGAGGCGCAGCGCATCAAGCTGGCCTCGGAACTGCAGCGGCCGCGGCGCGGGCACACGCTGTACGTGCTCGACGAGCCCACCACCGGTCTGCACCCTGCGGACGTGGATCTTCTGGATGGGCAGTTGCATCGCCTCGTCGACGCGGGCAACACCGTGGTGGTGGCCGAGCACGACATGCGGCTGGTGGCAGGTACCGATTGGGTTATCGACCTCGGGCCAGGTGCTGGTGACGCAGGTGGCCGCGTCGTCGCCGCCGGTACCCCGGAAGAGGTCGCCGACGTACGCGAGAGTCGAACGGCGCCTTACCTTTCCGCGCAGCTCAGATGATGTAGTTGTCGTTGGCGATGAACCAGTCGCGGCGTTCGTCGTCGGTCAGGTCGCTCAACTTGGCGAGCCCCTCGAAGTAGTGCTCGCGCGGGGCGCCGGGGGCGAACAGCATCAGGACGGATGCCGGCTCGTCGGCCTCGTTGCGGAAGCCGTGAATGCCACCCGGCGGGACGTAGAGGAAGTCGCCCTGGCGGCTGTCGACCCAGTCGGTGCCGTCGTAGAGCTTCATCGCGCCCGACAACACGAAGAAGGCTTCCGACATCGCCCGGTGGAAGTGCGGTCCCGGTCCGCCCGCGTGCGGAGCGAGGTCGACGCGGTACAGGCCGTAGTCGCCGTCCGTCTTCTGTTGGGTGGCGAGGTAGTGGTACTGAAGCAGGCCGAAGGAGTCGTAGTCCGGTGGCGCTCCACCGTTTTCGGGCGCGCGGCGCAGCGTGGCGCTCACCTCCGGCTGCTCCTTGGTGAAGCGCGGCGGCGGATACGGCGGAACTTCGGCGGGATTCCAGAGTGACATCGACCTTGAGAGTATTCCGCTAGACCGGGACCGTCACCCCGGTGAGCTCCTCGGACGCCGCCCACAACCGGCGAGCGACGTCGACGTCGTGCGACCTGCCGTTGGATTCGACGACCTCGGGGTAGCCGCGCAGCTCCGCGAAGCCACCGGGTCCGTAGTAGTCGCCTCCGGACGCGTTGGGGTCGGTCGCGGCCCGCAACGTCGGTAGGGCGCCTAGCTCGGCGCTCTGTTCGAATGGCCGGAAGGCCAGCTGTACCGCGCTGGGCAGGTGGCGCGCCAGTTCGGAGCTCGAGCCTCCAGGATGGGCGGCGATTGCGATCGTGTCGGTGTCGCTCAAGCGCCGTTGGAGCTCGTAGGTGAAGAGCAAGTTGGCGAGCTTCGACTGGCCATACGCGCCGGCTCGGGTGTAGCGCCGCTCGGATTGGAGATCGTCGAACCGGATGCGGCCCATGCGATGGCCGAGGCTGCTGACGGTCACGACTCGGGAGAGGGGTGTCGAAATGAGAAGATCCAGTAGGTGGCCGGTGAATGCGAAGTGGCCGAGGTGGTTCGTACCGAACTGGAGCTCGAAGCCGTCCTTCGTGGTCGACCTCGGGGTCATCATGACGCCGGCATTGTTGATCAGTAGGTCGAGCTGGTCGAGGCCCGACCGCAGTTCGTGGGCAGCCTCCTCGATGGAATGCAGGGACGTCAGGTCGAGTTCCTGCACCGACACGTCGGCGCCCGGGTTGGCCCTGACGATGAGGTCTGCGGCGGCCTTGCCCTTGTCGAGGGTGCGCACGGCCAGCACGACGCGGGCGCCCTTGGCGGCGAGCGCGGCGGCGGTTTCGTAACCGAGCCCGGTGTTCGCGCCGGTGATGACAGCCGTGCGGCCGCTCTGGTCGGGAATGTCGGTGATGTCCCAGCGGCTCATGGAGACTCCTCAGTACGATGAAGACGGAACGTACGCTCCGTTTGAATCGACTATACGGAACGCGCGCTCCGTTTTGTCAACCGAAGGACGAGAAGTGATCGAAACCGCGCGCCCGATGCGCGCCGACGCGGCCCGAAACCGGGCCCGACTCCTCGCGGTCGCCTACGAGACGTTCGCGGCTGAGGGGCTCGCGGTGCCGATCGACGAGATCGCGCGTCGCGCGGGCGTCGGGCCGGGCACCATCTATCGGCACTTCCCCACCAAGGAGGCGCTCTTCGAAGCCGTCATCGAAGACCGGGTGCGCAGCATCGTCGAAAAGGCCAGGACGCTACTGGCCGCCGATCCCGGCTCGGCGCTGTTCGAATTCCTCCGCGAGCTGGTCCGAACCGCAGCCACCGACCACGCCATCGCCGACGCGCTTGCCGGCTATGGCGTCGACTTCAATGCCGCGGCCCCCGGCGCCGAGGCGGCGTTCCTCGAAGTACTCGGCGAGCTGTTGGCGGCCGCGCAGCGGGCGGGCACCATTCGCGCCGACGTGGGTGCCGCCGAGTTGAAGGCGCTCTTGATGGTGTGCAAGTCGACGCAGGACTACGGCGCCGGCGTGGCCGACCGGGTGGCCGGTGTCATCGTCGACGGCCTGCGGACGGTGTCCTAGCCGCCAAGAGCAGCATTGTTCGTCCCCTCTGACCTTGCACTCACCCTGGTCGAGTGCTAAAAATGATATTGGCACTCACGATCGGTGAGTGCTAGGTCGGGCCGGTGAGGCTGGGGCCGCACCTGCGGGAGCACACCCCAGTCGTCCGTCGCGGGCACTGAACCCGACCACAAACGTGCCATCCCTAATCCGGAGGAATCACTTCGCAATGTCCAAGATAATTGCGTATGACGAAGAGGCCCGTCGCGGCCTCGAGCGGGGGCTCAACGCCCTCGCCGACGCGGTAAAGGTGACGCTCGGCCCCAAGGGTCGCAACGTCGTCCTGGAAAAGAAGTGGGGCGCTCCCACGATCACCAACGATGGGGTTTCCATCGCCAAGGAGATCGAGCTGGAGGACCCCTACGAGAAGATCGGCGCAGAGCTGGTCAAGGAAGTCGCCAAGAAGACCGACGACGTCGCGGGCGACGGCACCACCACCGCCACCGTGCTGGCTCAGGCGCTCGTGCGCGAGGGCCTGCGCAACGTTGCGGCCGGCGCCAACCCGCTCGGCCTGAAGCGCGGCATCGAGAAGGCCGTCGAGAAGATCACCGAGACGCTGCTGAAGTCCGCCAAGGAGGTCGAGACCAAGGAGCAGATCGCTGCCACCGCCGGGATTTCCGCCGGTGACCAGTCCATCGGCGATCTCATCGCCGAGGCGCTGGACAAGGTCGGCAACGAGGGCGTCATCACCGTCGAAGAGTCCAACACCTTTGGCCTGCAGCTCGAGCTCACCGAGGGCATGCGGTTCGACAAGGGCTACATCTCGGGCTACTTCGTCACCGACGCCGAGCGTCAGGAAGCGGTCCTCGAGGATCCGTACATCCTGTTGGTCAGCTCCAAGGTGTCGACCGTGAAGGATCTGCTTCCCTTGCTGGAGAAGGTCATTCAGTCGGGCAAGCCGTTGCTGATCATCGCCGAGGACGTCGAGGGTGAGGCACTGTCGACCCTGGTGGTCAACAAGATTCGCGGCACCTTCAAGTCTGTCGCCGTCAAGGCGCCGGGCTTCGGTGACCGCCGCAAGGCGATGCTGCAGGACATCGCGATCCTCACCGGTGGCCAGGTCGTCAGCGAAGAGGTCGGCCTCTCGTTGGAGACCGCTGACATCTCGCTGCTGGGTCAAGCCCGC
>JAOPVI010000414.1 GCA_025966225.1 Mycobacterium sp. | reverse complement strand
ATCTGATGATCGTGGCAGGCCGGGTGAGCCAGAAGATGGCCCCCGTGCTGCGGCAGGTCTACGACCAGATGGCCGAACCCAAATGGGTGCTCGCCATGGGGGTCTGCGCCTCCTCCGGCGGGATGTTCAACAACTACGCCGTGGTGCAAGGCGTCGACCACATCGTGCCGGTGGACATCTACCTGCCGGGCTGCCCACCACGTCCCGAGATGCTGCTGAACGCAATTCTCATGCTGCACGCCAAGATTCAAGAGATGCCGCTCGGCGTCAACCGCGCCGAGGCCATCGCCGCAGCCGAGCAGGCCGCGCTGGCGTCGCCGACGACCTTGGAGCTCAAGGGGCTGCTGCGGTCATGACTGAGAGCAACGGCAGTAACGGCAACGGCGCCCCCGAGGTGGTCGGCACCAGGCGGGGCATGTTCGGGGTCAAGGGCAGTGGCGACACCTCGGGCTACGGCAGGTTGGTGCGCGAGGTCGTGCTGCCCGGAAGTTCGCCGCGACCGTACGGGCTGTACTTCGACGACGTCGTCGATGCACTCATCGGCGCCCTCGGCGAGCAGGCGTATACCGCCGCGGTCGAACGGGTGGTGGTGTTCCGCGACGAGCTCACGCTGGAAGTGCGTCGCGAGCACCTGGTCGCCGTCATGCAGAAACTGCGCGATGAACCAGCGCTGAGCTTCGAACTCTGCCTTGGCGTCTCGGGCGTGCACTACCCGAGCGACACCGGACGCGAACTGCACGCGGTGTACCCGCTGATGTCCATCACCCACAACCGCCGAGTTCGTGTCGAGGTGGCCGCGCCTGACGCGGATCCTCATGTGCCGTCGCTGTTCTCGGTGTATCCGACCACCGACTGGCACGAACGCGAGACGTACGACTTCTTCGGAATCCTCTTCGACGGTCACCCCTCGCTGACCCGGATCGAGATGCCCGACGATTGGGTCGGACACCCGCAGCGCAAGGACTACCCGTTGGGCGGCATTCCGGTGACCTATCACGGCGCCGAGATACCACCGCCCGACGAGCGGAGGTCGTACGACTGATGACCAAGCCAAACAATCCGCCCGAAACTGTGGTCACGGTGGGCGGGGAAGACTGGGAACAGGTGGTCAAGGCCGCCCAGGACAGCGCCGTCGCAGGCGAGCGCATCGTCGTGAACATGGGACCCCAGCATCCGTCCACGCACGGCGTGCTGCGCCTGATCCTCGAGATCGAGGGCGAGACCATAACCGAGATCCGGTGCGGAATCGGCTACCTGCACACCGGAATCGAGAAAAACCTCGAATATCGCACCTGGACCCAGGGCGTCACGTTCGTCACCCGCATGGACTATCTGGCCCCGTTCTTCAACGAGACGGCCTACTGCCTCGGGGTCGAGAAGCTTCTGGGCGTCACCGACGACATCCCCGAACGGGCCAGCGTCATCCGGGTCATGCTGATGGAGCTCAACCGGATTTCCAGCCACCTGGTCGCATTGGCCACGGGCGGAATGGAACTGGGTGCCATGTCCGCCATGTTCTTCGGCTTCATGGGACGCGAACAGGTGCTGTCCGTCTTCGAGACCATCACGGGCCTGCGCATGAACCACGCCTACATCCGGCCCGGGGGGCTGGCCTCAGATCTGCCGGACGAGGCGATACCGGAGCTCGAAGAGCTGCTGCGCACCATGCCGGCCAAGCTCGACGATCTGGAGAAGCTGCTCAAGGAGAGCTACATCTGGAAGGCCCGCACCGTCGGGGTCGGCTATCTCGACCTGACCGGGTGCATGGCGCTCGGCATCACCGGTCCGATCCTGCGTTCCACCGGACTTCCGCATGATCTGCGGCGGGCCCAGCCCTACTGCGGTTACGAGAACTACGAGTTCGACGTCATTACCACCGATGAGTGTGATTCCTACGGCCGCTATCTGATTCGGGTCAACGAGATGAAGGAGTCGCTCAAGATCGTCGAACAGTGTCTGGACCGGCTCAAGCCGGGTCCCGTGATGATCACCGACAAGAAGCTGGCCTGGCCCGCCGACCTCAAGCTCGGGCCCGACGGCCTGGGCAACTCGCCCGAGCACATCGCCAAGATCATGGGCGGGTCCATGGAGGCGCTGATTCACCACTTCAAGCTGGTGACCGAGGGCATTCGCGTCCCCGCCGGGCAGGTGTACGTCGCCGTCGAGTCGCCGCGCGGAGAACTCGGCGTGCACATGGTGTCCGACGGCGGCACCCGTCCATATCGCGTGCACTACCGCGACCCGTCGTTCACCAATCTTCAATCGGTGGCGGCGATGTGCGAGGGCGGCATGGTGGCCGATGCGATCTCGGCGGTGGCGTCGATCGACCCGGTAATGGGAGGCGTGGACAGGTGACTGTGATCGAGCTGCGACTGGGGCCGCGACCCGACGAGCCAGGACCGCCGATCACGCATGGGCCGCAGTCGTATTCGGCCGAGGTGACGGACCGGTTGGCCGATGATGCGGCTCTGATGATCTCCAAGTACCCCGAGGCACGCTCGGCGTTGCTCCCACTGCTGCACCTGGTGCAGGCGGAGGACGGCTACCTGACACCGGCCGGAATCGCCTTCTGCGCAACGCAGCTGAGTCTGAGTGCGGCCGAGGTCACCGCGGTCGCTACGTTCTACTCCATGTACCGCCGCACCCCGACGGGCGAGTATCTGGTGGGGGTGTGCACCAACACTCTGTGCGCGGTGATGGGCGGCGACGCCATTCTCGAGGTACTCGAGGATCACCTTGGTGTGCACGCCGGCGAGACCACCGCCGACGGGAAGATCACCCTCGAGCACGTCGAGTGCAACGCGGCCTGCGACTACGCCCCGGTGATGATGGTGAACTGGGAGTTCTTCGACAATCAAACTCCCTCGTCGGCAAGGGAACTCGTCGATGATCTGCAGGAGGGTGCGTCCGTGACACCCACGCGCGGTGCGCCGCTGTGCACCTTCCGTCAAACCGCGCGCATTCTCGCGGGCTTCCCCGACGAGCGGCCTGGCGTCAACGACGGGACACCAGGAGCGGCGACGCTGGCCGGCCTGCGGATCGCACACGAGCGCGGTATGCAGGCTCCCCAGCCCGGCGCGGCCACGAGCAACGTCGGTGGACCCGACGACCAGCGGCTCGCAAAGGAATCGGTGCGCGACCAAGCCGCCCCTGCGCCCTCGGCCGACGTGCCGCCCAAGAACGGCGAGGCCAAATGACGCTCACCCCCGTACTCAGTGCCTACTGGGATGACCCACAATCGTGGACGCTGGACACCTATCTGCGCCACGACGGCTACCAGGCGCTCACCAAGGCGCTGGCAATGAGCCCCGACGACGTCATCGCGCTGGTCAAGGATTCCGGACTGCGCGGTCGCGGTGGGGCAGGCTTTCCCACCGGGCAGAAGTGGTCGTTCATCCCACAGGGCACCGACGGCGCAGGCGCCAAGCCCCACTACCTGGTGATCAATGCCGACGAGTCGGAACCCGGTACGTGCAAGGACATTCCGTTGATGCTGGCGACACCGCACGTGCTCGTCGAAGGCGCGATCATCGCCGCCTACGCGATCCGGGCTCGGCACGCCTTCATCTACGTGCGCGGCGAGGTGGTGCCCGTGCTGCGCAGGCTGCAGGCCGCGGTGACCGAGGCGTACGAAGCCGGGTACCTGGGCACCGACGTGCAAGGCTCTGGCTTCGACCTCGACGTGGTAGTGCATGCGGGCGCGGGCGCCTACCTCTGCGGTGAGGAGACCGCGCTGTTGGACTCCCTCGAGGGCAGACGCGGCCAACCCCGGCTGCGGCCCCCGTTCCCCGCGGTGGCCGGGCTGTACGCCTGCCCGACGGTGGTCAACAACGTCGAGTCCATCGCCAGCGTGCCTGCGATCCTGCGCGGGGGCGTGGACTGGTTCAAGTCGATGGGGACGGACAAGTCCCCCGGCTTCACGCTCTATTCGTTGTCCGGCCACGTCACCACGCCCGGTCAGTACGAGGCTCCGCTGGGCATCACGTTGCGCGAACTGCTAGAGCTCGCGGGTGGTGTGCGTGCGGGGCACGAGCTCAAGTTCTGGACACCTGGCGGCTCGTCGACGCCGCTGCTGACCGCCGAACACGTCGACATCCCATTGGATTACGAGAACATGGCCAAGGTCGGTTCGATGCTTGGCACCAAGGCGCTGCAGATCTTCGACGAGACCACCTGCGTGGTGCGCGCGGTCCGGCGCTGGACGCAGTTCTACGCCCACGAATCCTGCGGCAAGTGCACCCCCTGCCGTGAGGGCACCTACTGGCTGGCCCAGATCTACGAACGCCTGGAGACCGGTCAGGCCAGCGAGCCGGACGTCGAGAAGCTACTCGACATCTCCGACGCGATCTTCGGAAAGTCGTTCTGCGCGCTCGGCGACGGCGCCGCAAGCCCGATCATCTCGTCGATCAAGTACTTCCGCGACGAGTACCTGGCACACCTCGACGGCGGTGGTTGCCCGTTCGATCCGCACGCCTCGATGTTGGCCGCACCGGAGGGGGTCGGGGTATGAGCGCGAACAGACGCAAACTCCCCTCATTTGCCCCGATTCAGGGGACTTTACGTCTGCTCGCCGGAGAAAGGTGACGCGCTCTTGACAACGGCGGAGGACAAGGCCCAACCGACGACCGACCAGCCGGACGTCGAGTTGGTGACGCTCACCATCGACGACCACCAGATCAGTGTGCCAAAGGGCACCTTGGTGATTCGCGCGGCCGAGCTCATGGGCGTCCAGATCCCCCGGTTCTGCGACCACCCGCTGCTCGAGCCGGTCGGCGCCTGCCGTCAGTGTCTGGTCGAGGTGGAGGGGCAGCGCAAACCGATGGCTTCGTGCACCATCACCGTCACCCCCGACATGGTGGTACGCACCCAGCTGACGTCGGAGGCAGCCGACAAGGCCCAGCACGGCGTGATGGAACTGCTGTTGATCAACCATCCGTTGGATTGTCCGGTGTGCGACAAGGGTGGCGAGTGCCCACTGCAGAACCAGGCGATGTCGAACGGACGGGCCGACACCCGCTTCACCGACGTCAAGCGCACGTTCCCCAAGCCGATCAACCTGTCGTCGCAGGTGCTGCTCGACCGGGAACGGTGCGTGCTGTGCGCCAGGTGCACGCGGTTCTCCAACCAGATCGCGGGCGACCCGTTCATCGAACTGCTCGAACGTGGTGCGCTGCAACAGGTCGGCATCGCCACCGATGAGCCATTCGACTCGTACTTCTCCGGCAACACGGTGCAGATCTGCCCGGTCGGCGCGCTGACCGGAACCGCCTACCGCTTCCGAGCGAGGCCATTCGACCTGGTGTCCTCACCGAGCGTTTGTGAACACTGCGCATCGGGTTGCGCCCAGCGCACCGACCACCGGCGCGGAAAGGTCTTGCGCCGCCTGGCCGGTGATGACCCCGAGGTCAACGAGGAGTGGAACTGCGACAAGGGCCGCTGGGCGTTCACATACTCCACGCAGGGCGATCGGATCGCTACCCCGCTGGTCCGCGACGGCGACGGCACTCAGCGGCCCGCGTCTTGGTCGGAGGCCGTTGCCATCGCGGTCCGCGGACTGACGGCCGCGGAGGGCCGCACCGGCGTGCTCGTCGGGGGCCGCGCGACACTCGAGGACGCATACGCTTACGCGAAGTTTGCCCGGATCGTGTTGGGCACCAATGACATCGACTTCCGCAGCCGACCGCACTCCGCTGAGGAAGCCGACTTCCTCGCCAACGCCGTCGCGGGCCGCCCGTTTGCAGTGACCTATGCAGACCTCGAAGCGGCACCTGCCGTGCTGCTCGCGGGTTTCGAACCCGAGGAGGAGTCGCCGATCGTCTTCCTGCGCTTGCGCAAGGCCTTCCGCAAGCACGGCCTGAAGGTGACGTCGATCGCCCCGTTCGCCACGCGCGGCCTCGCCAAGATGGGCGGACGGCTCATTGCCACGGTGCCCGGCGGTGAAGCAGAGGCACTGGATGGGCTTCACGGTGAACTCGCCTCGGGAACCGTCATTCTGGTCGGGGAACGACTCGCGACCTCACCCGGCGCCTATTCTGCGGCGATACGCCTTGCCGAGGCGACGGGAGCCAGCCTGGGTTGGATTCCGCGGCGCGCAGGCGACCGGGGCGCGTTGGAAGCCGGTGCCGCGCCCAACCTCCTGCCAGGAGGCCGTCCGCTGGCCGATCCCGCCGCACGTCGTGAGGTGGCCGTGGGTTGGCACGTCGACGACCTGCCGGACCGGCCTGGACGCGACACCTCGGGCATTCTCGCCGCGGCCGCGGACGGAACACTGCAGGCCTTGCTCGTCGGCGGCGTCGAATTGGACGATCTGTCTGACCCGAGAAGCGCGCTGGCCGCTGTCGAGGCCGCGCCATTCGTCGTGAGCCTGGAGTTGCGCCACAGCGACATCACCGAGCGCGCCGACGTCGTCTTCCCCATCGCACCCGTCACCGAGAAGGCGGGCACGTTCGTCAATTGGGAAGGGCGGCAGCGTCCTTTCGATCCTGCGCTGCCCCCGAGCGCCACCGCCGACGTTCGGGTGCTCGCCGCGCTGGCCGACGAGGTCGGAGTCGACCTCGCCCTTCCCGACGCCGCTGCGGTGCGGGCCGAACTCGCCAAGCTGGGGAGTTGGCAGGGCACCCCTGCCGCCGCACCCCACGTCGGCCCGGGCCAGCCGGCCCGACCGTCGGCAGGGCAAGCGGTACTCGCGGGCTGGCGAATGCTTCTGGACGCGGGCAGGCTTCAAGACGGCGAACCCCACCTGTCCGGGACCGCGCGCCAGACAGTTGTGCGACTGTCCGAAGCCACCGCCACTGAAATCGCTGCAACGGCAGGCGAACTCGTCACCGTCAGTACTCCCACTGGCGCGATCTCGCTCCCACTCGAGATCACCGACATGCCCGACCGCGTGGTGTGGCTTCCGCTGAACTCCCCCGGCTCTGCCGTCGCCGCAACACTCGGCGCTTCGGTCGGCGAGCTCGTCGCGATCTCCGGTGGAGGTGAACTCGCGTGAAATACCCCGACCTGACTTCGTTCGGGCACGATCCGTGGTGGCTGGTAGTGGCCAAGGCGCTATTCGTCTTCGTGTTCCTGTTGCTCACCGTATTGGTCGCCATTCTGGTCGAACGCAAGGTGCTCGGCTGGATGCAACGACGTCCCGGACCCAACAGGGTCGGGCCGTGGGGGCTGCTGCAGAGCCTGGTCGATGGCGTCAAGCTTGCGCTCAAGGAAGGCCTCATCCCTGCGGGCGTCGACAAGCCGATCTACCTTCTGGCACCGATCATCTCGGTGATCCCCGCGATCATGGCCTTCGCCGTCATCCCGATGGGCGGCATGGTCAGCGTATTCGGTCACGACACTCCCCTGCAGCTGACCGATCTTCCCGTCGCCGTGCTCTACGTACTCGCGGTGACGTCGATCGGGGTCTACGGAATCGTGTTGGCCGGTTGGGCCTCGGGCTCGACCTACCCTCTGCTCGGTGGCCTTCGGTCCAGCGCACAGGTGATCTCCTACGAGATCGCCATGGCGCTGTGCTTCGCCGCGGTGTTCCTGTACTCCGGCACGATGTCGACGTCGGAGATCATCGCCAAACAGCAACACCTTTGGTACGTCTTCCTGCTGCTGCCGTCGTTCCTGATCTACGTGACGTCGATGGTCGGCGAAACCAACAGGGCGCCATTCGATCTCCCCGAAGCCGAGGGCGAACTGGTCGGCGGTTTCCATACCGAGTACTCGTCACTGGGCTTCGCGATCTTCATGCTCGCCGAGTACGTGAACATGACCACCGTGTCGGCCCTCGCCACCACGCTGTTCCTTGGCGGCTGGCAGGCGCCGTGGCCGTTGACCCTGTGGGACGGCGCGAACAGCGGGTGGTGGCCGCTGATGTGGTTCGTCGCCAAGGTGTGGGTGTTCCTCTTCTTCTTCATGTGGCTGCGCGCCACCCTGCCCCGCATGCGCTACGACCAGTTCATGGGGCTGGGCTGGAAGGTGCTCATCCCGATCTCGCTGGCCTGGATCATGACCGTGGCCATCGTTAGGACGTTGCGCACCCATGGCTACGGGGGCTGGGCGGCGTTCATGGTCACCGCGAGCGCAGTCTTCGGCGTGGCGCTGGTGACCGTCGTGTGGCGGACATTGCGGCGCAGACAGCGCAGAGCCGACACCGTCCCTGCCGACACCGGCGCATTCCCCATTCCGCGCATACCAACGAAGGAGGCCGCTCATGCCCCTTAGAAAACCCGGCTTCATCGAAGCCATCGCCGGTTTCGGCGTGACGTTCAAGGCGATGTTCAAGAAGCGGGTCACCGAAGAGTATCCGGAGAAACCCGGACCGACCTCCAAGCGCTACCACGGCAGGCATCAGCTCAACCGATATGACGACGGGCTGGAGAAGTGCATCGGATGCGAACTGTGCGCCTGGGCATGCCCGGCCGACGCGATCTTCGTGGAGGGCGCCGACAACACCGAGGCGGAACGGTTCTCGCCAGGGGACCGCTACGGCCGGGTCTACCAGATCAACTACCTCCGCTGCATAGGTTGTGGGCTCTGCATCGAGGCCTGCCCCACCCGGGCGCTGACGATGACCAACGTCTACGAGATGGCCGACGACAATCGCTCGGACCTGATCTATGGCAAGGACAAGCTGCTCGCTCCCCTACTGCAGGACATGCTGGCACCCCCGCACGACATGGCCCCAGGCAGTACCGACGAGGACTACTACCGGGGCAACATCACGGTCCAAGGTCTCGGCATGCCGAAGGTTCCGGCCAAGTGACCGCGGAGGCCGTGCTGTTCTGGGTGCTCGCCACCCTGGCCGTCGGCTCCGCGATCGGGGTGGTCGCTGCGCCAAAGGCCGTCTACTCGGCGATGTTCCTGGCGAGCACCATGATCATCCTTGCGGTGCTGTACATCGCCCAGGACGCGTTGTTCCTCGGCGTCGTCCAGGTGGTCGTCTACACAGGCGCGGTGATGATGCTCTTCCTCTTCGTGCTAATGCTCATCGGCGTGGATTCGGCGGACTCGCTGGTGGAAACCATTCGCGGACAACGCATCGCAGCGATCATTGCGGGTCTCGGCTTCGGCATTCTGTTGATCGGCGGCATCGGCAACGCCTCCGTCACCGGTTTCACGGGGTTGGCCCAGGCGAACAGCGGGGGCAACGTCGAGGGCCTGGCCGCGCTCATCTTCACCCGTTACCTGTGGGCGTTCGAGCTGACGAGTGCGCTGCTGATCACCGCGACTCTGGGCGCGATGGTGCTGGCTCACCGCGAGCGGTTCGATCGCCGCAAGTCTCAGCGCGAAATGGCGATCGAACGGTTCGCGCCTGGCGGACATCCCACTCCGAGACCCAATCCCGGGGTCTACGCCCGACACAACGCCGTCGACGTGCCTGCCAGGCTGCCCGACGGCTCCGACGCGGATAGCTCGGTCAGCAGCGTGCTGCCGCGCCGCAAGTCGCCTGAGGTCGTGGCTGCAAGCAAGAACGGGAGCACCAATTGAATCCCGCCAACTATCTCTACCTGTCGGCGTTGCTCTTCACCATCGGAGCCGCCGGAGTGCTGTTGCGCCGCAATGCGATCGTCATGTTCATGTGTGTCGAGTTGATGCTCAACGCGTGCAACCTGGCCTTCGTCACGTTCTCCAGGATGCATGGCCACCTCGACGGTCAGGTCGTCGCGTTCTTCACCATGGTGGTAGCGGCCTGCGAGGTGGTGGTCGGCCTCGCGATCATCATGACCATCTTCCGTACCCGACGGTCGGCTTCGGTCGACTCGGCGAACCTGTTGAAGAACTAGACCATGACGCTTCCCATCTGGCTGCTGATTGCGCTGCCGCTGGCCGGCGCGGTGGTGCTGCTGCTCGGCGGCAAGGCCACGAACGCCTGGGGCCACCTGCTGGGCTGCGCAACCGTGCTGGCGTCCTTCGCCGTCGGCTTCGTGCTGTTCACCGGGCTGCTGAGCCGCGGCGCTGAGGACCGTGCGCTGCACGAGCACCTCTTCTCCTGGGTTCCGGTGGCCCAGCTACAGGTCGACTTCGGACTCCAACTAGACCAGTTGTCAGTGTGTTTCGTGCTGCTGATCACCGGTGTCGGCGCGCTGATCCACATCTACTCGGTCGGCTACATGGCTCACGACCCCGAGCGGCGGCGCTTCTTTGCCTACCTGAACCTGTTCGTCGCGGCGATGCTGCTGTTGGTGCTCGCCGACAACTACCTCGGCTTGTACATGGGCTGGGAGGGCGTTGGCCTGGCGTCCTACCTGCTCATCGGCTTCTGGTCACACAAGCCATCGGCCGCCACCGCCGCGAAGAAGGCGTTCGTCGTCAACCGCGTCGGTGACGTCGGGCTGGCACTGGCTTTGATGGTGATGTTCGCCAACGTCGGAACCATCTCGTACCAAGGCGTTTTCGGGGCTGCCGCGCATATGTCGCAAGGCACCTTGACGGCCATCGGGCTGCTGCTGCTGCTGGCTGCATGCGGCAAGTCGGCACAGGTGCCGCTGCAGTCGTGGCTCGGCGACGCCATGGAGGGCCCCACGCCAGTCTCGGCACTCATCCACGCCGCCACCATGGTCACCGCCGGGGTCTACCTCATCGTGCGCTCGGGCCCGATCTACGACCTCGCCCCGGACGCGCGACTCGGCGTCGTCATCGTCGGAGCCGTGACACTGCTGTTCGGCGCAATCATCGGCTGCGCAAAGGACGACATCAAGAAGGCGCTCGCCGCCTCGACGATGAGCCAGATCGGATACATGGTGCTCGCCACCGGACTGGGCCCAGCGGGCTATGCCATCGCGATCATGCACCTGTTGACCCATGGGTTCTTCAAGGCCGGGCTGTTCCTCGGCGCCGGGTCCGTGATGCACGGCATGGACGACGAAACGGACATGCGTCGCTATGGTGGGCTACGCACCTACATGCCAATCACTTTCGTGACGTTCGGGCTCGGCTACCTCGCGATCATCGGCGTGCCCCCGCTGTCCGGGTTCTTCTCAAAGGACCCGATCATCGAAACCGCCTTCGCGGCAGGAGGGTTGAAGGGTCTGCTGCTCGGTGGGGCTGCGCTCCTTGGCGCAGGCATCACGGCGTTCTACATGACCAGGGTGATGCTGATGACGTTCTTCGGTGAAAAACGTTGGCAGGCCAAGGCGAGCGAAGCGACGGGAGAGCTGATCGAGCCGCATCCGCACGAGTCGCCGGGCAGCATGACGTGGCCGATGATCGTGCTCGCCGTCGGCTCCGTCGGCGCGGGCGGTCTGTTGGCGATCGGCGGCACGCTGGAACATTGGCTCGAGCCCGTCGTCGGCAGCCATGAAGAAGCCCACTTCGCCGTCCCTGCGTCGGTCATGACCGCCGTCACGCTGGCCGTGATCGCCGCGGGCGTCGCCATCGCCTACCGCATGTACGCCACCAGGGCGATTCCCGAGACCGCTCCCGAGAAGGTCTCCGCGCTGACCGTCGCCGCCCGTCACGATCTCTATGGCGACGCATTCAACGAGGACGTGCTGATGCGACCGGGGCGACGCCTGACCGAGGGCCTCGTCGAGATCGACGATGACGCCATCGACGGGGTGTCCAAAGGACTGGGCATGCTCGTCGGCTCGGCTTCAAAACGGTTGGGGCTGTTGCAGACCGGATTCGCCCGGTCCTATGCCCTTTCGATGCTCGGCGGCGCGGCGCTGGTGCTGGCCGCCATTCTGGCGGTGAGGGTCTGGTGAACGGCATTCCGTGGCTTACCGTGTTGTGGGCCGTGCCGATGCTCGGAGCGGCGCTGGTGATCCTGCTGCCCTCGTCGGCCCGACACGTCGCCAAGTACCTCGCCCTTGCGCTCTCGCTGGCGGTACTGGCGATCGTCGTAGCACTCGCCGTCGGCTTCGAGCCCGGGGGCGCGCAGTACCAGTTCGTCGAAGACCACCAGTGGATTCCGTCGTTCGGCACCGGCTACATCCTCGGGCTCGACGGCATCGCCCTGGCCCTCGTCGTGCTCACCGCGGTGCTCGTTCCGCTGCTCATCGTCGCCGGCTGGAACGACGGCGGTGATCAGGGCCGCTCCACACACACCTATCTGGCGTTGACGCTCGCGGTCGAAGGCATGGTGCTGATCTCGCTGGTGTCGCTAGACATCCTGCTCTTCTACGTGTTCTTCGAAGCGATGCTGATTCCGATGTACTTCCTCATCGGCGGATTCGGGGGTGCGGGTCGATCCAAGGCAGCGGTGAAGTTCCTGCTGTACAACCTGTTCGGCGGACTGATCATGCTGGCGGCCGTCATCGGGCTATACGTCGTGACCGCAGGTAGCAAGGCGTTCGAGGCTGGGACGTTCGACTTCCGGGCCATCGTCGCGGCCGTCACCCACGGCCAACTCGGGGCTAATCCCGCAGTGCTGAATGCGTTGTTCCTCGGATTCATGTTCGCCTTCGCCGTGAAGGCCCCACTGTGGCCGTTCCACCGCTGGCTGCCCGATGCCGCTGTCGAGGCGACGCCCGCGACGGCCGTGCTGATGATGGCCGTCGTCGACAAGGTCGGCACGTTCGGCATGTTGCGCTACTGCCTGCAGCTGTTCCCCGACGCGGCCAAGACCTTTCAGCCACTGGTCATCACCCTGGCCGTCATCGGAATCATCTACGGCGCGATCGTCGCCATCGGCCAGACCGACGTCATGCGGCTCATCTCGTACACCTCGATCTCCCACTTCGGGTTCATCATCCTCGGCATCTTCGTGATGACCAGCCAGGGCCAGTCCGGCTCCACGCTGTACATGGTCAACCACGGCATCTCGACGGCCGCACTGTTCCTGATCGCCGGATTCCTGGTGTCGCAACGCGGCACCCGTCTGATCGCCAACTACGGCGGTGTGCAGAAAGTCGCGCCGGTGCTGGCGGGCACGTTCCTGATCTCCGGCCTGGCCACCCTGTCGCTGCCCGGATTGGCGCCGTTCATCAGTGAATTCCTCGTCCTGATCGGCACTTTCACCCGTTACCCGGCCTTCGCCGTCATCGCTTCGACGGCCCTGGTGCTCTCCGCGATCTACATCCTCTGGCTCTACCAGCGGATGATGGGTGGCCCGGCGAACCACGCCAACGACGGCATGCAGGACCTGCGCCCACGGGAGATCGCGGTGGTGGTGCCCCTGATTGCGCTGCTGCTGGTACTCGGCGTGTATCCCAAACCCGCGCTGGACATCATCAACCCCGCCGTCGACCACACCCTGACCACCATCAACCAGCACGACCCGACCGCCAAGTCCGCGGAAGGACCGGTGAAATGACTGGAATTTCTGGCGTCCCGACGCCCAGCGTCGAGTACGGCCAACTCGCACCGATGCTGATCGTGTTCGGGGTGGCCGTCGCCGGCGTACTCGTGGAAGCCTTCCTGCCCCGGCGGGCCCGCTACCGCGCACAGCTCACGCTGAGCATCGGCGGGCTGGCCGCCGCCTTCGTCGCCGTCGTCGTCCTTGGCATCGGCCTGCACGGCTCGGCGGGCCGGACCGCGGTGCTCGGTGCGATCGCCGTCGACCCGCCCGCCCTGTTCCTGCAGGGCACCATCCTGCTGATCGGCGTGCTGGGCGTGCTGCTGATCGCCGAACGACGGATCCGGGCAGCCGGCGATCCGGAATCGGGAAGTGAGTCAGCCGGTTTGGATGCCTTCACA
>JAOPVI010000410.1 GCA_025966225.1 Mycobacterium sp. | reverse complement strand
CGCCGCGGCTCGGCCTCATCGTCCGTCTCAAGCACCTCGGTGGGCTGCTCGACAGTCGCGACCGGTCGGCGCGCGTACTCGACGTCGCGGAACGAGCGAACCGACAGCCGCCCCAGGGCGAGCGCGCCCAGGAACACGATCAGCGCACCCAGCCCATGGAAGTACGACAATTCGAGCAACAGCCGCCGATTGTCGGTCGACGCTACGGGCGTGCCAACGTCGCCGAGCGCAAGCGGACCGGCAACGGCTCTGCCGACGACGAACCACGCTCCGGCAATCACCGTGAGCCAGCCGCCCAGCATCGCGGTGACCCGGTTTCGGGACAGCACCAGCAAACTTCCTCCGATTACCGTTGCGACCCCGGGCAACACCTCGAGCCAGCCGCGGGCGGCCGACCATTCCTGGCTGGGACTGAATGCAAAATCAAGATTTGGCCCAACGAATGGGGCCGCCGCTCCCCACGCGCCGAGCAAGATCAGTAGGAATCCGCTGGCGGCGCCGCGACTCCTCGGCATGCGTAGGCGTCCACCTCGTCCGCGGGCGCGGGTATCGATATCGTTCACGTCAGCCTCCCTGGTCAACGGTCTAGGTACCCATTTCGGACGGGTGCCTAACCTTTCGCCCGGTCACACGGTCACCTCCCCCTATCACCTGCTCCCATCGGAAGCCGAAGACGCAGCCTCCGTCAGCGGTGCCGAAGCGAGTGCCACCGCCGTGGCAGCCGCCTGCGACCTGCAGATCACCGATGTGAACGCCACCGTCGAGGACCCTCGGGGACGAGGCTCTGCAATTGGCGTTTTTACCTGTCATTCGGTAGGTCCGCAAAATCGCGCAGCAAACCCTACTCGTGGCATGTACTATTCGAATTCTGTAGGCCGGTTCACGCCGACTCTGCACAATTCGCCCCGCGCCGTTTCGCGGTTTAGGGCCATCGATCGCAAGGTGAGCGCCCGAAAGTGGACTGGATGAGTCGTTGGTGGCGACAACCCGATCACTTCGGCTGGCTGTCCGCTTACCTCGCGACACACAATTTGCAACGCTTCACCCGCTACATGATGGCTGTCATCGTCATATTGATGGGTGCCGTACCGCTGCTGATGTTGTCGAGTGCCTCGGGCCCTGGCGGGCTCGCCTTCACCATCACCGCAATCGCGGTGTCGACGTTGTGTTCAGTGATGGCCGCGCTGTGGTTGGCGCGCTGGCCAACCCAGGGCCAGTCCACCGCCTTCGCGGTCGTGGCGAGTGCATGCATAGCTGCGACGTGTCTTGGGCAGTCATATCCCGGCTCTGGCCTACAGACCTGTGCCGCATTCGCCGCCCTTGCGGGTTACGTGGCTTTCTTTCACAGCACTCGACTCCTCGCCTTCATCTTGGCGGTGGCCACCGTCACTGCGGTCGTCTGTAGCTTCCGCATCAGCGCCTACGTGGATTTCGCGCTGGCATCGAGCAAGCTCATCGTGCTCGTCGTGAGCATCCTGGCGGTGCCCTTCTCCGCGCAGGTGCTCGTCCACATCCTCGGCGTCGACGCGCTCAAGTCGGATACGGATCCGCTGACCGGACTGCCCAACCGACGCGGCTTCCACCGGTCACTTCGAGGGTTGATCACCAGTCCGCTCGGCATCACGCCGTCCCGGCTGGCAATCGTCATGGTCGACCTCGACGACTTCAAACGCATCAACGACACTGCCGGTCACGCAGCGGGCGACCGAACACTCATCGCCGTCGCCGACATCATGCGCCACGCCCGCAGCGTCGATTCCGTGATCGCCCGGATCGGCGGCGAAGAGTTCGTCATCGCCGTGGTCGGAAGCGAGCAGTACGCGATCAAACTCGCCGAGTGGCTGCGAAGCGAGATCGCCCGGTTGCCTGGCGACATCACGGCCAGCATCGGAATCGACAGTGCGCCATGCGCGTGGGTACCCGGGTCCGACGTCCGCACGTTCGCCGAGTACCTGGTGCATTCTGCCGACCGGGCCATGTACAAGGCCAAGCGCTCGGGCGGCGATCAGGTGTACGTCGTCGGCCAACCCGACAACGATTACGTCATCGACAAGCCAATGGCGAGCAGCACAACGGCCACCAATGGCAGAGCGCCTTGGGTTACCGCAGAGCGCGCCTTGTCCGGCGCCGACACGATGAGAACGAGGGCGGCCGCGAGCATCGAACCGACGCCTGCGAAGACCAGGGCCGCACCGACTGCGATACCACCCGAACTCATCACGGCCACCCCCACCGCGGTGACGATCGCCAAGAAGAGGTTGTAGAAACCCTGGTTGAAGGCCAAGAGTTTCGTGGTCTCGGCCTCTTCCGGCGTCGTTCCGAACGTCGCGCGCGTCCGTGGCGCCGTCCATTGGAACGACTCGAGCACGAAGATGTATACGTGAAGCGCAGCGGCGAGTCCTGCGAAAACCAGTCCGGCAGTGATCATTTCACGTCCCCTGAGGTTGTCCGCGCGACCGGCGGAAGAATGAGCAGCAGCAGACCGGTCAATCCGATCCATGCGATGGTGGTGTATGCGCTCGGCACGCCGATCCACAGGTGCAGTAGCGCCGGGATGCCCAGCAGCGCGAGTGCCGCCGACCACTTTGGCAGCACACCCGTCTGCCAGATGACATAGCCCGTCGCGAAGATCAGTGCGGCCGAACCGATCTGGCTGTAGTGGTAAAGCCAGACGGCAAGCCCGAGGAACGGTTGTGAGAATTGGGTGACCGACATGTCGCCGAAACGGACGATCGCTGCGGGCACCGCCACCTCAGCGGCCAGGCCGGCGGCCGTCAACGCAAAGAACACCGCCCCTCCTGCGAGGGCGACATAGACCGCAGCCGTGGGTCCGGCCGCGGAACGCAGCACCGACACCAACACGCCGAGGAACAGCAGCCCGAACAACAGGTGCAGCAGCGGCAGGGTGCCATTCGCGGTGAGGAAGGACGCCGCGTTGTCGAAGTACTGATGTGCGTCCTCCGGACTTCTCGGCACCTCAGGCGAACCCACCAGATACGCGGGAACCACGGCGGCGGCCGAGGCAACGCCAAGGAGTCCGCCAACTCTCGTGGTACCGCTTCCCATTGCGTACTCCTCGTCTAGTCGAACAACCCGACCTGCCCCAAACCAGCCGCGCCACTGGGTGGCGTCATGCCAAGGTGCGTCCACGCGAGCGCGGTGGCAACCCGCCCACGCGGAGTGCGGGCAAGCATGCCCGCCCGCACCAGGAAAGGCTCGCACACCTCCTCGACCGTCGTGGCCTCTTCACCGACCGCGACCGCGAGCGTGGACACGCCAACGGGACCGCCCCCGAAGCTGCGGGTGAGCGCCGACAGCACGGCGCGGTCCAGCCGGTCCAGACCCAACTCGTCGACGTCGTAGACCGCGAGCGCGGAATTCGCGATGTCGCGCGTGATGATGCCGTCGGCGCGCACCTCCGCGAAGTCGCGCACCCGGCGCAACAGCCGGTTGGCGATGCGGGGCGTGCCGCGGGAGCGACGGGCGATCTCGGACCCGGCCTCGTCGCCGAGTTCGATGCCAAGGATGCCTGCCGAGCGAGAAAGTACGCGTTCCAGTTCGCCGGGCTCGTAGAAGTCCATGTGCGCGGTGAATCCGAACCGGTCGCGCAGCGGCCCCGTCAGCGCGCCCGACCGCGTGGTCGCCCCGACGAGCGTGAACGGCGCCACCTCGAGCGGAATCGACGTTGCCCCCGGGCCCTTGCCGACGATCACGTCGACGCGGAAGTCTTCCATCGCCAGGTACAGCATTTCCTCTGCGGGCCGGGCGATGCGGTGGATCTCGTCGATGAACAGCACGTCGTGTTCGACGAGGTTGGACAGCATGGCGGCGAGGTCACCTGCGCGTTCGAGCGCAGGGCCCGAGGTCACGCGGAGCGAAGTGCCGAGTTCCGCGGCGATGATCATCGCCAGCGACGTCTTGCCGAGCCCGGGCGGCCCAGACAGCAGGATGTGATCCGGTGTGCCGCCGCGGTTCTTGGCGCCTTCGATGACGAGTTGCAATTGTTCGCGAACCCGGGGCTGACCAATGAATTCGCCAAGCGAACGCGGCCGCAGGCTCGCGTCGATGTCCCCCTCACCGACCGTCAGCGCCGCGGAGACCTCGCGATCGGTGGTGTCTTCGTGGTCGTCCTCGTCGAACCGACTCATGTGCGGCGGCTCACTTCTTGCCCAGCAGGGACAAAGCCGACCGAAGTGCGGTTTGGGTGGTCGCGTCGGGCTCTGTCGCGAGCACCTTGTCTGTGGCCTCCTCGGCCTGCTTCGCCGCGAACCCAAGCCCGACAAGCGCTTCCACGACAGGTGCGCGCACGGCGTGTCCGCTGATGCCGATGAGTCCCCCACCGGGCGTCACCGGGCCGATCTTGTCGCGTAGTTCGAGCACCAAGCGCTCGGCGCCACGCTTGCCGATGCCGGGCACCCGCGTCAGGGCGGTGACGTCGCCGTCGGCGAGGGCCTGCCGAAGCGCTTGGGCGTCGTAGACCGCGAGGGTGGCGAGCCCGATCTTCGGGCCGACGCCGGAGACGCCGAGCAGCGTGCTGAACAGATCGCGCGATTCCGCGTCTGCGAAGCCGTACAAGGTCATTGAGTCCTCGCGGACGATCATCGCGATGATCAGCCGGGCCTCCGTGCCGCGCCGCAGCGTCGCGAGCGTCGACGGTGTCGTCATGACCTTGTAGCCCACGCCGGCCGCCTCGATGATGACGTGATCGAGCGCGATGTCGAGCACCTCACCACGAACTGACGCGATCATCGGGCCGCCTTGAGCTTGGCCTTGTACTTGCGCTGTTGCTCGGCGGCCATGGCCTCCGCCTCGGCCATCCGCGCGATCATCGGGGCCCGCCAGCAGTGGCAGATGGCCAGCGCGAGCGCGTCGGCGGCGTCGGCCGGGGTCGGTTTTGTCTGCAGCGCAAGGATTCTGGTCACCATCTCGGTGACCTGTGCCTTGTCGGCGCGACCGTTGCCGGTCACGGCGGCCTTCACCTCACTTGGCGTGTGGAAATGGACGTCGATGTCACGCCTGGCCGCGGCGAGTGCGATGACCCCGCCTGCCTGTGCGGTGCCCATCGCTGTGTTCGCGTTCTGGTTGGCGAAGACCCGCTCGATCGCGAGGACGTCGGGGTGGTGGGTGTCCAGCCAGTGCTCGACGGCGTCGCTGATGGTCAGGAGTCGCTTGTGCAGCGGCTGGTCGGCGGGAGTGCGGACCACGTCCACGTCCAGCGCGATCACCTGGCGGCCCCGGCCGCTCTCGATGATGGACAAACCGCAACGCGTCAGACCAGGGTCGACGCCCATTACGCGCACTTGCGTCTCCTCAAATACCCGTCAGTTCCCGAACAGCTGTTCGATACCTTAACCGGCACCGGGGACGGGATCGGGTAGGACACGCCACCGCCGCGGCTGAGCGCTCAGGCGTCGATCACCGCGGATTCGCGCGAGGTCAGCGCCATTCCGCGGTATTGCGGAGCCAGCACGCGGCCCGTCGCGAGGAGTGGCTCGGTGCTGCGCAGCGTCCGCGCCAGCACGAACGCGCCCTCGAGTGCGCCGATCAGCACCACCGCGAAGTCGCGGGCCGTCGAATCCCGTAGACCTCGGGACCGGAAGTAGGCGGTCGCCCCGTCGAGCCAGCCCGTGAAGATGTCCGCAGTGGCGTCCCGGAGTTCCGGGACGGTGTCGGCGACCTCGGCCGCCACGCTGGCCACCGGACACATGTTCGCGAAACCTGTCTGCGCCATGTCCTCGGCCGCCTGTGCGAAGACCGCCTCGATGGCCTCGCCGAGGTCGTCGTGAGGGTCGACGAGCGTCGGGACCAGCAGCCCGTACGCCATCCCTGCGTTGATTAGGGCTTCCCGCGCGAGCTGCAGCTTCCCGCCGGGAAAGTGATGGTAGATGGAGCCGATGGGCGCGCCCGACGCCTTCACGACGTCCTTCATCCCGACCGCGGCATAGCCCTGGCGTCGCATCAGTTCCGCCGCCGCGGTCAGGATCGATTCTCTCGTCGACCTTGCCAACTTCGCCTCCTCCGGACACACTAGAGCATACGTTCTAGAATTGCCGTTCTAGTGGAGGTTGGTAATGAATTCGGTCGACGTCGCGGCGGGCACCCTCGAATACCGCGAAGACGGCGATCCGGACGGGACGCCCGTCGTGCTCCTGCATGGGCTGCTGATGAACGAGAACGTGTGGGACCAGGTGCTGCCACTTCTACCCCCGGGCTTTCACTACCTGCGGCCGGTCCTGCCATTGGGCGGTCACCGGAGGCCGATGCGTCCCGACGCCGACCTCACGATGCCGGGCATGGTCGGCATCGTTGCCGACTTCCTCGACGCGCTCGACCTCTCCGACGTCACACTGGTGGTGACCGACTGGGGTGGTCCGCTCTTCCTTACCGACGCTGGGCGCGACAAGCGCGTCGCACGCATGGTCATCTGCCCGTCCGAGGCGTTCGAGAACTTCCCGCCCGGCTTCCCAGGCAAGGTCGCATGGCTTGCCAGCCGGACGCCCTGGACCGTCGCGATGGCGATGCGGCAACTACGCATCGGCTGGATGCGTAGGCAGTACCTGTTGTTCGGGATGATGGCCAAGAAGCCGATTCCACAACCCATCGTGGACGCCTGGTTCGATGCCGGATTGCACGACAAGCGGATCCGCATCGACCTGATGAAGTACACCCGCACGAAGTTCGTCGGCGCGGATCTGACGCGGGCGACCAACCGGCTCAAGGACTTTCGCGGCGACGTACTGGTGCTCTGGAGCCACAACCCCGTGATGCCCGACGAGCACGCCACCCGACTGGCGAAGCTGACGAAAGGCGCACTGCGCTACGTCGACGACGCCAACGTGCTGATCATGCTGGATCAGCCAGAGCAGACCGCTGAGGCAATCGGCGCATTCCTGACCGGCTGAACGCCGCACTTTGCGCCATACTGAACGCCACGTTCAGTATCTGAGACGGGAGCTCGCCATGGCCGACATCTGGACCGCATCCGGTTCCCCGCCGCGGGTGGGCCGGCCACGTAGCGAGCGGTCTCGCACGGCCGTCCTTCGGGCCGCCTCCGATCTGATGCACGAAGTCGGGCTGCGGGCGATGACCACCGAGGGGATCGCGGGCCGCAGCGGTGCGAGCAAGGCCACGATCTACAAGTGGTGGCCGAACAAGTACGCGGTCGCGGTCGAGGCCTTTCTTTCCGAGCTGCTGATCGAGTCGGCTGACCCCGATACCGGTTCAGCGGCAGAGGACTTCCGCATCGTGCTGCGGGGTCTGTCGCACTTCTACGCCAGCGCCAGCGGGCGCGTCTTCGCGCAATTGATTGGCGAAGCCCAGTTCGATTCGGTGGTGGCGGCAGAACTTCGGGATCGACTCATCCACTCCCGCCGAGACGTCAGCCGGGCGATCTGGGACCGCGGAGTGGCGCGCGGCGAACTGCGCGACGATGTCGACCGCGAAGTGGCGATCGACATCGTGTTCGGGCCCGCGCTGTACCGGCTCATGACGGGCTACGCGACGCTCGACGAAGCAGCGGCGGACGCCGTCGTCGATGCCGCCATGCGCGGGCTGGCGGCGTGATCCACATCACTGTCGGCCCGGGAAGATCCGCGCCGGCGGCAGCGCTCTTGTAATTGGAAACTGTACGTTCAGTTTCTAAATAGGAGTCATCATGAGCATCATCCTTCGCCTTGCCGCGCCGCTGTTGGCGGCGGGCGCAGCGGCAGCCATCGTCTCGGCCCCGGCGGCAATGGCCTCCGAGAACCATCTGAACTGCACGAACGTCTCCGAGGGCAACACGCAGTGCGAAACGCCAGGAAACGTGCAACTCAGCGCTACCCCGCCGCCCGTCTCCTACCCGCAGCAATACCCGTTCCTCTTCGACGGCCCGGTGTTCATCCACCACGGCGGCGGCGGAGGCGGGCATCGCTAACGGCGACAGGGCCTAGCGGTCCGGGTCAGTCCTCGTCGAGTTGCGCCGCGACCTCGTCGGGGATGTCGACGTTGGAGTACACGTCTTGCACGTCGTCACTGTCTTCGAGCGCGTCGATGAGCTTCAGCACCTTGCGGGCGCCATCGAGGTCGACGGGCACAGTGACCGAGGGCTGGAAACTCGCCTCGGCCGAGTCGTAGTCGATACCCGCGTCCTGCAGCGCCGTACGCACGGCGACCAGGTCGGTGGGTTCGGAGACCACCTCGTAGCTCTCGCCGAGGTCGACGACGTCTTCCGCGCCCGCCTCGAGCACGGCCGTCAGCACGTCATCCTCGGACAGGCCGTTCTTCTCCAGCGTGACGACGCCCTTGCGGGTGAACAGATAGGACACCGAGCCCGGGTCGGCCATGTTGCCGCCGTTACGGGTCATCGCGATACGGACCTCGCTGGCGGCCCGATTTCGGTTGTCGGTCAGGCATTCGATGAGCACCGCGACACCGTTGGGTCCATACCCCTCGTAGGTGATGTTCTGCCAGTCGGCGCCGCCGGCCTCTTCGCCTGCGCCACGCTTGCGCGCCCGCTCGATGTTGTCGTTGGGCACCGACGTCTTCTTCGCCTTCTGGATGGCGTCGTACAGCGTCGGGTTGCCCGCCGGATCACCGCCGCCAGTGCGGGCGGCGACCTCGATGTTCTTGATCAGCCGGGCGAATTCCTTGCCGCGGCGCGCGTCCTTGACGGCCTTCTGGTGCTTGGTGGTCGCCCACTTGGAATGGCCGCTCATCAGTTACTACCTCATTCTTCTCTACTGCGAAGTCCGATCGTCGAGTCTACGTGCAGGTTCGGACCGCCCGAGCTCGCCCTCGATGTAGTGCTGCAGATTGGGCGCGACGGCCGCGACGAGCTCGTCGTCGGCCATCGAAGCGACCGGCTCGATCCTCCAGACGTAGCGCATCATCGCGAGTCCCATGAGCTGCGACGAGATCAGTCCGCTCCGGACCAGCCGGTCACGGTCGTCTACGCCCAGGTGTGAGACGCCCATCAGGCTGCCCTCGACGACCCTGCGAAGCTTCTCGCGGGTGCCCGGATCGTGCGCGGCGGTCTGCAGGACGGCGCGAAGGACCGGACCGATCTCGTCGTCTGCCCAGGCGCCAAGCATCAGCCGCAACAATGCGCCGCCGAGGTCGGGCACCGGTGTCGTCCAGGTCTGTGCGACGCTCTCCAGCCATCGCCGTGGAGGCGTTGTCGCCGCGTCGAGCAGACCTTCCTTCGAGCCGAAGTAGTGATACACCAGCGCGGGGTCAACGTCGGCGCCGCGAGCCACCGCCCGGATGGTCGTTCCCGCCAAGCCGGTATCGGCGAAGGCGTCACGCGCGGAGGCCAGTATTCGCGCTGCCAGCACCCCGCGTTCGTCTCGCGGACCAGGCGGAATCGCCTTCTTGGCCATCGGTTTCACCCCATCGTTAATTTCATCTTGCGTTGAGACTAGTTTCATCATACAGTGAGACTAGTCTCAACAGATCGTGAAACCAGGAGAAGCTCATGAGCACCGCCCAGAACCCCACAGTGGTCGTCGTCGGCGCAGGGCCCGTTGGCCTCGTCGCCGGCTGCGAGCTCGCCCGCCGCGGCATCCGGGTCCGGATCATCGACAAGCTCGACCAGCCGACCACCGAGTCCCGTGCCATCGCAATCCACGCCCGCAGCTGCGACATGCTCGACCGAATGGGGATCCTCGACGACCTCATCGCCACCGGCGTGAAGTCGACGGGGATGAACATGTTCGCCAACGGCAAGAAGATGTTCCGGGCGCCGCTCGACAGCGTGGACAGCCAGTTTGCCTACACCCTCATCACCGCGCAGACCGAGACCGAACGGGTGCTGACCGAACATCTGAACGGGCTCGGCGTAACCATCGACCGGGGCCTCACACTGACCGAGTTGCGGCAGGATGCCGACGCGGTGCACCTCGTGCTGCAACGCGCCGACGGGACTACCGAGCAAGTCGACACCTCGTGGGTCCTCGGCACCGATGGCGGCCACAGCAGCGTGCGCCGGCTGGTGGGCACCAAGCTGCAAGGGTCGTTCAACGGTGAGCGCTTCATCCTCGGCGATGTGGAGGTCGAGCCGCACTTCGACAACACGAACATGTATACCTATTTCGACTCCGACGGCCCGGTCGTGACGTTGCCGATGCGCGGTGGCCGCGTGCGGTTCCTTGCGCAGATCCACGACGCGCCAGGTGCCCCGTTGAATCTGAACCCCACCATCGACCAGCTTCAGAAGATCGTCGACAGACGCATCGGCGGCGTCACCATCACCACCCCGCACTGGGTGACCTGTTTCGAGATTCACCACGGCCAGGTGCCCGAATACCGCCATGGGCGAGTGTTTCTCGCCGGCGACGCTGCCCACATCCACAGCCCCGCGGGGGGCCAGGGCATGAACACCGGCATGCAGGACGCGTTCAACCTGTGCTGGAAGCTCGCGGAGGTGATCAAGGGTGACGCCGGAGCTGCGCTGCTGGACAGCTATAACGCCGAGCGGCACCCCGTCGGCAAGCGCGTCATCGACTTCACCAGCACGTTGACGAAGGTCGGCACGCTCAAAGGCCTTGCGCGGGTGGCGCGCAACGCGGTCGTAAAGGTCATTGGCCACGTACCGCCCGCAGTGCGTGTGATGGCGAGCAACATCACGGAGACCAACATCGCCTACAAGAACAGCCCGGCCGTACTGACCTCGGGTCCGCGGAACGCCAAAGTGAGCGCTGGTCAGCATGTCCCGCACATCGACGACGCCGGACTCCAGAAGCAGCTCAGCGCCGCGTGGGAGCCCGACCACGCCGGCCACACGGTGCTCACGGTTGCGGGCAACGCTCCGGCACCCGCCGCCGGGCCGGCCGGTCAGACGCAGGTGCTGGTCACGGCCGACGGCGCTCCGGTCGGCGGATACGACATCGTGGTCGCCGACCCGGATGGTCTGGTCGCCAAGCGATTCGGGCTGGCCGACGGCGGCCGCGTGGTCGTCCGGCCCGATGGTTACCTCGGCGCCGTCACCGCCCTGGACGACCGGACCGGCGTCGCCGACTACTTCGCTCAGATTGCCCGGTGACCGACATGTACACCTTCGACATCGACGCCCGGTCGATGTTCGATCCCGATGGTCGTCGAATGGCTTCGCCAACAGCTGCCGTAGTTGCGATGTCGCTAGCCTCGACCGTCAACGATGTCGACGAAAAGTTGGTGCACCCGACGATCACCGGTCATCTCCGGGTGGAACGACGTCGCCAACATGCGGCCCTGCCGGACCGCGACGGGGTGCCCCGCCGCCTCTGCCAACACCTGAACGTCCGCCCCGACCCGCTCCACCCATGGCGCCCTGATGAACACCGCGTGCATGGATTCGTCCAGCCCTTCGAACGCGATGTCGCCTTCGAATGAATCGACCTGTCGGCCAAAGGCATTGCGACGTACGGTCATGTCGATGGCACCCAACGGCAACGCCTCGCGACCCGGCACGCCCGCATCGACGATCTCGGTGGCGAGCAGGATCATGCCTGCGCACGACCCGTACGCGGGCATGCCGTCGGCCAACCGGATCCGCAGCGGGTCCATCAACTCGAACTCCCGCAGCAACTTGCTCATCGTCGTCGATTCCCCGCCGGGAATGACGAGGGCATCAACGGAATCCAGTTCGGATACCCGGCGCACCTTGACGGCTTCGGCGCCCGCTTCGCTCAACGCCGCCAAATGCTCACGGGTATCCCCTTGCAGCGCAAGGACGCCGACGCGCACGGTCACCTGCTGAGGGGCGTGAAGTCGCGCTGGTAGCGGGTCAGCCCTTCCTGCATTACCGCCGCGACCAGCTCGCCGTACTGGTTGAAGATCTTGCCCTGCGTCAGGGCACGCCCACCGCAGGCCGACGGCGACGACTGGTCATACAGCAGCCATTCGTCGGCACGGAACGGCCGCATGAACCACATCGCGTGATCCAGCGACGCGATCATCAGGTGCTTGCGTTCGTCGGGGTGGTTGACCTGCGCAGAACCCAACAGCGTCAGGTCACTCATATACGCCAGGGCGCAGATGTGCAGCACCGGGTCGTCTGGCAGCGGGTCGGTGTGCCGGAACCACACCTGCTGCTGAGAGGCCTTGCCGGGCAGCCGGGCCACCCGGTCAAGGGGCACGATGCGCACGTCCCACTCCGCGAACTGCGCGAAGCCGGCGTCGTCGAACGCTCCACCCGACCGGAATCCGGGCAGATCGTCGGGTGGCGGCGCGGCAGGCATGGCGTCCTGATGCTCGATGCCGCTCTGGTCGGCCTGGAACGACGCCGACATGGAGAAGATGGTCTTGCCATGTTGGATCGCATTCACCCGGCGGGTGCAGAACGATCCGCCATCGCGCAGGCGCTCCACCGTGTACACCGCACGCGCCTGGGCATCGCCCGGCCGCAGGAAGTAGCCGTGCAGCGAGTGCACCTGATACTTCGGATCCACGGTGCGCACCGCCGAAACCAACGACTGGCCCGCGACGTGGCCTCCGAAGGTGCGCTGCAGAAAGCCGGATTCGGGACTGAACACACGACCGCGATAGATGTCGACCTCGAGCTGCTCGAGATCAAGGATTTCCTCGATCGCCATGCGGCTAGTGTCGTCTGCTCTTCGTGCCAGCGCCCATCGCCGTTACCAGCCGCGTTCTGCGAGCCGGTGAGGCTGCGCGATGTCCTCCACGTTGATGCCGACCATGGCCTCGCCCAGCCCCCGCGACACCTTGGCCAGCATGTCCGGGTCGTCGTAGAACGTGGTGGCCTTGACGATCGCCGCCGCCCGCGCCGCCGGGTCACCGGACTTGAAGATGCCCGAACCGACGAACACGCCCTCGGCCCCGAGTTGCATCATCATCGCGGCGTCGGCAGGCGTGGCGATGCCACCGGCGGTGAACAGGGTCACCGGCAGCTTTCCTGCGCGCGCCACCTCGACCACCAGGTCGTACGGCGCCTGCAATTCCTTTGCCGCGACGAACAATTCGTCCTCCGACAGCGAGGTGAGCCTACGGATCTCGCCACCGATCTTGCGCATGTGAGTGGTGGCGTTGGAGACGTCCCCGGTGCCTGCCTCACCCTTGGAGCGGATCATGGCCGCACCCTCGGTGAGCCGTCGCAACGCCTCGCCCAGGTTGGTCGCACCGCACACGAACGGCACGGTGAACTTCCACTTGTCGATGTGGTTGGCGTAGTCGGCCGGGGTGAGCACCTCGGACTCGTCGACGTAGTCCACGCCGAGGCTCTGCAGAATCTGCGCCTCGACGAAGTGGCCGATGCGCGCCTTGGCCATCACCGGGATGGTGACCGCGGCGATGATGCCCTCGATCATGTCGGGGTCGCTCATCCGGGACACGCCGCCCTGCGCGCGGATGTCGGCGGGGACGCGTTCGAGTGCCATCACTGCGACGGCGCCTGCGCCCTCGGCGATGCGTGCCTGTTCCGGGGTGACGACGTCCATGATGACGCCGCCCTTCAGCATCTCGGCCATGCCGCGTTTCACGCGAGCGGTGCCCGTCTGGTTGCCCTCCGCAGACCCGTTCCTCTCAGCGGCGCCACTGATTCCCCGGTCGCTTCGCTCCTGCCCGCCGATATCCACTGCCAACTCCTCCAAATAAGTACTGAACCAGTCTAGTGGCCGGGCCAAATCGCTGGTGACCCGCACGCTCGTCCGGGAATCACCGAATCGACTGCAGTTGGCGTGGTTGCTGCCCCGACCGCTGGTCGGCGATGGCGACCGCGTCCACGAGCAAATCTCCGAGCTGCACCGGATACACCGCCTCGCCTCCATCCGCCAGGGCACGGATGGCAACCTCGTCACACCAGCGGTGGCCGTGGATGTAGCGGCGTTCGAGCGCCGTGTGCCCGTTGGTCGACGGCTCGAACCGAGCCACGCGGTAGACGAAGAACATCTCCTCGCTACGCATCACCGACCCGTTGAAGTCGATCACCGCGTCGCGCCGCCACACCGGCCCGATCAGGTCGGCCGGACTGACCCGAAGTCCGGTCTCCTCTGCGAGCTCACGGGCGGCGGCCTCCGGGAGCTGCTCTCCTGGCTGGACGGCACCGCCGATCGTGAACCACCAATGCGGCGCCTCGTCGGACTCGGTGGCCGGGTCCGAACCGCGGAACAGCAGCACGCACCCGTCCTCGTCGAGGAGCACGACGCGCGCCGACGTGCGCCTGCTGACCTGCCCGACGGTGTCCTGCGCTGCGAGTTCGGCGATCTCGAAATAGGTTGGCATCGCCGCAGTTCCGCCGAGGTGAAACCAGCGCACCAGCGGTCGCTCACGCAGCGCGAGGGTGTCGCGGACGGCGTCATTGTGAAAGCGTCGGGCCAGCAGCACACGCGCCTCGGCGTCGGCCGCCTCGGCCACCAGCGCGACCGGAAGCGACGCGGGATCGACCAGTGCCAGGGCCGTCGACAATTCGTTCTCTGCGGCCTCGCGGCCCGATCTGGGCGCCCGTTCGGCGGTAGCCGCAAGCGCCGCCAACTGCTTGCCCGCCGGGCTGCGTCCGTAGGCATCGGTGGCCACCGCCCGCGCCACCACGGCGCGCCGCCCGAGTGCGCCGTCGAGCGCCTGCCACGACAGGTCGTATCGGACGTGTAGTCGGTTCAGCCTGCTTGCGGTCTGCAGCGCCCATGCGCCCATCACGACCACGACGGCGACCAGAAGCCCGACCAGCGCGCCGACCACGATCCACGTGATCACGCCGTACCCCTAGCCGCTTCGCTCTTGCTCGTTGAGCCCGCCACCCGGACCTTCACGCTCGCGCCGGCGACCGTCTCGTATACGCGCAGGATCTCGCGCGCCACCACCGACCAGTCGTACTGACGGACCGCGTCGGCGGCCGCCTCGACGTACCGTTGCCGCATCGCGTCGTCGGACAACACCGCGACCAACGCCGTGGCCAATCCCGGCGCATCGTCGACCCGCACCAACCGGCCCGCCGCACCGTCCTCGAGCACGCGGCGGAAGGCGTCCAGATCGCTGGCCACCACCGCAGTGCCTGCGGCCATGGCCTCGACCAGCACGATGCCGAAGCTCTCGCCGCCGGTGTGGGGGGCGCAATACACGTCGACGCTGCGCATCGCCGAGGCCTTCGCCGCATCGTCGACCTGTCCGAGGAGGGTCAGATGTCCGGCGAGCTCACCGGCTTCTTCCCGAAGGGCTTGCTCGTCGCCGCGTCCGACGACCAGCACCTCGACGTCGGGGAACGCCTCGACCAACGCGGGTAGTGCACCCAGCAGGACTTCCATGCCCTTGCGCGGCTCGTCGAAGCGGCCGAGGAACAGCACGGACTTCCCCGCCCGCGGATATCCATCCAGCTTCGGCGCGGACGCGAACGACGCCACGTCGACTCCGTTGGGAATCTGGACGGCGTCCGAACCGAGCGCCTCCATCTGCCAGCGCCGCGCCAGGTCGGAGACCGCGATGCGGCCGACGATCTTCTCGTGCCAGGGCCGCAGGATGCCCTGAAAGACGCTGAGCGTCAACGACTTCGTGGTCGACGTGTGGAAAGTTGCGACGATGGGCCCCTCGGCGACCATGAGGGCGAGCATCGAAAGGCTCGGCGCATTGGGCTCGTGCACGTGCAGGACGTCGAAGTCGCCCTCGAGGATCCACTTCTTGACCTTGCGGTGCGTGGCTGGCCCGAATCGCAGCCGTGCGACGGACCCGTTGTACGGGATGGGCACGGCCTTGCCGCCGGAGACGACGTAGTCGGGCAGTGTCACGTGCGGCGACGACGGCGCCAGCACGCTGACCTCGTGCCCGTAGCCGAGCATCACCTCGGCGAGCTGCAGAACGTGGGCCTGAACGCCTCCGGGTACGTCGAACGAATAGGGGCAGACCATGCCGATGCGCATTAGCCTCCCTCGTCCGTTGCTCCGAGTCGGGCGCGGCGTTCTTCAGACAGATCGGCAATCCACTGCGGCTGCAACATGTGCCAGTCGGCGGGATGGTCGGCGATGTTGGTCGCGAACCGGTCGGCCAGTGCCTGGGTGATGACGGTGACGTCACCCGACGACGTGTCGAGCGGTGCAGCGAGTTTGGTGACCGCGATGTCCGGCTTGTAGAAGCTGTGGATGGGCAACAGGGCCGCGCCCGTAGCGAGGGCCAACTTGGCCGGGCCAGCGGGCAATCGGGTTGGCTCGCCGAAGAGGTTGACCTGAACACCGGAACGTGTCAGGTCGCGATCGGACATAAGGCAGACCAGCCCGTTGCCGCGTAGCCGTTCGGCGAGGATCTCGAACGGAGGCCGCTCCCCGCCTGTCAGCGGGATGACCTCGAAGCCAAGACTCTCCCGATAGGCGAGAAAACGCTTGTACAGCGATTCGGGCTTGAGCCGCTCGGCGACGGTGGCGAAGCGGCCGTAATTGTTGGTGAGCCACACGCCGGACATGTCCCAATTTCCGCTGTGCGGCAACGCCAGGATGGCCCCCTTGCCGGCGGCCAGTGCTCGCTCGACGTGCTCGACACCCTCGGCGGTATCCTGCAATTCTCGGGCGAGCACTTCGTGATTCATCGACGGCAATCGGAACGCCTCCCGCCAGTATCGGGCGTAGGAGGCCAGCGAAGCACGAATCAGGCTGCCCGGCACCTTGGCGGGCGGCACGCCGATCACCCGCGCGAGGTTCTTGCGCAGCTGATCGGGCCCACCGGCGCGCGCTGCATACAGCGCACCAGCGCCAAAGGCGTTGCGCGCAGCGAACTCCGGCATGGCGCGGACGAGCCGCCAGCCCGCGGCGTAGCCCAGCTCGGCGAGTTGGCCGCCCAACGGGACACGAAAACCGCGGATGCTCGGCAGTCCCGATGTTGGCGTGCTCACTGCTCGCTCGACTCCTCGGACGCGTCGCTCGGGGGTTTGGCGTCCGTCGCCGACTGATCCATGGCACCGGGTGAGGTCCGAACCGCATGCAGCCGCTGGCCCAGGGTCACGATGCTGGCGACCGCGAGCAGCCACATCGCGACATGCACCAGCCACGGCACGTGCAGGAACCCCACGCCGGAGAGGCCTGCACCTGCCAGCACGATGACGAGCCGTTCGGGGCGTTCGATGATTCCGCCATCACCCTTGAGCCCATTCGCCTCTGCCCTGGCCTTGATGTAGGAGATCACCTGGGACGTCACCAGGCAGATCATCGTCGCCACCACGAGCGCAGTGCTGTGCATGCCGAAGGCCGCCCACCACAGCAGTCCGCAGAACACCGCGCCGTCGCTGATCCGGTCGCAGGTGGCGTCCAGCACCCCGCCGAACGGGGTGCTGAAGCCGCGCTCGCGCGCCATGGCGCCGTCAAGCATGTCGGCAAGCACGAAGACGAAGACGGTGAACGCGCCCCACCACAGTTGACCGATGGGGAACAGTGTCAGCGCCGCGATCACGGTGCCTGCGGTACCGAGGATCGTCACGCTGTCCGGAGTGAGCCCCAGACGCAGCGCCGCCTTGGCGACCGGCCGACTCAACTTCGCGTACGCCGCCCGGGTCAACAGATAGACATCGCTCATGTCGTCTTCGTCCATTCCGTGGCGAGCAACTCGCGGGTGTCGCGCAGCAGCTGCGGGATGATCTTTGACCCACCGATGATCGTGATGAAGTTGGCGTCACCGCCCCAGCGCGGGACCACGTGCATGTGCAGATGCTCCGCGAGTGATCCGCCCGCCGAGGTTCCGAGGTTCAACCCGACGTTGAAGCCGTGTGGCCGGGACACGCCCTTCATCACGCGAATCGCCTTCTGTGTGAACGCCATCAACTCTGCACTCTCGGCGTCCGTCAGGTCTTCCAGTTCGGCGACCCTGCGGTACGGCACCACCATCAGATGCCCAGGGTTGTACGGGTAGAGGTTCAGCACCGCATAGACCAGTTCGCCGCGGGCGACGACCAGGCCGTCCTCGTCGGACATGTTGGGGATGTCGGTGAACGGTTGCGACGAACCAGCGGAACCCGCACCACCCTTGATGGCCCCGGCGATGTAGGTCATCCGATGCGGCGTCCACAAGCGTTGGAGGTGGTCGGCGTCGCCGGCCCCATGATCGATGATCGTCTGATCGTCCTGCTCGGTCACGGCATCACGATCTACTCTTCGCGCGAGCGCTGATCGCCCGCTCCTACCTCGACGAGTTCCGCTGTGGGACCGGCATTTTCCCGACGGCCAACCCAGTCCACGATGGCCTCGACCGCGTTGTCGCGCGACACGCCGTTGATTTGGGTGCGGTCGCCGAATCGGAAGCTGACGGCTCCGGCCTCGACGTCGCGGTCACCCGCGAGCAACATGAAAGGCACTTTCTGGTTGGTCTGGTTGACGATCTTCTTGGCCATCCGGTCGTCACTTGCATCGACCTCGACTCGAATCCCGCGCGCCTTCAACTGTGCGGCAACGTCTTCCAGGTAGGCAACGTGCGTCTCAGCGACGGGGATGCCGACCACCTGCACCGGCGCGAGCCAGGCCGGGAACGCCCCCGCGTAGTGCTCGGTGAGCACACCGAAGAACCGCTCGATCGAGCCGAACAGCGCCCGGTGGATCAGTACGGGGCGCTGACGGCTGCCGTCCGCTGCGGTGTACTCCAGCTCGAATCGGTCCGGCATGTTGAAGTCCAGCTGGATCGTCGACATCTGCCAGCTCCGGCCCAGCGCATCCTTGACCTGGACGGAGATCTTCGGGCCGTAGAACGCCGCGCCGCCAGGGTCGGGCACCAGGTCCAGACCCGATGCCTCGGCCACCTCACGCAACGTGTCGGTGGCCTCCTCCCAGACCTCGTCGGAGCCGACGTACTTGTCGGGGTCCTTGGTCGACAACTCGAGGTAGTAGTCGTCGAGGCCGTAGTCGGACAGCAGGTCGAGCACGAACTGCAACAGGGAGGTCAACTCATCGCGCATCTGTTCACGCGTGACGTAGATGTGCGCGTCGTCCTGGGTCATCCCACGCACCCGGGTCAGGCCGTGCACGACACCGGACTTCTCGTACCGGTACACCGACCCGAACTCGAAGAGCCGCAACGGAAGTTCGCGGTACGAGCGGCCCCGCGCCCGGTAGATCAAGTGGTGCATCGGGCAGTTCATCGGCTTGAGGTAATAGTCCTGGCCCGGCTTGCGCACGGTGCCGTCCTGGTTGTACTCCGCGTCGATGTGCATCGGCGGGAACATGCCGTCGGCGTACCACTCCAGGTGACCGGAGGTGATGTACAGCTGTTCCTTGGTGATGTGCGGAGTGTTGACGAACTCGTAGCCCGCCTCTAGGTGTTTGCGCCGCGAGTAATCCTCCAACTCCTTGCGGATGACGCCACCCTTCGGGTGGAAGACGGGCAACCCGGAACCCAGTTCATCGGGGAAGCTGAACAGGTCCAGTTCGGTGCCGAGCTTGCGATGGTCCCGGCGCTGCGCCTCCTCGAGGAGGTCCAGGTGTTTCTCGAGCGCCTCCTGCGACTCCCACGCCGTGCCGTAGATGCGCTGCAGACTGGCGTTGTCCTGGTTTCCGCGCCAGTACGCGGCCGAACTGCGGGTCAGCTTGAAGGCGGGAATGTACTTGGTGGTCGGAATGTGCGGACCACGGCACAAATCGCCCCAAACCCGTTCGCGGGTACGGGGATTGAGATTGTCGTAGGCCGTCAGCTCGTCACCACCGACCTCCATCACGTCGGGGTTGCCGGACTTGTCGTCGATGAGCTCCAGCTTGAAGGGCTCGTCGGCGAGATCTTCGCGCGCCTGGTCCTTCGATTCGTATACCCGCCGATCGAACAGCTGGCCGTCCTTGACGATCTTCTGCATGCGCTTCTCCAGCGCGGCGAGGTCTTCCGGGGTGAACGCGCGCAGCACGTCGAAGTCGTAGTAGAAGCCGTCGGTGATCGGTGGACCGATGCCGAGCTTGGCCTCCGGGAACAGACCCTGCACCGCCTGGGCCAAGACGTGCGCCGCCGAGTGCCGGATGACGCTGCGCCCGTCTTCGGTGTCGGCGGCCACGGGCGTGACCTCGACGTCGGCCTCGGGCACCCACGACAGGTCACGCAACCTGCCTTCGGCATCCCGCACGACGACGACCGCGTCGGAGGCGCCGCGACTAGGCAACCCGGCGTCGCGCACGGCAGCGCCAGCGGTGGTCCCGGCAGCGACCCGGATCAGGGCTGCTGGGGCAGGGCTGGCGACGACGCTCATCAGTCGGTCTCCTGGGGTAGGGGCAAGGCGGTTCGGGACGCGACCATGCTATCTGTGAGGGCGGCTAGGACCCTATGCCGACGGGGCTCTTGAGCCAGGATTGCTCGAAGCCGATGAGACCCGCGGCCCAAGACAGCGCACCCAGCAACCACAGCGTGCTCACCACGACGGCCGCGGTGAGCACGATCCCGAGCGCCTGGACCCACAACCCCTGGGCCTTGAACCAGTCCATCATCTGGTCGTAGCGGCCACGGGTGTACTTCAGCAGGCGTCGGGCCCAGTCGAACTCGGTGGCCAGGATCGCCAGGCCAATGAACACGATCGCCCATCCAGGCCCTGGGTACGGGATCGCGACGATACCTGCGGTGAGCACCGCCAGCCCCACCACCCCGACGACGATGCGGTAGGCGAGATCGACGCCTCGCCGGTCCCGGAGTCGGTCGCGCCAGCGCGCCCAGGCCCGTTTGCGCTCGCTCACCGTTGTCCAGGCTTCAGCATCACGAAGAGGGCCTCGGCTTCGCACAGCACGTGCTCGCCGTCGAGCAACCGGCCCTCGACGAAGATCTTGCGACCCTCGATGCGGTCGATGCCCGCATCTACTTGCAACTCCTTGTCGATGGGCGCGATCTTCCGGTAGTTGACGTGGAGGTACGCGGTGCGCTGCTTCTGACTCCCGCTGAGCTTGAACGCGGTGAAGCCAAGCAACGAGTCGAAGAGGTGGGCCAGCGAGCCGCCGTGCACGGCACCGTTCCGTCCGAGATGAAATCGGCGAAACAGCGCGGCGCCGCGGATGCGGCCGTCCTCCGTGACGGTCAGGTCTGCCGGAATCGATAGGATGCTGCCGCGATTGGGCAAATCGAACCGCCGACCCGACGGTGAGTGCCATTCGTCGGTCTCGTACGGCGCGAGCATGCGGTTGGCGCGCTCGATCAGCTCGGCGACCTCGGTGACGACGTCGTCGGGGGCGTCGGCCCCCCGGGTGTAGTCCTGCAATGTGCGGACGGCCTCGACGAACCGTCCATAGTCGGGCCCACCCCGTCTGGTCGGTGTCGGCGGGTTGAACCCACCGCCGTCTGGGGCGAGCGACGCGCCCGGGGGATTCTCGTCCTGATGCTCAGTTGCCACGCCAAACACCGTATGGCCTGGAGCGTCAGCCGGTTGCACCGGCTTTGCTCAACGTCTCGAACTCCTCGTCTGACAACGTGATGGCCGCCGCGGCGACGTTCTCCTCGAGATGGGCGACGCTCGACGTGCCAGGGATCGGCAGGACGACCGGAGAACGCTTCAGCAGCCACGCAAGCGCCAGCTGCGACGGGGTGGCGTCATGGTCGGCGGCGATGCGCTGGAGCGGCCCATCGGACGCCGACAACGGTCCACCAGCCAGCGGGAACCATGGAATGAACGCGATGCCTTCCTCGGTGACCTTGTCGAGCAGCGTCTCGGAGGTGCGCACGGTCAGGTTGTACATGTTCTGCACCGACACGATGGTCGCCACCTTCTGCGCCGAAGCCAGCTGCTCCACGCTGACCTCGGACAGTCCGAGGTGGCGGATCTTGCCCTCCTGCTGCAGTGCGACGAGTTCGCCGAGCTGGTCCTCGAGCGGGAACTTGTCGTCGATGCGATGCAGCTGGAACAGGTCGATGCGATCGACTCCGAGCCTGCGCAGACTCATTTCGCACTCCTGACGGAGATACGGCGGGAAGCCAAGCACCGGCCACTCGTCCGGCCCGGTGCGGACCAGGCCGGCCTTGGTGGCGATGACGAGTTCGTCGGCGTACGGATGAAGCGCCTCGCGGATCAGCTCCTCGGACACGAAGGGCCCGTAGGAGTCGGCGGTGTCGATGAAGTTGACGCCCAGCTCAACCGCGCGGCGAAGCACGCGGATGCACTCGTCGTGGTCGGCGGGCGGACCCCAGACGCCCTTGCCGGTGAGGCGCATGGCGCCGTAGCCCAACCGGTTTACGGTGAGGTCGCCGCCGATGGCGAAGGTGCCCGATTCGTGTGCAATGGATGGTGTGGTCACCTCGTCGAACGTACTCCGATGATGCGAAGGTGGGCAGATGAAGCTAAGAGACCTCGCCGCACTCTCTTTGACCTACACCGAAGTTGGCGCCACGAAGGGCGTGCTGCCGCAGGACTACCACCACGTCCACGAATCGGCGGTGATCGGCCACGGTCGCCAGCGGTTCGACGAGGCTGCGGATGCCGTGATGCATTGGGGCATGTTGAGGGGGGCCGGGGTGCGCGTCGACGCGACGACGGAGGTCGCCGAAGTCGGCTCGGAGGTCATCGTTCGGCTCGGCCCGGTGCGCGCGCCGTGTCGCGTCGTCTACGTCCTCGACGAACCGAGCCACCGCGGATTCGCCTACGGCACGCTCCCCGGCCATGCCGAAACGGGGGAGGAACTGTTCGCCGTCCGCTACGACCCGACGAGCGATGCCGTGACGGCGGAGGTGACCGCGTTCTCGCGCCACGGCACGTGGTGGAGCCGGCTCGCGGGCCCGTTCACCGCCCTCGTGCAACGCACCGTCAGCAAGCGGTACGTGAGGGCGGTCTGACGACGGCCCGCTCGGCGACGTCGATGTGATAACCGAGGATGGCCAGCGCAAACAACCCGATCGACAGGTTGATCAAGGCTCCGAAGCCTTCTGTCGCGAAGTCGACGAGTGCGTTGAGCGCCGTGAACAGCATGGCCGCGTTGCGAAGCCAGCGCAGCGGCCACGTCGCGGTGGTGCGGCGCGTCGCGACCATCGCGGGCAGGCCGATGCCGAGCGTGAGGACCGCGCTGACGAGCAGGATCACCGACGGCACGTTGAGCCCGTCGATGGTGACCGTCAAGCGGTCGTCCTCATAGAAGTAGCCCCCAAGCGCCACGCCGAGCGCACCCAGCGCCGCCCCGAGGAACGCGCCTGCCACCAGCAGCCACCCCACGACCGGCACCCACCGCGGGCTCTTGAAGAAGTCCGGGATCAATGCGATCGCGCGGCGCTGGAGCCCGTGCAGCCGGTCCGACGCCGGGTCGGCCGACATCAGCAGGTCGCGCACGCACCGCGCGTCGTCGCGGTCGGCACCTGCCGCGCTGGCGCGTTCGACGAGGCTCAACCCGAGTTCGCGGCGCCGGGTCGCGAGTCCGCGGGCCACGCCGTCCGCGGCGATCGCGGCGGCCGAGGCCAGGCACTCCCCTGCGCTCAGCGGACGGAAGTCACGCACGATGCGTGAACCGACCAGGATGAGCACCACGAGGATGTACATGATCTCGGCGGACGGACCGTAGAAGTAGTCGTTGTCCTTGGTCACGAACTTGCCGACCTCGTCGAGGAAGAGCCCGAACCCGATGCCGCCCATCACCGCGCAAAGCACCCTCATGCCGAAACCCATTGTCAGCCAACCGATGATGAGGGCCAACATCATCAGCGCGCCGCCCCACAAGGCATGGGCGATGTGCAGGTTGCCGCCCCCGAGCTGCGGATAGCCGCTGAGTTGCAGGTACAGCCGGGTCAGCAGGATCGTCGCGATGGCGATGATGATGAACGCTTCCACCACACTTGGCCCGGTGGCACTGCGGGTGAGCGCGCCGTGGCGGCTGCGACGTGCGGTCTCCATGTTCGTCCTCCTACCGGCGGTAGTTGGAGGCTAGCCCACCACTCGTCGCAGCCAGTCGAGTACGGGTGGCGCCACCTCGTCGACGAGCGACCCGGCGATGATCCAGTGCGGCGCACCGGGGTGTTCTTGATGTTCGGCCCCGTAGCGTTTGGCGATGCCCCGTGAAATCCATTGCGCGACATTCTCATCCGATCCTGCACTGACGCACAGCACGGGGCAACTCACCTTCGCGGCGTCCACTTCGGTCGACCCGGCACCCATGGACAGCTCGCGGAACACGCGACCGGAGTCGCGCACCAGCCGGGGGATCAGCTCCTGCTGCTCGGCGGCGGGCAGCGTGCTCAGCGGGACCTCGCGCATCGTGCTGGCCGAGGGTAGGAATGGCTTGCCTGCAAGGATTCTCGGCATCAGCCGAAGCAGACGGGGCAACGGGCGAACCCGCGGCCACAGCACCCCCGGTGGGACCGACGCCAGCAGGACGGCTGCTCGCGGCGTGCGGGCCGCTGCCAGCTTCTGCGTCAGCAGCCCGCCCATGCTGTGACCGATGACGATGGCGGGTTCCCCAAGTCGGTCGTAGGCCTCCAGCGCAACGGCGAAGCATTGCTCGATGCCGGTGCGGGCGAGTACGTCGTCGTCGGTGGGTTCGCGGCCAGGCATCTTGGGAGTGTGGACCGCGTATCCGGCCGCTTCGAGCACGCGCGTCCACGGTGCTAACAGTGACGGCCTTCCGAACACGCCGTGCAGAAACAGGATTGGGGGTTTCGCGGAAGTCGGGTCGGCCGTCATGGACACCAGTTTGGAGGTTCCGCCGCGTGAATTCGATTACCCCCGGGGTAATCACCCCGCCTCGCGGGGTCCGCCCCCACCGCGTCATCCATCAGGTGAAACTGATAAGTTGAAGCTGATGACTTCCACCGGACCGGCGGAACCCGACCGCGACCGCGCTGCCCGTGCGCTGTTCGTCAGCATGGGGCTGCTGCGACGCAGGCTGCGGGCGTCGGGCTCCCCCGACGAACTGACCTTCCCCGAGGTCGCCGCACTGGCCCGGCTGGAGCGCGGCGGCCCCGCGACATCGGCCGAACTGGCCCGTATCGAGCAGATCAGCCCACAGTCGATGGGCGCCACGCTCGCAGGACTCGAGGCCCGCGGACTCATCACGCGCAGCGCCGATCCGACGGACGGACGCCGGGTCGTCATGTCCGTCACCGACGCAGGCCTTCAGACCGTCGGCAAGCGTCGCGACGTCCGCGTGGAGCAGCTCGCCGCCGCCCTCGAAGGATTCAAGAGGAGCGAGTTACAGCGGATTCTGGCCACCACCCCGTTGATCGAGCGATTGGCCGACAGCCTTTAGATGACTCAGGTCTCGACGACAACTTCAGCCGCCACGGGCGATCGCTACAAATGGGTCGTCCTGACCAACACCACGGCCGCGGTGTTCATGTCGGCCCTGGACGGCTCCATCGTCATCATTTCGCTGCCCGCGATCTTTCGCGGCATCGGCCTCGATCCGCTGGCGCCGTCGAACATCGGCTACCTGCTGTGGATGATCATGGGCTACCGACTGGTGCAGTCCGTGCTCGTTGTCTCGCTCGGTCGGCTCGGCGACATGTTCGGCCGGGTCCGGGTCTACAACTCCGGTTTCACCGTCTTCACGTTCGCATCGATCATGTTGTCGTTCGATCCCTTCAGCGGTGGCCAGGCTGCCCTGTGGCTGATCGGATGGCGGGTGCTGCAGGCCACCGGCGGCTCGATGCTCACCGCGAACTCGGCGGCCATCCTCACCGACGCCTTTCCGGTCGAACGTCGTGGTTTCGCACTCGGCTTCAATCAGGTTGCCGCGCTGGCCGGTTCGTTCATCGGCTTGGTGGCGGGCGGCCTGCTCGCCACGTGGGACTGGCGCGCCGTGTTCTGGGTCAACGTGCCCGTCGGCGTCTTCGGGACGGTATGGGCGTACCGCAAGCTGCATGAACCGGCCGCGGCGCGTCATCCAGGGCGGATCGATTGGTGGGGCAACGCGACGTTCGCCATTGGCCTGAGCGCGATCCTGGTCGCGATCACGATGGGACTGCAACCGCACGGTGGCCACGCCACCGGGTGGCAGAACCCCGTCGTGCACCTCGTCCTTGCCTGCGGACTCCTGCTGCTGGTGGCCTTCGTCGTCATCGAATCAAAGGTGGCCGAGCCGATGGTGCAGCTTTCCTTGTTTCGGAACAGGGCGTTCGCCGCGGGCAACGCCGCGACTCTGGCTTCGTCGCTGGCGCAGGGCGGGTTGCAGTTCATGCTCATCATCTGGTTGCAGGGCATCTGGCTGCCGCTGCACGGCTACGACTACGCCGACACCCCGCTGTGGGCGGGCATCTTCCTCTTGCCGCTGACGGCGGGATTCCTGGTGTCGGGTCCCGTCGCAGGCACGTTGTCCGACCGCTTCGGCTCGCGCGGCATCGCGACCGCGGGGATGACGCTGTTCGGATTGACGTTCATCGGGCTGATGATGTTGCCCATCGACTTTCCGTACTGGGCGTTCGCGCTGCTGATCGCCGCCAACGGAATCGGCAGTGGCATGTTCTCGGCCCCGAACACGTCAGCGATCATGAGCAGCGTCCCCTCGGCACAGCGCGGGGTGGCGTCGGGAATGCGTGCCACGTTCCAGAACTCGGGCACCGCACTGTCCATCGGCGTCTTCTTCTCACTGATGGTCGTGGGCCTGGCGGGCCGCCTGCCCGACGCGATGTCGAGTGGTCTCATCCAGCAAGGCATCCCGCCGGACGTCGCACACGAGGTCGGCGCTCTGCCCCCGGTGTCGACATTGTTCTCGGCCGTCCTCGGCGTGAACCCGTTGGAACACCTGCTGGCGCCGACCGGCGCGCTGGCCGCACTGCCCGTCGCCAACCAGCAGAAGGTCACCGGTCGCGAGTTCTTCCCCCATCTGATCGCCGCTCCGTTCGAGCACGGGCTATCGGTCGTGTTCATCGCGTCGGCGATCCTGGCCGCGCTGGCCGCGCTCGCGTCGCTCATGCGGGGTTCGCGACGCTAGTCGCGCCGCGGCTTGACCAGCCTGAACCTGTCGACTGGCTCGATGGCGCCGTAGAGTCCCTTCACCGCGTAGTAGGTGGCGTCGATCGACGTCTGAGCCCCAGGGCCGCTGCCCGGGTCCACGGAGAAGGCCACGAACCCATAGGGATTGACGGGATCGCGGAACGCCGACCACGGTGCGGCCTCGGTGACGTATGTCGGGGTGCGTTGACCGGTCGCCGGGTCCACGGCGCCAACCCCGGTCAGCACGCGACAGCGAAGATCGGGAAACAGCACACCGTTCGTCGGAACTGACGTCCCCCCGCCTCCGATGACGAGGTGCACCGTGCCCTTCGTGGCGTCGATCAGGTCCAGCTTCGTGTCGACGGGGATCGGCGTCCTGGTGTCGGTCGGCTGCGCTCCCCTGATCGGATGCGATCGCTCGTAGTGGTGCTCGTGGCCGCAGACCACCATGTCGACACCGTAGCGGTCGAACAACGGCAGCCAATCCTCGCGGATGGCCAAGTCGGCGCCGTTGGCGCGGGCCGCAGTGGAGATCGCCGTCTGATGCATGCAGACCACCACCCAGTCGATGGCCGTATCTGCCTGGGCGGCAACCAGTTCAGCCTCGAGGAAGCGTCGTTGCGCGCCGCCGGAATAGCCCCTCACGTAGGAGTTCCCCGCGTCCTGGTAGCAGATGTCGTCGTTGTTCAGGCTGATCACCCGCATGGCACCGACGGTGAACGCATACCAGAGCCCGCGTAACTCGGGATCCGAGTTCGATTCGGGGAGCGCGAAGTACGCCTGGTACGCGCCGTAACCGACGGGACCGTTGCCGAGTTCGTTCTCGTGGTTGCCCGCGGCAGGCATCCACGGTCGGTGGCGGGCAGACCGGCTGTTGTTGTCGAACCAGTCCGACCAGGCCCGGATCCGGTCGGCGGCCAGGTTCGCGTAGCACAGGTCACCGTTGACGAGGTTGAACACCGGCGCGATGCGTTCGACGCCGGTGGTGACGTCGCCCGCCGCGGGCGACCCGCGGTGGTCGCTGGTGAACGACGTCGGCCCCTGCGCCGTGTTCAACGTCGGCGTCGACTGATCCCCAAAACTGGTAAAGGTGAACGCCGCACGCCCACGCGGCGCCGTGCGGAAGGCCCCCAACTCCGGCGTCGCGCCGTCGTGGACCGCCGCGTAGATGTAGTCGGTATCGGGCGCCAGCCCCGTCAGGCGAGCGTGATTGATCCGAATTTCGCTACCTGACTTCGCATCCCGGTAGGTTCGGGTTTCGGCCTGGAACGTCGCGCCGAAGCCGCCCTGCGGGGTGCCCAACAACACGCGCGGGTTGCTGATGGCCGCGGCGGTGTGCCACGACGCGATGAGTTCAGTCGCTGCATCGGCGCCGAACTGAAGGTGCAGGCCGGCTACCCGGGGCGCGCCACCGCGGTCGGTCCTGGACCACGCATCGACGTCCGATGGGCCTGGCGATCGCGTCAACGCCACGCTTCCCGCGCCGAGTGCGGCGCCACCGACTGCGGCTGCGAGGCCCGCGCCGATGGCGAAACGACGCGAGACGGTGCGGCCCCTGGTGTCGTCACCTTCTAATTCGTCCACGCCTCGTTCGTACCGTCGGCGGGCGAACAGGGGATGAACACGGTCCTTGACGACTCACCACCGGTCGATTAACTTGTTGGCTGACAAGTTAGTTATCAGGCAGGGAGTGGCCCCATGATCGACGACGACCTCCGGCAGCGCCGCCTCGCGGTGATCCGGGAACACATGGACACCGAAGTCACCCACGAGTTCGACCGAACGCTCGCGACGTTCAACGGCCATCCCCGCTACGAGATCATGGCGACCGGACAGGTCTACGACGGCGACGACGAAGTGATGACCTACTACCGCACCACTCGCACGGCGTTCCCAGACCAGCGTCACGACAACTCGAGGTTCCACGTCACCGACGACGGTGTCATCGTCGAATTCGACCTGCTGGGGACCAATCTCGGCGAGTTCTACGGCCTGCCGCCGACCGGCAAGTCGTTCCGGGTGCCGATCATCGCGGTGTTCTTCTTCGACGGCGACCGCGTCGTCAACGAACGGATCTACTTCGACTCGGCCAGCCTGGTGACCCAAATAGGTCGCGGCGAACTGCTCGCGCTCGTCGGCCAACTCGATACGTCGCCGTGAGCGAATTGCGCCGCACCCAGGAGGAGCGCCGCACCGAGGCCGAGCAGCGCCTGCTCGCGGCCGCTGCCGAACTGATCGCGGAGGTCGGGCCGTCCGGCATCACGCTGGCGAACGTCGGGGAGCGCGCGGGCTACAGCCGGGGTTTGGCCACCCACCACTTCGGGTCCAAGGGCGCCATGATGCAGCGGCTCGTCGATTCCGTGACGTACGGGTTCCGCGAGGAAGTGACCGTCGAGAGCGCGTCGGAGACCGTGCTCGATCAGGCTCTCGGCCTGGTGCGGGCCTACTTTCACGAGCTCGCGCAGCCCCGGGCCGCCAACCGTGCGCGCCTGGTGCTGTGGGCCGACGCGGTGGCCACGGGCGCACCCGACATCCGGACGGCCATGCTGGCGTCGGATCGCGCGTTCCGTGACGAACTCGCGAAACGCATTCAACGTGGGCAGGACACGGGCGAGTTCTCCGGGTCGGTCGACCCACGCGCGGCGGCGACGGTCATCATCGGAATGTTGCGCGGAGTGGCGATGCAGTCGATGCTCGACGACGAGCTTGATCTCGACACCTGCCGCATCGAGATCGAGGAAGTCCTGACGAAGAGGATTCAGCCGTGAAGGTCCACCACCTCAACTGCGGCACCATGAGGTCCCCGGGGGCGCCGGTGATCTGTCACGTGCTGTTGGTCGAGACCGACAACGGACTTGTCCTGGTCGATTCGGGCTACGGGTTGGAGGACTGCGCCGATCCGACCCGCATCGGCCCGAGCCGTCATCTGTTGCGGCCGGTGTTCGACGTCGAGGAGACCGCCGCCCGCCAGGTCGAACGGCTCGGCTTCCAGCGCGACGACGTCCGCCACATCATCACCACGCACTTCGACATCGATCACATCGGCGGGCTCTCCGACTTCCCCGATGCCCAGGTGCACGTCACCGCCGCCGAAGTGCTCGGCGCAACGAGACCACCCACGCGTTTGGAGCGGTTCCGCTTTCAGCCGAGGCAGTGGGCGCACGGCCCGAAGCTGATCGAGCACGAGCCCACAGGCGAGCAGTGGCGGGGCTTCGCCGCTGCGAAGGAACTCGACTCGATCGCCCCAGGCATCGTGTTGGTCTCGCTCCCTGGCCACACTCGCGGCCACGCCTGCGTCGCCGTCGACGCCGGGCACCGCTGGATCCTGCACTGCGGCGACGCGTTCTACTACCGCGGCACCCTCGACGGGCACACCCCCGTGCCGCTGGCGATCAAGCTCCCGGAGCTGATGATCGCGTTCGACCGGAAGCGGGTACGCGACAACCACGCCCGGCTCGCCGAGCTCTACGCACGCAAGGAGCCGGACCTGTTCATCGTGTCAGCACACGATCCCACGCTGTTGGCCGACGCGGTAGCCACCATCCAGTAGTCTACGTTCGCGTCGAAGCCTCAGGCGATGGCACCTGAATCCTTGAGCGCCTCGATGCGGTCCCAGTCCATGCCGAGCTCCATCAGCACCAACTCGGTGTGCTCGGAAGCCTGTGGCGCACGGGCGGTTTCGAGCGGCTCGTGGTTGAACTGGACGGGTCCGCGGACCACCCTGAAAGGCGCTCCCCCGTCGGAGGCCGCGACCTCGACGATCATGTCGTTGGCGATGGCCTGCTCGTCAGACGCCAGGTCGATGAGGCTCTGGAACGGCGCCCACTGACCCTTCATCGTCTTGAGGTGCTGACGCCAGTAATCGAACGGCTTACTGCGGATCGAGTCGGCGATCATTTCGGCCGCGGCTGCGGCGTTCGTGATGAGCGGCATCACCTCTGAGAAGCGCGGATCGTCGGCCAACTCGGGCAGCCCAAGGTGCTCGAACGCATCGCGGATGTAGCCGGTGGGGCTGACGATGCACAGGTTTATGGTGCCGCCGTCAGAGGTCAGGTAGTTGCCGAGGAACGGGTTCACCGTCGGTCCAACCGAATTCGGCATCCGCGAGCGCATCGTTTCACCGGTCTCCATACCCTGGGTCACGGACGCGCCAGCTGCCCACCAGGCCGTGCTCAACAGCGACACGTCCAGTTCGACGGCCTCGCCGGTGCGCTCGCGATGAAACAGCGCCGCGGAGATTCCGCCCGCAATGTTCATCCCGCCAATCGAGTCGCCGAACGCCGGGATGCCCTGTCCCAGCGCGCCACCGAGTTCCTCGGGAGTCAAGGCGTGGCCGACGCCGCTACGGGTCCAGAAGGCGGTGCCGTCGAAGCCACCGGACAGCCGTTCCGGCCCCTTGTCGCCGTAGGCACTGCCGCGGGCGTAGATGATGTTCGGGTTGACCGCGCGGATGTGCTCGATGTCGAACTTGTTCTTCTGTCGCGCCTGCGGCATGTAGTTGGTCAAGAAGACGTCGGAGGTCTTGGCTAGCTCGTAGAGCACATCCTGGCCGTCAGGGGTCGATACGTCGATGCCGACGCTGCGCTTGCCGCGGTTCGGGTGCTCGATGAGCGGGTGCCGGTTGGGGTCGAGGGCGAGTCCGCCCATGTTGATGAAGCCGCGTTGGGTGTCGCCGCGCACCGGGTGTTCCACCTTGAGCACGTCGGCGCCCCAGTCGGCCAGGATCGCCCCCGCCGCAGGCACGAACGTGAACTGAGCCATCTCGAGGACACGGACGCCCTCCATCACCTTGATCAACACAACCCCTTACGGTAACGACGTCGGTAGTTCTGACTTCACCTTATTGGTCGCCGCGCCGACGGTGTGAGCGATGCCAGATGACATCCGTCTGAGCCCCTACTAGGGAGTCGTGGATGCGCTGAAAGTTCCGTCCACCCCGACCAAAGGTCGCCAGTACCGCAGCGGGGGCCTCGCTTGCAAGCACCGGATCGTTCGCCCAGGCGCATGGTCGGACGTGGACCAGGTCGACGGCGGCCGCACGCTCGTCGCCGTCATACCACCACGAGCCCTCGATGCAGCCCAACCAGAAGAGCTGATCGTCGTCCCGGGTCCACACGAAGGAACCATCGGCCACGGTTGCGAAGCGCCCGATGCGCCGGGCAAGTCGGATGTCGTGCTGCTCGGCCGCACGCGCGACGGCGTTGTCCAGGTCATCCGGCGGCGGTCGCAGCGTTCCCCCAAAGCCGCATACGTGCAACGTCTTCGCCCGCCACAGCGTGGCGTCCAGCGGAATGTCGTCGCGCCGGGACCGCATCGGAGCCCGGTAGACCTCGGGGCTCACCGCACGGACGCAAGCGCGACGACCGGAATCGTCCGACTCGTCTTCTCCTGGTATTCGCCGAATCCGGGAAAGCGCCGGGCCTGCTCGGCGTACTTCTCGTCGCGCTCGGCGCCCTCGAGTTCGGTGGCGACGGCGTCGAACGCGTCGTCTCCCACCTCGATATGGACCTCGGGATTGGCGCTCACATTGTGATACCAGGCCGGATGCCTGTCAGCGCCCGCGTTGGACGCGAAGATCAGGTACCGGTCACCGTCCTCGAGGTACGTCATGATGTTGGTCCGGGGTTCGCCACTCTTGGCGCCGACCGTGTGCAGGATCAGCAGGGGCGCCCCTTCGAACTGACCGCCGACCCGGCCGTGATTCGCCCGGAACTCCGCGATGTTCTTGGAATTGAAGTCCTCGCCATCAGCCATGCCGCGCCTCCTTCGACAGTGCGTTGGTCCTCGTCCTTAGGTCAGGGTGTGCCCAGTCGGGCCGATGCCGAATCCAGGGCCGCCCCGATGCCGCCCCACGTCTGGTGCACGATCTCCGCCACGGACGGCAGGTCGACGATCCGGGACGACACCTGACCGGTGTTGGCCACGCTGGCGTCGAGGTCACCGTCGAAGTAGAGCTCGGTGATGCGGCCCAGCAGTTGCGCGCCAGGCTCGTGGGCGGCCACCCGCGCCGCCAGGCCCGTGCGCAGCACGCGCATGGTCGGGTTGCCCGGAATGTCGAGCATCACCGTGCCCGAGTCGTCGGCCGCCACGATGGCGTTCTTGAAGTTCGCGTGCACGGCGGCCTCCTTACTGGCCAGCATCCGAGTGCCCATCTGAACACCCTCGGCGCCGAGCACGACGGCCGCCGCCACAGAGCGTGCGTCACACAGCCCGCCCGCGGCGATGATCGGGAGGTCGATGCGTTCGGCGACCAGTGGCAGCAGCACCATGGTCGAGGCGCCCAGCAGGGCCTTGAATCCGCCACCTTCCACGCCCTCGACCACCAGCGCGTCGACGCCGGCGTCGGCGGCCTTCTGCGCGCCCTTCAACGATCCGACGACGTGCACGACCGTCATGCCCGCGTCGTGCAGGCGCGCGGTGAACAACGCCGGATCGCCCGCCGAGGTGAAGACGTGGCGCACACCTGCGTCGGCCAACACGTCGACGATCGACGGGTCCTTCTTCCAGCCCTGGATCATCAGATTGGCCGCGACGGGCCGGTCGGTCAGCTCGCGCACCCGGCGCAGGTCCGCCCGGCCTCCGTCGGTCAGAGTTTCGATCATGCCCAACCCGCCGGCTTCGGAGACTGCGGCGGCCAACGCGGCACGGGCGATGTAGGTCATCGGGGCTTGGACGACGGGATACTCGACCCCCAGCAGGGCCTGGATGCGGTTCACCACAACGTCAATTGTTCGCACACGCCGATCTTGACCCGACCACCGGTCGCCGAATCAGCCCTACTGAAGGCCGCGAACAACTCAGCCAGCTCGTCGGTGGCCCCGCAGGCACGGTTAACCGGTCTCGTCCCGGATGGCGTCCAGATTCGCCGCGACATCCTCTACCGACAGCGCCGGATTGTGATATCCACGTCGAAGTGCAGTTGGGTCATTTCAGGGCAACACGATTCGGAGGTGTTCCCAGCCCCGAACGGTCGACGTCGGTG
>JAOPVI010000372.1 GCA_025966225.1 Mycobacterium sp. | reverse complement strand
TGGTGCGTGCCAAGGGTGTGCTCAACATGATCATGATGAGCATCAGCGCCATGGGCGTCGTGACGGTGTTGTGGGTGCTCTACGGCTATTCGATGGCCTTCGGCACCGACAAGTTCAACGTCGTCGGCGATCCCACTCAGTACTGGGGACTCAAGGGCCTCATCGGTGGCGTGTACCTACAGCTGAAACCTGAAGACGCAGCGGTGGCAATTCCGCTGGCAGGCACGATTCCGCAGACGGTATTCGTAGCCTTCCAGCTGATGTTCGCCATCATCACCGTGGCGCTGATCTCGGGTGCGGTGGCCGACCGGTTGAAGTTCGGTGGCTGGCTGCTCTTCGCAGGGCTATGGGCGACATTCGTCTACTTCCCCATCGCGCACTGGGTCTTCGCCTTCGACGGCGTGACCGGTGAGAAGGGTGGCTGGATCGCGAACCAGCTGAAGGCGATCGACTTCGCGGGTGGTACTGCGGTCCACATCAACTCAGGAACCGCCGGGTTGGTCCTATGTCTCATCCTCGGTAAGCGCATCGGCTGGCCGGGCACGATGATGCGGCCGCACAATCTGACGTTCGTCATGTTGGGCGCAGGCCTGCTGTGGTTCGGCTGGTATGGGTTCAACGCCGGATCGGCCGTTGGCTCGAACGGTATCGCCGGTGCGACGTTCATCACCACGACCATCGCCACGGGAACCGCGATGCTGGGATGGCTGATCACTGAACGGATTCGTGACGGCCATGCCACCACGCTCGGTGCCGCATCAGGCATCGTGGCCGGGCTCGTTGCCATCACTCCGTCCTGTTCGTCGGTCAATGCCGTTGGGGCACTGATCATTGGGCTCCTGGCCGGCATCGTGTGCGCGCTCGCCGTCGGATTGAAGTTCAAGCTCGGCTTCGATGATTCGCTCGACGTCGTCGGCGTGCACCTGGTCGGTGGCCTCCTCGGTACCCTCATGGTCGGCTTGGTCGCCGCACCCGAGGCACCTGCGGCGGTTACGGGGCTGTTCTACGGTGGCGGATTCGACCAGTTGATCAAGCAGGCGATTGGCGCGTTCGCGGTGCTCGCGTACTCGGCCATTGGCACTGCCATCATCGCCTACATCGTGAAGTTCACGATTGGATTGCGCCTCGACGAAGAAGCAGAGGCGACCGGCATCGACGAATCCGAGCATGCGGAAACGGCTTATGAACTCGCGTGATCGGGAAGTATTGATTGGGGCCTCGAGAATGACCCGGAAGGATTCGACCAAATGAAGTTGATCACTGCGATCGTCAAGCCGTTCACGCTCGAAGACGTCAAGACGGGGCTCGAGCAGACGGGCATCCTCGGAATGACGGTCAGCGAAGTGCAGGGCTACGGCCGCCAGAAGGGCCACACCGAGGTTTACCGCGGTGCGGAGTACTCCGTCGACTTCGTGCCGAAGGTGCGAGTCGAGGTCCTTGTCGATGACTCCGCCGTCGACAAGGTGGTGGACGTCATCGTCCAAGCGGCTCGCACCGGCAAGATCGGTGACGGCAAGGTTTGGGTTAGTCCGGTCGACACCGTGGTGCGTGTGCGTACCGGTGAGCGGGGGACCGACGCCATCTGATGCATTCCGTGATCTGACGTCGTCTCCCGGCGCACAACGAATTACGTATCAAATTCCCAAACGCCGGGGGAGGACGACCAGATGACAAAGCAGAAACCAGATCCCGCCGCCGGGGCCGCTCGATGGGAGGCACCGGCGGCGGGTTCGTCGCGTCCGGCCAAGGACTTGGCGAAGGCCGCCGAGCAGCTTCTCAAAGGCGGGGCCCGACAGCTGGACTCGGCGGCATTGCGTGATGCGCTGCAGGACCTGAACGAATTCTGGCTGACCACGAAGGCGACCGAGATCGGCATCACCGCCACCAGCGGGTTCGCCATCGTGGCCACCGGCGGCCTTGGCCGCGGCGAGTTCTTGCCGTACTCCGATCTAGATCTGACGCTGGTGCACGACAACATGCCGCGTGACGTGGTCACCCAGGTCGCGGAGCTGCTCTGGTACCCATTGTGGGACGCCAACATTCCGATCGACCACAGTGTTCGCACCGTGCCCGAGGCGCTACAGGTTGCCGGCGAAGACATCTCGGCAGGCCTCGCCATGATCGATGCCAGGCACATCGCAGGCGACGCCGACCTGTCGACATTGTTGGTCGGAGGTGCGCGTCGACAGTGGCGCACCGGAATCGCCTCGCGTTTCGACGAACTCGTCGAACACACTCACGCCCGCTGGCAGCGCAGCGGGGAGATTGCGCACCGCGCGGAGCCCGACCTCAAGAACGGTCGCGGCGGACTGCGCGACGTCCAACTCCTCAACGCCCTCGCCATCGCGCAGCTGGCCGACGGATATCCCAGCCGGGCACTGTCATCTCCGATGGGCACGCTCGGCGACGCACACCTGTCACTGCTGAACGTGCGCACCGAGCTGCACCGCGTCTCGCACAAGGGGCGGGAGATGCTCCTGGCCCAGTTCGCGGACGAGATCGGCGCAGCGTTGCACATCGGCGACCGATTCGATCTGGCGCGGGTGCTGAGCGACGCCGCCCGCACCATCAGCTACTACGTCGACGCCGGGCTGCGGACGGCTGCGAACGCCTTGCCGCGCCGCGGTTTTGCGGCCCTGCGTCGCCCGGTGCGGCGGCCGCTCGACGAAGGCGTCATCGAGTTCGGTGGCGAGGTCATCCTTGCGCGTGACGCACGACCCGAACGCGATCCCGGACTGATTCTGCGGGTCGCCGCGGCGTCGGCCATCACTGGGCTGCCCATGGCCGCGTCGACGTTGAGCCGACTGGCGGCGTCGGCGCCGGAGCTGCGTACGCCGTGGCCGCGCCAAGCACTCAAGGACCTCCTCGTCATGCTGGCGGCTGGACCCGCCACCGTCGCCACCGTCGAGGCGCTTGATCGAACGGGCCTGTGGGGCAGGCTCTTCCCGGAATGGGGTGCGGTTCGCGACCTGCCGCCGCGGGACGTGGTGCACATTTGGACGGTCGACCGCCACCTCGTCGAAACGGTCTCGCGGGCAAGTGCATTCACGACGCGGGTCTCGCGCCCCGATCTCCTCCTGCTCGGTGCACTGTGTCACGACATCGGAAAGGGTCGTGGTGGCGACCACAGCGTCATTGGGGCGGACCTGGCGACCCAGATCGGCACCCGGCTGGGGCTCTGGCCGTCCGACGTCGAGGTGCTGTCCAAGATCGTCCGATTCCATCTGATGCTTCCCGACACCGCCACCCGCCGGGATCTCCAGGACCCCAAGACGATCGCCGTGGTCGTCGACGCATTGGGCGGCGACTCGACGCTGCTCGAACTTCTGCACGTGCTGGCCGAGGCGGATGCCCTGGCGACCGGGCCCGGAGTGTGGGGCGACTGGAAGGCGGCGCTCATCGGCGACCTCGTCCGTCGGTGCAGGTTGGTCGTGGCAGGTGAACCCTTGCCCCACCCCGATCCGGTTGAGCCGCATCATCTCTCGTTGGCGTCAGAAGGCGGCGTCCACGTCGAGCTAGTACCGTCCGATGGCGCGCACGTCTTCCAGGTCACCATGATCGCGCCCGACCGTAGGGGCCTGTTGTCGAAGGCGGCAGGCGTGCTGGCACTGAATTCGCTGCGCGTGCACTCCGCCTCGGTGAACAGTCACGAGAGCGTGGCGATCAACACGTTCGTCGTGTCGCCGCACTTCGGTGCGCCACCACCGCCCGAACTGCTCCGTCAGCAATTCGTGTTGGCGCTTGGCGGAGACCTCGACGTCATGGGGTCGCTCGAACGCCGCGACCGTGACGCGGCGGCGACGAATACGTCGAGGGCGGGCGAGATCCCGGCCGCGGTGCCGATCAGCCACGTGCCCGCCCCGCCCCGGGTGCTCTGGTTTCAGGGCAGCTCCCCGTCCGAGTTCGTCGTGCAGATCCGGAGCCTCGACCGTCCTGGACTACTGGCCCGGCTGACGGCCGTCATCGAGCGCGACGGCCTGGACATCGGCTGGGCGAAGGTCACGACCCTGGGATCGTCGGTCATCGACGCGTTCGGCGTAGTCGTGCCGGCACTGCTCGCCGATGACGACACGTTCGACCCGGCCGCGGCGCGAGCGGACGTGGAACGCGACCTGTACGCGGTGCTGCCGGCCCCGGCACCTGCCAAGCCGGTTTCTGAGGCCAGTTAGCGGTGGTGACTTGCGATCGATCGTGATGGGCGATCATTCACGGATGACATCCCCGAGCCCCGGCCCCGCGCCTGCGAGTGGCCACGCGCATCGCGGGCCGGCTACCGAAGCGATGGTAAGCGCGGCGCTCCTGCTGCCAACGATCGTCGCGTTCTTCATCCGCAGCACCGTCATCTATCAGTTCGGCGGCGGCGGGTCCTCGATGTTTCGCTCCGACGTGTGGAACATGGCCCTGACCGCGGCCACGGACGTCTACTTCATCGTCGTCGTCGCGGTGCTGGCCAGGACTGCGGCGGCCCGGGTCACGGCGGCCATGCTCGGTCTGTCGGCCTCGATTCTCGACCTGGTGACGCTGGGGTTGATCTACTACACCGACTACAACGTGGTGTTGCAGTGGATCGGCAGCGCCGGGGGCGGACTCGCGCTGGTGGTCTTCGTCGCATCGTGGGGAGTTGCGCGCCGCCGACGCCCCACGTGGTACTTCGGGCTCATTCCCACCTTCATCATCGCGGCGCTCATTTCGATCATGTATCAGCTGCAGTGGGCCAACTCCTTCTTCGGCGGCTGGCTCCTCAGCTGGTACGTCGGCTGGCTGCTCTGGGTGGGCGCATTCGTGGTCGGCTGCCTGATCTGCTGGGCCTTCGACTCCAGGTCGCCGGCCAAGCCCGCCCCAGCACAGGCCGCGCCCTTCCCGCCGTACGTTGCGTATCCGCCGCCGCCCAACCCATAGATGTCGGTGACCAGCATGCACGCCCTCCCGCACGAGCAGGGACCGCTAGGCTTGTCGAGTGTTTGAATCCCTATCCGACCGGTTGACCGGAGCCCTGTCGGGGCTTCGCGGCAAGGGCCGGCTGACCGACGCCGACATCGACGCGACCACCCGCGAGATCCGGCTCGCCCTGCTCGAGGCCGACGTCTCGCTTCCAGTGGTGCGGGAGTTCGTCGCTCGCATCAAGGAACGGGCCAAGGGCGCGGAGGTCTCTGGCGCGCTGAACCCGGCACAGCAGGTCGTCAAGATCGTCAACGACGAGCTCATCGGCATCCTGGGCGGGGAGACTCGCCAACTGGCGTTCGCCAAGACGCCGCCAACGGTCATCATGCTGGCCGGTCTGCAGGGCTCCGGTAAGACGACGCTGGCCGGCAAGCTCGCGAGATGGTTACGGGAACAAGGCCATACCCCGCTCCTGGTGGCCTGCGATCTTCAGCGGCCCGGTGCCGTCAGCCAGCTGCAGATCGTCGGTGAGCGCGCAGGCGTTCAGGTGTTCGCGCCGCATCCGGGGGTTTCGCCCGGTGGTGCCGCCATCGGGGGGCAGGAGCGAAGCGACCAGGGCAGCAGTTCGGCGGAGCTGAAGGCCGGCGACCCCGTCTCGGTCGCCGCTGCCGGCCTGGCCGAGGCCAAGGCCAAACACTTTGACGTGGTGATCGTCGACACCGCAGGTCGGCTCGGCATCGACGAGGAGTTGATGGGTCAGGCCGCGGCCATTCGCGACGCCGTCAACCCCGACGAGGTGCTGTTCGTTCTGGACGCCATGATCGGCCAGGACGCCGTCACCACTGCGGATGCGTTCCGCGAGGGCGTCGGCTTCACCGGCGTGGTGCTGACCAAGCTCGATGGCGACGCCCGCGGCGGCGCGGCGCTGTCCGTCCGCGAGGTCACGGGCGTGCCGATCATGTTCGCGTCGAGCGGCGAGAAGCTCGAGGACTTCGACGTCTTCCACCCGGATCGCATGGCCAGCCGCATCCTGGGCATGGGCGACGTGCTGTCGCTCATCGAACAGGCGGAACAGGTCTTCGATGCACAGAAGGCCGAGGAGGCAGCCGCCAAGATCGGCTCCGGGGAGCTGACTCTGGAGGACTTCCTCGAGCAGATGTTGATGATCCGCAAAATGGGGCCCATCGGCAACCTGCTTGGCATGCTGCCTGGCGCGGGCCAGATGAAGGACGCCCTGGCCGCGGTCGACGACAGTCAACTCGACCGGGTGCAGGCCATCATCCGGGGCATGACGCCCCAGGAGCGGATCGAGCCGAAGATCATCAATGCGTCGCGGCGACTGCGCATCGCCAACGGGTCGGGTGTCACGGTGGCCGAGGTCAACCAGCTCGTCGACCGGTTCTTCGAGGCGCGCAAGATGATGTCGTCGATGGCCGGTCAGATGGGAATGCCGTTCGCCCGCAAGAGCGTCAGCCGCAAGGCCGCGAAGGGCAAGAACAAGCAGAAGGGCAAGAAGGGTCGGGGCCCGACGCCGCCCAAGGCGCACAACCCGCTCGGCGTCGGCGGTGGAATGCCCGCAGGGTTCCCCGACCTGTCGAAAATGCCCAAGGGACTCGACGAGCTTCCGCCAGGCTTGGCCGACATCGACCTGTCGAAGCTGAAGTTCCCCGGCCAGAAGTAGCAGATGAGGTGGCACCTCCGCGGCCGCGGACTGCCCGACGGTGAGCCCGTCGAGTGGTGGATCGCCAATGGGGTGCTCAGCGCGGAGCGGATTGCCAACGCCGACACCGTCTTCGGTGCTGACGGGGCTGGCGGATGGGTCTTGCCCGGGTTGGTCGACGCGCACTGCCATGTCGGACTGGGGGAGCACGGCGCGACCGACCTCGACGAAGCGATCTCCCAGGCCGAAGCCGAACGCGAGGCCGGCGCGCTGCTGCTGCGCGATGCCGGGTCGCCCGCCGACACGCGCAGCCTCGACGACCGCGACGACCTACCCAAGATCATCCGGGCCGGACGCCATCTGGCCCGGCCTGCCCGCTACTCGAGGGGTTTGGCGATCGAATTGGAGGACGAGTCGCAATTGCCCGACCTCGTCGCCGAACAGGCCCGGTTCGGCGACGGTTGGGTCAAGCTCGTCGGCGATTGGATCGACCGCGGTGTCGGCGATCTCGCCCCGCTGTGGTCCGACGAGGTGCTGCGCGCCGCGATCGAGGCCGCACACGCCAACGGCGCCAGGGTCACCGCGCACGTGTTCGGCGAGGAGGCGCTGCCCGCCCTCATCGATGCAGGCATCGACTGCATCGAGCACGGCACCGGCGTGACTGACGACACGATCGCGTCGATGGTGGAGCACGGCACGGCGCTGGTGCCCACCCTGATCAACACCGAGAACTTTCCCGGAATCGCCGATGCTGCAGCCAAATACCCGACGTACGCCAAGCACATGCGCGACCTGTACGCGTCGTGCCACGCGCGAGTGGGCGCTGCGCACGAAGCGGGCGTTCCGATCTACGCGGGCACCGACGCGGGCAGCATGGTCGCCCACGGCCGCATCGCCGACGAGGTCGATGCGCTGAGGACCGTCGGCCTGAGTCCGACGGCGGCGCTTGGCGCGGCGTGCTGGGACGCGCGCGCTTGGCTCGGCCGACCTGCGCTCGAACACGGCGCTTCGGCTGATCTGGTCTGCTATGCCGAGGATCCCCGCGCGGGCGCCGACGTCGTCAACCATCCCGACCTGATCATCCTGCGTGGCAGGGTGTTCCGCTGAAGAGACTCAGTACACATCCCGCACGTAGCGATGGTTCTTGATCAGCTAAACGTCGAGCAGACCACGATGAAGTGTGTCGCAGACTGCAGGTCGGCGAGTTCGACCTGGTTGAGTTCGATTTGCCCTGGCTTCGATGCCGACGGCTTCGACGGCCTCGGCGAAGGTCGTGGCCGCATCTTCGGAGTTGCCCATGTCGGTGCCGAAGGCGACGATCAACGAGGAGTCGCGTTGGCCAGTCTTGAGCGCTCCCTTGGTCACACGCGCGGGACGGGTCCCCACGCCAATTTGGGGTGACCTTACTTCGGGCCGGATGTCCATGGGGAGCTCCCTTTCATGGCCGTACGCTCGCAGGCATGCCGGACCATCGCGCCCACTTCGACTTCGAGATTCGCTTCGCCAACGGGGGTGACCTGGCAGGCAGGGGGTTTCGACTCGACCTGCCATCGGCCGACCTCGACGAGGCGTCGATCGGACGACTGTTGGTGGCGCACCTCGGGCTCGCCCTCGTCGACACCGTCGAACTCCGTGAGCTACGCATCGTGGAGGAACCGCACCGCGGCAGTCGAGGCGTCGATCCGACCCCCGGGCCCCCGCGACCGACCGCGGTCATCGATCTGAGCCACCCCATCCGAGCCGGACTGATCACCTACCCTGGCCTGCCCGCGCCGGTCATCACGCCGCACCTCACCCGTGCCGATTCCCGCGAGAAGTATGCTCCTGGAACGGAATTCGCGATGGATGTCATCACGATGATTGGCAACACCGGGACCTACCTGGACTCACCGTTCCACCGCTATGCCGACGGGAAGGACCTGGCCCGGCTCGAGCTGTCGACGCTGGTCGGGCTGCGGGCCGAGGTCTTCCACCTCGACGACACCTGGGACGCTCAGCGGCGCGGCATCGGCGCGGAAACCCTCGCCGACCGTGACGTGCGCGGCGCCGCGGTGCTGCTGCATACCGGCTGGGACCGCCACTTCGGCGTTCCGGCCTACGGGATGGGTGCGCCGTTCCTCACCGCCGCGGGCGCGCAGTACCTGATCGACGCGGGCGCCGCGCTGGTGGGAATCGACTCGGTCAACATCGACGACACGGAATCCGGTGGTGAGCGCCCCGCCCACACGCTGCTGCTCGGTGCCGGCGTGCACGTCGTCGAGCACCTCACGAACCTCGGCGCACTTCCGCCGCGCGGGACCAGGTTCACCGCGGCCCCGCCCGCGGTGGAAGGGTTCGGAACGTTTCCCGTACGCGCGTTCGCGGAGTGGCCGGCTTGATCCACTACTGGCTGAAGCCCCAATCGAACAGCCCGGTCGCCTGCCCGTAGAGATCGCCGGTGCCGTACATCAGCACCACCAGCAGGCGACGGCCATTGCGTTGTGCGGCGGTGACATACGTTTTGCGCGCGAGGTCGGTATACCCCGTCTTGCCTGCGAAGTCGCCAGGATAGCGCGTGAGCAACTCGTTCTGAGCGTCGAGCTTTCGGGGGTTGCCGTCCTTGCCGGGGAACGATGCCGACTGGGACGCGAAGATCTGGACGATCAGCGGATACTTCAGGGCCTGACGGTAGATCAACGCGAGATCGTAAGGGGTGGTGGTGGTTTCCCAACCGGGCCCGTCAAGCCCAGATGGGGAGGACGCGTGGGTGCTGCGCGCTCCGAGTGCTTGCGCCTTGGCATTCATCGCAGCCACCGCAACCTGCTGTCCACCCAGCATGTCGGCGAGCATGTTGGCGGCGTCGTTCCCCGACACCATCAGCAGCGCCGCGAGCAGTTGGGTGGTGGTGTAGGCCTGACCCGGCACCAATCCAACGCACGAACACTCCACTTGCGTGTGACTCTGGTTGGCCCGCGCGAAGGAGTTCGGGTTGAGGTGGTCCAACACGACCATCGCCAACAGCGGCTTGATGGTGCTCGCCGGGGCGTGGGAGCCGTTGGGGTCGCGGCTGCCCAACACCTGGCCGGTGTCCAGGTCGGCCACCAGCCAGGCCTGTGCCGGACCGTCGGGCGGTGCGATCACCGCTCCGGCAGGCTGGACGTCGGGCGCTGCCCATCCGATTGGCGCAGTCAGCACCGCACTGAAGACGAGCGCCGTCGTCGCGAGCAGTCTCCGCACGGACGTCGACGCTACGGAGCTCAGGACTCGCCAAGTGCGCGATCAGGTCTCCGTCGGGTATCAAGCGCGCGACCACTGTGTGGAATTCGGCGGCTACAGCGTGCCGATACCAGTTGACGAGCGCTGCGCGAAGCCCCAATCGAGCAAGCTGGTCGCCTGATCCCAGTAGGTCGGGCCACCCTCCACGATCAGGCCGTACATCATCGCGACCACCAATCGGCGGCCGTCGCGTTGAGCAGCCCCCACGAACGTCTTGCGTGCGACGTCCGTGAAGCCGGTCTTGCCGCCGAGCATCCCCGGATAGCGGGCGAGCATTTCGTCCTGATTGACGAGGTTCACCGGTCCGGCATCGCCGGGGAACGGCGCCCCGGGCGACGAGGTGATCTGCGCGAACACCGGATTGGCAAGCGCCGCACGGAATATCACTGCGAGATCGTGGGGGGTGCTGTATCCGTCGATGCCGGGACCGTTGAGGCCAGATGGCGATCCGGCGTGGGTGTCGACGGCGCCGAGCGCGGCGGCCTTGGCGTTCATCTTGGCCACCGCGGCATCGTTGCCGCCGAGCATGTGGGCCAGGGTGTTGGCGGCATCGTTGCCAGACACCAGGAGCAGGCCGTCGAGGAGTTCCCGCGCGGTATAGGTGCGGCCCACCTTCACCCCGGCGCAATTGCACTCCACCTTGGCGTCGGCGTCGTCGGCGACGACGGTGGTGTCGAGCGGGAGGTCGTCGATCGCGACCAGCGCGAGCAGCGTCTTGATGGTGCTCGCAGGAGCGTGCCGGGCGTTCTGATCACGTCCTGCCAGGATCTCTCCGGTGTCCATGTCGGCGACGATCCACGTCGGAGCCGGGCCATCGGGAATCGGCACCGAGCCGACGGGCTGGACGTCGGCATCGGCCAGTGCGACCGGCAGGGCGATCGTGATCGAGGCGGTGAGCAGAGCCGCCACAGCTACCGCGGCAGCACCCAAAGATCTTCTGAACATCGCCGCCGAGCCTATCGGGTTCACTTCACGGCCGCTCCTGTGCGGTGCGCCGCTCCGGTTGATCTTGTTTGAGCAGCGTGCTCCCTGGATACACCCACAACGCACCCCGTCGACTTAAGGAGCTCCAAAAGCATGTGCGGCATCGCGGGGGAGATCGCGCGCGGGCGTCCAGCCGACCTCGCGGCAGTAGCCGCGATGACCGACAGCATGGTTCCGCGCGGACCCGACAGCAGTGGGTCCTGGAGCAGTGAACGGGTGGCGTTCGGTCATCGTCGGCTCGCCATCATCGACCTGTCCGCTCACGGTCATCAACCCATGCACGACCCCGAGCTCGGGCTCACCGTCGCGTTCAACGGATGCATCTACAACTACCCCGAACTGCGCCAGCAGTTGATCGGCCTGGGATACCGCTTCTTCTCGCACAGCGACACCGAGGTCATCCTGAAGGGCTACCGCGAGTGGGGTGAGCGTGTCGTCGATCACCTGAAGGGCATGTTCGCCTTCGCCATCGCCGAATTGGAGTCCGGACGCGTGGTGCTCGCGCGTGACCGGCTGGGGGTCAAACCGCTGTATTGGTGCGACGTCGCCGACTCGGACGGATCGGGTGCGCTGCGGTTCGCCTCGTCACTACCCGCCCTGGTAGCCGCGGGCGGCGTGGACACCGACGTCGATCCGGTGGCCCTGCACCACTATCTGAGCTTTCACTCCGTCGTACCCGCACCGCGCACCATCCTGCGCGGCGTGCACAAGCTCGCGCCGGGCACGATCATGCGCATCGAGCCGGACGGCAGGCGCACTCAGGAAACCTATTGGGAGCCTGCGTTCGAGCGGTCGGCAGAACGAGCCGACTGGTCGGCGCAGGAATGGGAGGAGGCCATCCTCGCGTCCCTGCGCACCGCAGTCGAACGCCGGCTGGTCGCCGACGTGCCCGTCGGGTGCCTGCTGTCGGGCGGCCTCGATTCCAGCCTCATCGTCGGGCTGCTCGCCGAGGCGGGCCAGCACGGGCTTGCGACGTTCTCGATCGGTTTCGAGGCCGCCGGAGGCGAGGAGGGCGACGAGTTCAAGTACTCCGACGTCATCGCCCGTCACTACGGCACCGACCACCATCAGATCCGCATCGACACGGCCCGCATGCTGCCTTCGCTCGGCGGCGCCATCGGGGCGATGAGCGAGCCGATGATGAGCCACGACTGCGTGGCCTTCTACCTGCTGTCCGAAGAGGTCAGCAAGCACGTCAAGGTGGTGCAGTCGGGGCAGGGCGCCGACGAGATCTTCGCCGGCTACCACTGGTACCCGCCGATGGCGTACGCCAAAGATGATGATGCCGGCGATGCCTTGTCCCGATATCGGAAGGCGTTCTTCGACCGCGACCACGATTCGGTCAACCGGCTTCTGCAGCCCGCGTGGCGGCTCGACGACGACGTGGCGGGGGAGTTCGCGCTTGCGCACTTCGCCCATCCCGGCGCGGCCACGGCGACCGATCGGGCATTGCGGCTCGACACCACCGTGATGCTGGTCGACGATCCGGTGAAGCGCGTCGACAACATGACGATGGCGTGGGGGCTGGAGGGCCGGGTGCCCTTCCTCGACCACGAGCTCGTCGAACTCGCGGCCACCTGCCCGCCCGAGCTCAAGACTGCGCAGGACGGGAAGGGCGTGCTCAAGGAGGCCGCCCGCAGGGTCATTCCTCACGAGGTGATCGACCGGCCCAAGGGCTACTTCCCGGTGCCTGCGCTCAAACACCTTGCGGGGCCTTACCTCGAGCTGGTGCGCGACGCCCTGCACAGTGACGGGGCCCGTACCCGCGGGTTGTTCTCGCCCGAGGCGGTCGACGGGCTGCTCTCCGACCCCAACGGCAACCTCACCCCGTTGCGTGGAAACCCGTTGTGGCAGCTGGGGTTACTCGAACTGTGGCTAGCGCGTCACGTCGATGGAATCGCTCCGTGATGACGCCGGATGCCAAATACGAGGCCAGGACTGGAGTCATCCAGGACCTCGGCTGGGGACGACTGGTGTTCGGCCAGACATTCGCCGATCCCGATCATTTCGGCACCGCCCTGCGCGCCGAGGCCAGCGGCAGGCGCGACATCGGCATGTACCTGGACGCGCCGCACGTTTTCGTCGCGCTCCACCCGGAGGAGTTCTTCATCGACCCGAGCTTCACCTACCGCGTCGACCTGACGCAGCCGCTCGAGTACGAGCCTGCGCCGGTCCCTGGACTCTCGGTGCGCCCGGTGAATGCCATCAGGGATTGCGCGGCGATCAACCAGCTCTACCTGCAGTGCCGCATGGTGCCCGCCGACATCGACCTCATGTGGGACAACAGCCAGGCTCAGTCGCACATGGTGTACCTCGTCGTCACCGACGACCAGACCGGGGCGGTGGTGGGCACCGTCACCGGCATCGACCACGCCCAACTCTTCGGCGACGAAGAGCACGGGTCGAGCCTGTGGTGCCTGGCCGTCGATCCCACGTTGTCGCGCCCCGGGGTGGGTGGGCTGCTGGTGCGGTCGCTCATCGAGGAGTTCATCAGGCGAGGGCGCGCCCAGATGGATCTCTCGGTACTTCATGACAATGAGGGGGCCATCGCCCTTTACGAGCGGATGGGATTCGTCCGTGTGCCCGTCCTCGGGATCAAGCGCAAGAACGCCATCAACGAAAAGCTCTTTGCCCCTGCGAAATCGGAGGAAGAACTCTCCCAACTCAATCCGTACGCGCGCATCATCGCCGACGAGGCCATCCTGCGTGGAATCGCCGTCCAGGTGCTCGACGCCAAGGGCGGCTACCTCAAGCTCACCCACGGTGGCACCAGCGTGGTCACCAGGGAGTCACTGTCCGAACTCACCAACGCCGTCGCCATGAGCCGCTGCGACGACAAGCGGGTCGCCCGCAGGGTCGTCGCCGAGGCAGGCATCCGCGTGCCGGAGGGGCGCACGGCGACCTTCACCGACGACGATCACGAATTCCTCAGGCAGGTCGGGTCTTTGGTGGTCAAGCCGGCCCGCGGCGAGCAGGGCGCAGGCATAACCGTCGGGGTGACCCGAGGCGAGGACCTTGACCGCGCCATCAAGTTCGCTGCCGAGCACAGCCCCGACGTCCTGCTCGAACAGCGTTGCGAGGGGAAGGATCTGCGCATCGTCGTCATCAACGGAAAGGTGATCGCCGCTGCGCTGCGATGCCCGCCCGAGGTCGTCGGCAGCGGCAACCACACCGTCCGCCACCTCGTCGAGGCGCAGAGCAGGCGCCGTGCCGCGGCCACCCACGGGGAATCGATCATTCCGGTCGACGACGTCACCGCAGACACCGTGCGGGATGGCGGCTGGGACCTGGACGACGTGCTACCGCTCAACGAACATCTGATCGTGCGGCGTACGGCCAACCTGCACACCGGAGGAACCATCCGCGACGTCACCGACGACCTGAACCCGCGACTGGCGAAGGTGGCCATCGACGCTGCGGATGCGATCGGCATCCCGGTGACGGGGATCGACCTCATCGTGCCGTCAGTGGAGGGGGAGGAGTACGTTTTCATCGAAGCCAACGAGCGCCCCGGACTTGCCAACCACGAGCCACGGCCCACCGCACAGGCGTTCGTCGACCTGCTGTTCCCACGGACCGCCGCGACGCCGTGGGCCTGGCAACCAGATCCCGTCAAGCCGAGCTGAGCCGGAGTACCGCCGAACCGAGAGGAACCATGTCCGACCTCGCGACATCCACAGCCACGCGGATGCCCGTGACCGATCGCAGCTGGATGGTCGACACGCTGCTCGCGTTACTACAAACCCCGAGCCCGTCAGGTCGCACCGATGCGGTGATGCAGTTGATCGGCGGCATCTTCGATGATGTCGGCGTCCCCTTCACGCTGACCCGTCGCGGTGCGCTCACCGCACAGTTGCCGGGAGCATCGGCCACGACCGACCGGGCGATCGTCGTCCACGCCGACACCATCGGATGCATGGTGCGGGAGCTCAAGGACAACGGGCGGCTCGAGCTGGTGCCAGTTGGCACCTTCTCGGCGCGGTTCGCAGCCGGATCGCGGGTTCGGATCTTCACCGACGACAGCGATGAGTTCATCACCGGAACCGTCATGCCGCTCAAGGCTTCCGGGCACGCGTTCGGTAAGGACATCGACACCCAACCGACGGATTGGGAGCACGTCGAGGTTCGGGTCGACCGCAACGTATCCAACCGCGCGGACCTCGTCGCCCTCGGAATGAACATCGGTGACTTCGTCGCATTCATCACCAGCCCGGAACTCACGGAGGACGGGTTCATCGTCTCGCGGCACCTCGACGGCAAGGCAGGCGTCGCCGTGGCCCTCGCGCTGGCGAAGAACGTCATGGAGCGCGAGGTCGTGCTGCCCCACCGCACGACGATCATGGTCACCATCACCGAGGAGGTCGGCCACGGCGCCAGCAGCGGGCTTTCGCCCGATGTCGCCGAGCTGGTCTCGGTCGACAACGCGGTATGCGCACCAGGCCAGCACTCCCTCGAGCACGGCGTCACCATCCCGATGGCCGACATGCACGGCCCGTTCGACTACCACCTCACCCGAAAGCTGTTGCGGCTCGCCAGGGAGCAGGGCATCGCGCACGCCCGCGACATCTTTCGGTTCTACCGCTCCGACGCGGCCGCCGCGATCGAAGCCGGGGCCAACACGCGGGCCGCGCTCGTCGCCTTCGGGCTCGACGGCAGCCACGGCTGGGAGCGGAGCCACCTGGACTCCCTCGAGGCGTGCTATCTGCTGTTGGAAGGATGGCTGCGTACCCCGTTGACGTTCGCGACGTGGGATGCCAAACCCTCCGGCAAACTGCGTGACTTCCCGTCGTCCGAGCAACCTGCGCCCACCGAGCAGTGGGTGCCGCTGTCGCGCGGTGACTTCACCGAGCCAGGAGACGTGGCGCCTGGGGAGCACTGGCCGCCTGCGGAAGGCCCAATGACCTGACCTCGCGTGCGCGGGTGTTGAATCGAGAAATGCTGAGCCTGCAAGAGATCTCCGACCGCCTCGAGATTCAACAGCTTCTGGTGGACTACTCCTCCGCCATCGACAAGCGTCGGTTCGACGACCTCGACTTGGTATTCACCCCTGACGCCTACGTCGACTACCGCGCGATGGGCGGGATCGACGGCACGTTCGGTGACGTGAAGAAGTGGCTGTCGGAGGTGCTGCCGAACTTCCCGGCGTACTCGCACCTGATCGGCAACTTCGACGTCAAGATCGCGGGTGACACCGCGTCGTCACGGATCCTCTGCTTCAACCCCATGGTGCTCGACGCGGAACAGAAGCAGATCCTGTTCTGCGGGCTCTGGTACGACGACGAGTTCGTCCGCACCGACGCCGGCTGGCGGATGACTCGCCGCGTCGAGACGAAGTGCTTCGACAAGGTTGTGTGAGGACGAGGTTGTTTGAGGACGAGGTCCGCTGAGCGGGGTCAGGCAGTGGCCGACGCGAGCACGTCTGCGCCGTACTTCGTTTCGATGAGCGTCCACGGGTCGGCATAGCGTCCGCGGCGCTCCACTTTGCGCTGCACCGCGAGGATCAGCCGCATCAGCGGGCGGATCAGCGGACCCAGCACGCGCAGCACGGGGACCCGGCGCCCTTGTGACTCGGCGATCCAGGCCGTGGTGTCGGACCAGTCGTGTCGTTGAAAGTCCAGGAGCGCTTGGGATTCGGTGGTGTCGAAGAACCCGGTGAAGGCCCAGCCCCGGTCGTCTTCTGGGTCGCCCGGAAGGCTTGCCGACGGGCCCAGCCGGCCGATGCCGATGGCCTCCATCATGTCGTCCTCGAGGTCGCGCTGGGTGTGCATGTGCGTGTCATTGCCCGCGATGAGTAGCACCTTGCCGCTGATCGTGTCGCCGCGGTCGACGGCGTTCGCGAACGCGAGTGCGACGTCGCGGGCGTCCACGGTGTGCATCCGGTTGTCGCCCGGGGTTGCCCGCGTCAGCACCAGATGGTCGGCACTCATCGTCGAGGCGGCATCCGGTGAGATGACGCCCCCCAACCTCAACATGGCGTAGGGCAGCCCGCTCTCGCGAATGAGCGACTCGGCCAGCACCTTGTCCTCGCCGTACTGGTCGATGGGGTTGACGGGAGTGTCGGCCGTGATGCGTTCGGGGTGGCGGTGCGGGTTGCGCGATCCAAACACCGAGGCGCTGGAGGCCTCGACGAACAGCGGCGGCTCGGGAAGCGTCGTGGCCGCCTCGACGAGCTCGCGGGTGCCCTCGACGTTGACCTTCCTGGCCAGCTTTGGGTCGCGGTACGACGCCGGCGCCAGTATTCCCGCGAGGTGCACGATGGCGACGGGTTGATGCTCGGTTACCAGCGCACGTATGGCGGCGGCGTCGAGCAGGTCGGTGAATGACGGCACCAGCACACCGGGGAGCCCGAGCTCGTTGAGTCTCTGGGCTTCGGCGACGGTGTTGTCGCTCCGCAGGTCCAACGCGACAACCGTGCGTGCTCGGCCGAGCAGAATCTCGGTGCAGCGTCTGCCCACTTGACCGAAGCCACCGGTGACCAGAACCGTTCCCGTGTTCGCGCTGTCCACGTCGTCCATGGCAAGAGCGTGACAGTCTCACCAAATTTTGTAAAACGGACGCCCGCCGCCGCAATGCTCCTCGCGCCCATGGCGGGCTCGTCCCGATTTCGTCGGCACTGCCTTGTTCTGGCACAATGGTCGGCTGTCTGCCGCGCGACACGTTCGATGCGCTGCGCGGCGGTCACACACGCGAGGCAAAACCGGATCGGGCAGCCGCCCGCATCGCTGAATTGCAGCGTGGCACGCATAGGAGAAGTCTTCAACATGGCTGTCAAGATCAAACTCACCCGGCTCGGGAAGATCCGCAACCCCCAGTACCGCGTCGCCGTCGCCGACGCGCGCAACCGTCGCGATGGCCGGTCCATCGAGGTCATCGGTCGTTACCACCCGAAGGAAGACCCGAGTCTCATCGAGATCGACTCGGAGCGCGCGCAGTACTGGCTGGGCGTTGGCGCTCAGCCCACCGAGCCCGTCCTCGCGCTGCTGAAGATCACCGGTGACTGGCAGAAGTTCAAGGGCCTGCCGGGTGCCGAGGGCACGCTGAAGGTCAAGGAGCCGAAGACGAGCAAGCTGGACCTGTTCAATGCGGCGCTGGCCGCGGCCGACGAGGCGCCCACTGGCGCAGCGACGAAGCTCAAGACGAAGAAGGCTCCGAAGAAGGATGAGCAGGGCGAAGAGCCCGCCGCCGAATCCTCCGACGCGGCCGCCGACGCACCCGCCGCCGAATGAGCTCCGCGGTCGTCGACGCGGTCGAGCACCTGGTTCGTGGAATCGTCGACAACCCCGATGACGTCCGCGTCGACATGGTGACCAGCCGCCGTGGCCGGACCGTCGAGGTCCACGTGCATCCCGACGACCTCGGAAAGGTCATCGGCCGTGGTGGTCGCACCGCGACCGCACTGCGCACGTTGGTTGCGGGCATTGGCGGGCGTGGCATCCGGGTCGACGTGGTCGACACCGATCAATAACCCGCTCGGCGGGCACGAGCGTAGCGACCCGGGAAGAGACAATGGACCTCGTCGTTGGGCGGTTGGCCAAGGCCCACGGCGTCACCGGTGAGGTCGCCGTTGACGTTCGCACAGACGACCCGGCCGAGCGCTTCGCCGTAGGCAAGACGTTGCGCGGCAGGCCAAGTCGCGGCGGCGCCGAACGGGCCTTCGTCATCGAGGCGATGCGAGAGCACGGCGGTCGGCTGCTGATCCGGTTCGCAGGCATCGCGGACCGCGATACCGCGAACGCGTTGCGCGGCACGCTATTTCTGGTCGACGTGGCCGACCTGCCGCCCACCGATGATCCCGACGAGTACTACGACCATCAGTTGGAGGGGCTGACGGTGCGTACCGTCGGGGGCGACGACGTCGGTGTCATCACCGAAGTCCTGCACACGCCTGGTGGCGAACTGCTTGCGGTCAAACGGGCGAATGGTCCCGAACTGCTGGTGCCCTTCGTCGGTGCGATCGTGACCTCGGTTTCGCTGACCGATGGAGCCGTGCAGATCGATCCTCCCGACGGTCTGTTGGAACTCGACTAGGGACGCGAAGCCGTGCGCATTGATGTCGTCTCCATCTTTCCCGAATACCTCGAACCGCTGCGACAGTCATTGCCCGGCAGGGCGATCGAAGCGGAGCTCGTCGAATTTAGCGTGCACGACCTCCGCCGTTGGACCTACGACGTGCACCACTCGGTGGACGATGCGCCTTACGGCGGTGGGCCTGGCATGGTGATGAAGGCGCCGGTGTGGGGCGAGGCGCTCGACGAGATTTGTTCTGCTGATTCGCTTCTCGTCGTCCCGACGCCCGCGGGCAGATTGTTCACACAGTCCGACGCGCAGCGCTGGAGTGCAGAGCCGCACCTGGTGTTTGCGTGCGGACGCTACGAAGGCATCGACCAGAGGGTCGTCGACGACGCCGCCCGTCGCATGCGGGTCGCGGAGGTGTCGATCGGTGACTACGTGTTGCCTGGTGGCGAATCCGCCGCCCTCGTCATGATCGAAGCGGTGGTGCGGCTGTTGCCCGACGTGCTGGGCAATCCCGTTTCACATCAAGATGATTCGCACTCGGTGCAGAATATGGGACTGCTCGAAGGGCCGAGCTACACGCGCCCGTCGACGTGGCGGGAACTGGACGTACCGCCGGTGCTGCTGTCCGGCGATCACGCGAAGGTCGCCGCATGGCGTAGGGATCAGGCATTGCAACGAACCCGCGAACGCAGGCCCGACCTACTCGACTAGATGTGCCCACCCGGGAACATGGTCTTGACGGCCTGGGTGATGGTCGCGCGCGCATCGTCTGCGCTGGTGGGTTGCATCGAGCTGATGGCCATGACGTAACGGCGGTCCGGTCCGATGACCCCGGTGGACAGATGCATCCAGTCGGAGCCGATGCAGCACATCCAACCCTGTTTGACGGCAACGGGTTCGGCGTACAAACCTTCCGGAATGCCGAACCGCTGCGGGTACACGCCACCGGGAACCATCCCGTCGGGCGCCGTCGGCGTCGACGCCGCGAGGTTGGACAGAATGATGTTGGCCTGCTCGGGCGGCAACCCGCCGGTGCCAGCCAGCATCATGTCGTAGTAGCGCACCAGGTCGGTGACCGTGCTGATGGTGTTGAACCACCGCCCGTTGTTCGGCGGACGCGTCGAGCCAAGCCCGTAGCGTGCCACCACCCGGTTGATGATCGCGCTGCCCCCGCTGCGGTTCCAGAAGAGTTCCGCGGCGCCGTCGTCCGAAGAACGCAGCATGACGTCGAGCTTGGCGCGATCGTCCGGGGAGAGTTCGGTCTGGCCCTTGGACACCTGCAGCAGCAGGTCATCGGCGATGAAGAGCTTCACCACCGAGGCGATCGCGATGGTGCTGCCGTTGTGGTTGGTGATGAGTTGGCCGGTGTTGCGATCGAGGACGGCAACGGTGATGTCGGCACCAGACTTGGAGCCGTCCGCGATGGCTTGCTGCTCGCGCGCCGGGAGGTCGGCGAAGGCTGCGACGGGTTCGTCCGGTGGGGCCTCGGGTAGCGGGGCCAAGCTGCCAAGGGGCGCGACGACCGTCATCTGGGGTGCTCCGGATGAGACGGGTGGTGTGCCGTACACCTTGGCCTCACAACCCGCACCGATGATCGCCGCTCCGATCACCGTGACACTGACCATCAACAGCTTTGACGGCCGGCCGGACATGGCCCTCCTCATAGGCGTCGTGAACGATGTGCCAGGCGTCGATGAGTCGCTTATATGGATCGCTCACAACCCCGTTGGCTCACCCTAACTTGTGAAGTGCCGCGGCGCGTCCTTGGGCACACCAGGTGTTGCACATGACGTTCAGTGTGATTTCACATGGGCGACAATGGCAGGGGAGCGCTCGGTCGGCGTCGCATCCAACGACGCGATTTCGCCGGTGGGGCCTGGTCTGGCACAATTGACCAGTTGTCTGCGCACGCCGGGGGCTCCCGCCCCCATCTGATGCGAGATACAGCAAGGTACGAAGACATCGGCTCGGCGACGCGTCGCACACGACCCACCGCCCGCAGCCCGCGAACTACAAGGAAGTGTCACCGATGAATACGCTGGACTTCGTCGATCAGACGTCGCTGCGCGACGACATCCCAGTCTTTGGCCCGGGCGACACCATCAATGTGCACGTCAAGGTCATCGAGGGCGCCAAGGAGCGCATTCAGGTCTTCAAGGGCGTCGTGTTGCGCCGTCAGGGCGGCGGCGTCCGGGAGACCTTCACCGTCCGCAAGGAGAGCTACGGCGTCGGCGTCGAGCGCACCTTCCCGGTGCATTCGCCCAACATCGACCACATCGACGTCGTGACTCGCGGTGACGTCCGTCGCGCCAAGCTCTACTACCTGCGCGAGCTGCGCGGCAAGAAAGCCAAGATCAAGGAGAAGCGCTGATTTTCAGCGCCCCTTCGGCGATTCTGCGGCGGCCGTGCCGGACAGCGCGGCACCGCTGACTACGCTGATGCCGTGACTGAAACGACCGACTCGCCCGAGGGTCAACCCGATTCCGGTACGGCCGATCCAGAAGTCACGACCAAGCCGCCGTCCACCCCGGAGCCGGGTTCGGCTGATGCCGACGAGCGCGTCGGCACCAAGCGCGCGGCAGTGCGCGAAACCGTCGTCCTCGCGGTGATCGCGCTGGTGCTCTACTACGTCATGTTGACGTTCGTGGCGCGCCCGTACCTGATTCCGTCGGAATCGATGGAACCCACGCTGCACGGCTGCTCGGGCTGCGTCGGGGACCGGATCATGGTCGACAAAGTCACGTTCCAATTCGGTTCGCCGCATCCCGGCGATGTCATCGTGTTCAAGGGCCCGCCGCCGTGGAATGTCGGCTACAAGTCGATTCGCTCGCACAACGCAGTGATCCGTGGGCTGCAAAACTCGTTGTCATTCATCGGCTTCGTACCGCCCGATGAGAATGACTTGGTCAAGCGCGTCGTCGCGGTGGGCGGTCAAATTGTGCAGTGCCGCAACAACACCGGGCTGACGGTCGACGGCAAGCGATTGAACGAGCCGTATCTGAATCCCGCCACGCTCAACGCCGACCCGGCCGTCTACCCGTGCCTGGGACCCGAATTCGGGCCAGTCCACGTCCCGCAGGGGCGGTTGTGGGTGATGGGGGACAACCGTACTCACTCGGCGGACTCCCGGGCCCACTGCACCAGCACTCCCGGCGACGCGATGAATGGACTGCTGTGCACCGGCGACCCGATGGCCGGCACGGTGCCGGTCGGCAACGTCATCGGCAAGGCGAGGTTCATCGTGTGGCCACCCTCGCGATGGGGTGGTGTGCGTTCGGTGAATCCGCAGCAGAATCAGTAGGCATGGCCACTACCTGGCCGCCGCGGACGGTGATCCGCAAATCGTCGGGCCTGCGCACCCTGGAGTCGGCGCTGTACCGCAGCGGGCTCGGGCCGGTGGCCGGCGTGGACGAGGTCGGGCGAGGCGCTTGCGCCGGGCCGCTGGTGGTCGCGGCGTGCGTGCTGGGGCCTGGTCGGCTGGACAGCCTCGCTGCGCTTGACGATTCGAAGAAGCTCACCGAGAAGGCGCGGGAGAGGCTGTTCCCGCTGATCCGTCGGTATGCCATGGCCTACCACGTGGTGTTCATCCCATCGACCGAAGTCGACCGCCGTGGTGTGCACGTGGCCAACATCGAAGGGATGCGGCGGGCGGTGGCGGGACTGTCCGTTCGGCCCGGCTATGTGCTCAGCGACGGGTTCCGGGTGCCGGGGCTGGCGGTATCGTCGTTACCGGTGATCGGTGGCGACGCAGCGGCGGCCTGTATCGCCGCTGCCAGCGTGCTGGCCAAGGTCAGCCGGGATCGCCTCATGGTGGCGATGGAGGACGATCACCCCGGCTACGGCTTCGCCGTGCACAAGGGCTACAGCACCGCGGCACATTCGGCGGCGCTCAACGAGCTGGGTCCCTGCGCGGAGCACCGCTATTCGTTCATCAACGTGCGGCGGGTGGGGTGCCTGCCGGGCGACGATGCGG
>JAOPVI010000362.1 GCA_025966225.1 Mycobacterium sp. | reverse complement strand
TCAATGCCGAGCAATAGCTCCACGGCGCCACCCTACGGCCTGCCGGCCCTTCAGATCGAAGGTCAGAGCGGGCTCGACTGAAGGCCTTCGTCGGCGAAGTCGATCTGCGCCGCAGGATTGCTGATCGCGGTGACCATGCCGGTCCCGAAGGGGCCCGTCCGGTCGAACAGCGTCGCCGAGCCGACGCTGACACCGTCGGCAACCCAGTGCGAGTCGCCTTGCACGAATATCCAGTCGTCGACCGGCAGCCGCGCCAGCGCGACTGTCAGGTCGCCGTTGATGTAGCCGATGCCTGCGGTGCCCAGGTTGGTCACCAGGCTGGTGCCCTCTGCCGCGTACACCGCACTGATGAACGACGTGTTGGCCGCACCCTCGATCACGTCGATGGCGCGATTGAGAAAGCGCTTCCGCGAGGTGTTCATGTGATCGGAGATCTTGGGGCTCCAGCCGCCCTCGTCGCTACCCACACGGAGGTAACTCGAATCGTCGACGTCGGAGGGAGGCGTGAAATCCGTTGTCGTCGACCACTCTTCGCCTGGCGGAGCAGACGACCGCCGGTACTGGACCAGGGTGGCGCGGGCTACCGGGACACCTTCCTGGACGATGTCGCACTCGGAGTTGCGCACCCGTCGGCCGTCGCGCACCAGTCGCGCAACGGTAGTCGTCGGTACGCCGCGGGCCGCCTTGAACAGGTCGACCGTGAGCCGCGCAGGCATGAACTCGTCGAGTCCGAACTGATCTTCGAGGGTGCGCGCGGCAAGCCCGACCACGGCAGGGCCGTTGAGGTGATCGTCACCCCAACGGCTTCGCGCGTTCGGTGTCGGGAGGTAGGTATCGGGTGCCGTTCGGATGAAATGTGCCGGACGCGCAGTCATCCCGGCATCGTCGCACATCCTCGATTGATCACCGTCGAAGCATTCACCAATCACGGACAATGACACCGTGGACACCCGCCGACTGCAGTTGCTCCTGGCGCTATCCCGGCTGGGCTCGATGCGGGCCGTCGCCGAGTCATTTCACCTCACCACGTCGACGGTGTCTCAGCAGATCGCGACCCTGGCCAAGGACACGGGCACGCAGCTGATCGAACCCGAGGGGCGGCGGGTGCGGCTGACCCCAGCGGGCCGACGACTGGCCGATCACGCGGTGACGATTCTCGCCGCCGTCGACGCAGCCCGCCTCGACCTGGACCCGGACGCCGAGCCCGCGGGCACGCTCCGCATCGGCGGCTTCGCGACGGGCATCCGGGTGTCGCTGCTGCCGATCCTGGCCGAACTGGCCGAGCGCCATCCCGCCGTCGACGTGCTCATCAGCGAGTACGAACCGATCGAGGCTTTTGCACTACTTGCCGACGACGACCTCGACCTGGCCCTGACCTACGACTACAACCTGGCTCCCGCGTCGCCGGGCCCTGCGCTCGAAAGCGTTGCGCTGTGGTCGATCCCGTGGGGGCTCGGAGTCGGCAGCGCCGCACCCGACGGTCCGGCCGACGTCGCGGCGTTCGCCGACCGCAGGTGGATCGTCAACTCGCGCAACACCGCTGACGAGGATGCCGTGCGGACCTTGGCGGCGCTCGCGGGCTTCACCCCGCGCATCGCGCATCAGATCGACAGCCTGGAACTCGTCGAGGATCTCGTCGTTGCAGGATACGGCGTCGGGCTCTTGCCGATCGGACGACCCACGGGCGCAGGCGTCAAGGTCGTTCCGTTGACCGACCCCGAAGTGATCTTGACCGCGTATGCGGTGACGCGAGTCGGCCGGTCCACCTGGCCGCCGCTGAGCGCGGTGTTGGACCGGCTGCGGCCCACTCGCCCTGAAATGCCGCGACCCGCCTGGCCGCGGCCGGCGGCCGCAGACTGAACCGGCACTGCGTCAAGCGGCGTCGCTGTTCCGCTGGTTGCGCCTGCGGGTGTCGGTCGCCCACAGGTGCCCACAGTCCGGACATTGCAGGTGGACGACCATCCCCTGATTGCTCAACAGATACTGCCAATGCACATCGCAGTTGCGCGTGGTCGCGCAATCAGCGCAGGCTCGGCCGTGGCGACAACTCGGGCATGGCAGCCAGGCGCGGCGGGCGCGGTCGGCAGTCGGGTCAATCGGCAACACGGTGCACCGACCGATCCGGCAGCACCCCTGCCGCGACGAGCTCGTCGTACACGCGCTGTTGGCCCGCGTCGAGGTCGGCGTAGAGCATGTCGTACGCCAGTTCCTCCTCGGCGAGCACGGCGACCGGATCCCAGTCGTCGCCAATCGCCTGAAGCACCGCGGTGCGCCGACGCGCCTCGTCGAGCGTCAGGTCATACGCCAGGTCGAGGTTGGCCATCGGCGCGCCCCCAAAATGTCGAAAGTTGGGCAATAGTGGGGTAAGGGTCCCCTAACTATTGGCGACTTGGCAATGAACTACGTCACGTTTCAGGGCAGAACTTCGTCACATCTCGTAACCCGGCGTTTACTGCCCAAGCGTCAGCGCTTGCACCATCCGGTACCGGTCGAACACCTCGGGGGTCGGGTCGGCGGAGTAGGAAGCCGTCACCCCGAACGTCCACGCGGGGGGCGCTTCGCCACCCGCCAGCGTCCAGGCCGCCTGGCGGGCCGCGCCGAGCGCGACGTACTCGGCGGGCGTCGGCACCTGTACAGGCACGCCGAGGATCGCGGGCGCAATGCGTCGCACCGCTTCCGACCGCGCACCGCCACCGACGAGGATGACGCGCGAGACGTCCACGCCTTGTTCGGCGATCCGCTCCATGCAGTACGCCATCGAGCTGAGCAGACCCTCGACCGCCGCCCGCGCCACGTTGGCAGGCTGGAGGTTTCGCGTCGTCACGCCGTGCAGCGCGCCAGCGGCATCGGGCAGGTTGGGCGACCGCTCTCCTTCGAAGTACGGCACCAGCGTCAGCCCCCCGGCGCCGACGACCGCTGACAGGGCGAGCCGGTCGAACTCGTCGAAGTCGATGCCGAGCATCGAAGCGACCGCGGCCAGCACGGGGGCGCCGTTGAGCGTGCACACCAGGGGCAACTGCCGTCCGGTCGCGTCGGCGAAACCGGCGACCAGCCCCGACGCGTCACGAGGCGCGACGTCTCCGACGGCGCTGACCACACCCGAAGTGCCCAGTGACACGACGTAGTCCCCCGGGCCGGCGCCGATGCCCAACGCCGCGGCCGCATTGTCGCCCGCCCCAGGGCCGAGCGTCGCCCCGTTCGCGGCCTGACCCGCGGACTCGGCTGGGCCGAGCACGCGCGGAAGCTGGGGACGCCTGCCCCGCATGGCGAGCTCGAGCAGGTCCAGTTGATATCCACCACCCGCCGACGCGAAGTACCCGGTACCACTGGCGTCGCTGCGATCGGTGCACAGCGTCGCGACGTCGGAGGAGCCCGACAGTCGCCAGGTCAGCCAGTCGTGCGGAAGACACACCGCGGCGGTCGCATCGGCATTCGTCGGCTCTTCGTCAGCCAGCCAGCGAAGCTTGGTCGCGGTGATCGACGCGACGGGTACGACCCCGATCCGCTCGGCCCACGCGCCAGCGCCGCCAAGCTCTTCGGTCAGCGCCTCAGCAGCTGTAGCGGATCGAGTGTCGTTCCACAGCAGGGCCTTCCGGACGACGCCGCCCCCCGAGTCGACACAGATCATGCCGTGTTGTTGCGCCCCGACCGAAATCGCAGCGACGTCTTCGAGCCCTCCGGCCGCAGCACTCGCGGCCTCGAGTGCGGTCCACCACTGCAACGGGTCGACCTCGGTGCCGCCGGGATGCGGCGCCGAGCCCGACCGAGCGATTTCGCCAGTTTCGGCGTCGCAGACGATGACCTTGCAGGACTGGGTAGACGAATCGATGCCCGCGACGAAAGTCACGCCGACCTCCTCGGGTGTGAGAACGTCCAGCCTAATGCGAGGCTGCTGAGATGAGATCGCTCCTCGTCGCCGTGCTGCTGATCGCATCGTGTGCCGCGTTGATGAATCCGGGCCTGTCCCACGCGGACTGCGCAGCCAGCCCAGGCTCATTCGACTGCGACCTGCAGGCCCGGATTTCCTCGGCCGACACGTACCTGGCTGGTCGTCCCGGGGCCGTCGGATACGTGCTGCGCGACCGCGACACCGGTGCCGTGTACCGCAATTCGCACGCCGGCGACTTGATCTGGACGGCGTCGACGATCAAGTTGGCGATGGTCGTCGATCTGCTCACCCGCCAGCGCGCGGGGACGCTCTCGCTCAGCGCGGACGACCGCAGGTTGATCGCGGCGATGTTGCACTCGTCCGACGACGATGCCGCCGACACGTTGTGGTCGCGGTACGGCGGCGCCGACCATCAGACGTTCAATACCGCCTTCCCCCGCTACGGCATGACCGACCTCCAGCCGCAGCGCGGATTCACTGACATCTACCCCTACTGGGGCTTTCAAAAGTCCACCGCCAACGACCTCGACCGGCTCATCAACTACGTGCTGACGACGTTCGACCCGTCGGACCGGGCCGATGTCGTTGGCCAACTCCAGCAGGTCGCCGCCGACCAGCAGTGGGGCGTCTGGGGCGCCGGAGCCCCGATGACACCCGGGAACAAGGACGGCTGGTCGCAGGAACAGGGCGGCTGGGTCATCAACTCCGTCGGCTTCGCAGGCCCCGGCCAGCGGTACACCCTGGCGGTGATGAACTCGCTCGGGAACGCGGGCGGCTACGACGACGGCGTGGAGACGACGACCCAGCTTTCCCGACTGCTTCTGGCTGGGCGCCAATCGGGCTGAGCGATGACTGCCGCGGCCCCGCGAGGTCTACCCCTACATGCGAAAGCTCGTGATCACGCAGAACGTCACCCTCGACGGGTCGATCGAAATGCTCGACGACTGGTTCGACCCGCGACTTCAGGATGACGACCTGCTCGCGGAATCGCACCGGCAGGACGCGCAGGCCGACGCGCTGCTCCTCGGACGGCGAACGTTCGAGGACTTCCGCAGCTACTGGCCCCAGCAGTCCGCCGACACGACGGGCACCACGGACTACCTCAACCACGTCGCCAAGTACGTGGTCTCGTCGACGATGGGCGACCCGGCGTGGCAGCACTCCACGGTCATCGCCACCGACCCGATCCAGCAGGTCGACGCGCTGAAGCGCCAATCCGGAAGGGACATCGTGCTGACCGGGAGCATCAGCCTGGCACACACCGTCATCGCCGCAGGACTCGTCGACGAGTACCGGCTATTCGTCTACCCCGCGACCCAGGGTCGCGGCCGAAGGCTCTTTCCCGATGGCGTTAAGATACCGCGGCTGCGGTTGGTCGAACCGGCGGTGTCGTTCGACTCGGGCATCAGCCTGCTGCGGTATGCCCCGCGTTGACGGGTTTGCAACCGGTCTCACCGGGGAATTCCCCGGCCATGTTGATCCGACGAATTGCGCGTCCCATGCTCGCCGCCACCTTCATCAGCCGCGGAGTGGAGGCGTTGCGCAGTCCGAAACCGGCGGCCGACGCGGCCCGCTCCACGCTCGAGGGATTGAGCAAGCTGCCGGATCCCGTTGGTGGGAACGTCCCCACGAATGCGGAAACCGTCGCACGGGTGACCGCCGCGGTGCAGATCGGGGCTGGCCTGCTGCTCACCACGGGCAAGCTGCCGCGCCTCTCGTCGACCGCCTTGGCGCTCAGCGTGGTCCCGGGAAGCCTCGGTGCACACGCCTTCTGGGCGGAGACCGATCCCTCGCGCAAGGCCGACGAGCGGCGTGCGTTCTTGGCTGACGTCGGCTTGGTGGGCGGACTGATCATCGCGGCCGTGGACACCGAGGGCAGGCCGTCGCTCGGCTGGCGGGCCAGGCGCGCGGCACGCAAGGCGGGCGACGCCGTCTCCGGGGTTCTGCCGAGCTCCTCGGGAAACGCGCTCATCGACAGTGAATTGGCCGATCGCGTTGGGCATGGCTTGAACGTCGGCGCCGATCGCGGCCGGGAATTGGCGCACGTAGCGCGGGAACGCGGCGCCGAACTCGTCGACATCGCGCGCGATCGTGGCCCGGAACTCGCCGAGCGGGCCCAGAAGCGTGGCGCCGAACTCGTCGACATCGCCCGCGACCGTGGCCCAGAACTCGCCGAACTGGCGCAGCGGCGCGGCTACGAATTCGCCGACGCGGCGCGGGAACGCAGTTCGAGTCTCGCCGAGCTCGCCCAGGACCGTGGTGGCGACCTAGCGGCCGCGACGCGCAAGGAAACGAAGCGTGCCAAGAAAGAGGTCAAGCGCGCTCGCAAGGAGCTCAGGCAACGCACCAGCTGAGCGGCCGCTGCGCCGGTAGATTTACACGCATGACTACCGGTGGATATGACATCGCGGGGCAGTACGGCTCCGCTCGGCTGAACCCAGGCGGCCTGCAGAGGCGGTTCTTCGCCAGGCTCATCGACGGCATCATCGTCTCCATCATCGGCTCGGTCGGCATCCTGGCCATCTTCTCGTCAGACGGGCTGGCCGACCTTTTCGTCACGGGACTGTTCACGGGGATTCTGATGTTCGTGTACTTCGTGGCCTTCGAGGTCGGGGTCGGCTGGACCCTCGGCAAGAAAGTGCTCGGCCTCGAGGTGCGGGGACCGGGTGGGGCCCCGAAGCCGGACCTCAAGCAGTCGGCCATTCGCAACGCGTGGACACTGCTGCCCGTCATCCCCTACCTCGGCGGGTTGCTGGCGTTCATCGCAATCGTCGTCATCGCGGTGACCATCAGCGGCAGTCCGACCAAGCAGGGCAAGCACGACGAACTCGCAGGCGGGACCGAGGTCGTCAGGGCCTGACCCCGGTCAAACCACGAGGTCGAGCAGCATCACCACTCCAAGCCCGCTGACCGACAACACCGTCTCCATGAGCGACCAGGTCTTGATGGTCTGACTGACGCTGAGCCGGAAGTACTGGTTGACCAACCAGAAGCCGGCGTCGTTGACGTGCGAGAAGAACAGCGAGCCCGCGCCGACGGCGAGTACCACCAGCGAGACCTGCCCTGTGCTCATGCCCTCGACGAGACCAACGACCAGCGACGACGCGGTGATGGTGGCCACCGTCGCCGAACCCGTGGCGAGCCGGATCAGCACCGCCAGCACCCAGGCGAGCACGATCACCGAAATGTGCGAGGTCTCGGCCCATTCGGCGAGCGCCGTGCCGATCCCGGTGTCAATCAGTACCTGCTTGAACCCGCCGCCCGCGGCCACGATGAGGATGATGCCCGCGACGGGAGGCAGGCCGCTCTCGATGCACTTGGTGAGCTCGTCGCGGTTCATGCCTGCGCCGCGCCCGAGCGTGAACATTCCGACGACGACGGCGATCAGCAGAGCGATCAGCGGTGTGCCGAGCGTGTCGAAGATCTGCCGGACCAGTTGCCCTTCGTCGGAGATGAAGATGTCGACCAGCGCCTTGCCCAGCATCAGCACGACGGGTAGCAAGACGGAGAAGAGGGTGATGCCGAAGGACGGCCGCTTGCGTTCTTCGCCGTCGGGGACCTCATCGGCATCGAAGGTGTCAGGTGCGTCGACGACGACCCACTTGCCTGCCAGCTTCCCGAACAGCGGGCCGGCGAGGATGATCGTCGGGATCGCAACCACGACGCCGAGCGCCAGCGTGACACCGAGGTCGGCATGAAGATAGCCGATGGCGGTCAGCGGACCCGGGTGCGGCGGGACGAAGCCGTGCATCGCGGAAAGCCCTGCGAGCGCCGGGATTCCGACGGTGATGAGCGACAAGCCCGACCGGCGGGAAACGAGGTAGATCACGGGAATCAACAGCACCAGCCCGATCTCGAAGAACATCGGCAGGCCGATGATGGCACCGACGAGGGCCATTGCCCATGGCAGCATCCGCGGCGACGCGTGACCGACGATGGTGTCGACGATCTCGTCGGCGCCCCCAGAGTCCGCAAGTAGCTTGGCGAACATCGCGCCAAGCGCGATCAGTATGCCCACGCTTGCGGCGGTGTCGCCGAAGCCGGTGGAGAACGACTTGAGCACCTTTGTAACGCTTTGTCCCGCAACGATACCGACGGTCAGCGCGCCGAAGATGAGGCCGACGAACGGGTGCAGCTTGACGACGGTGATCAGCACCACGATCACCGCGATGCCCGCCGCGAAGGCAAGCACGAGATGGGGTATCGACGCCACCGGCTCGACGAGCTTTGGGGCATCCGCCAGGATGGTCATTCCGGCGGTCATGTTGGAAGTCACGGCTGCTCCTGTCGGGTTAGCGAAACATATTCGGCCACAATGGAATCGATGTCTTGGTCGACGTCGATGACGACGCCACGTTCACCAGCTGCGAGCGGCTCTAGGGTCTCGAACTGCGATGCGAGCAGGGAGGCGGGCATGAAGTGTCCTGGCCTGCTGGCCTGCCGCCTGCCGATGACCTCGGGGGTGCCTGCCAGGTGGAGGAACTCGACGGTTGGACAATGGTCGCGCAGCTGATCGCGGTACGCGTGCTTGAGCGCCGAACAGCTCATGACGCCGCCGTCGACGTGCCCCGCCAGCCACCCGCCGATGGTCTCCAGCCACGGGCGGCGATCGTCGTCGTTCAAGGCCTCGCCGGCGCTCATCTTGGCGATGTTGGCCGCGGGATGGAAGTCGTCCGCGTCGGCGAACGGCACCCGCAGGCGCTGCGCCAGTGCTGCTCCCACCGTGGACTTGCCCGACCCGGACACCCCCATCACGACGATCGGTGACGCCATGTGTGCACCTCCGAATTCCTACCTACTTGTGCTTGACGTCACACAGTATTGCCCAATCATCTGATCATTACAAGAAGATTTCTGAAAGATATGGTTTTAAGAACCACAGCGAACCGTATGACAAGATGTATCCGTGATGTCGTCACCAAACGTCAGCGCTCTGCACGACAACGTGCTGACGGCGCTCGGCGCAGGCATCGTCTCCGGCGGGCTGAAGTCCGGCCAGGTGATCACCCTCGACGGAGTCGGCACCACGCACGGAGTGTCCCGCAGCGTCGCCCGCGAAGTGATCCGGGTGCTCGAGTCGATGGGGATGGTCGCATCCCGTCGCCGCGTCGGCATCACGATCCAACCGCCCGAGAAGTGGAACGTGTTCGACCCCAGGGTCATTCGATGGAGGCTCGAATCGGACGACCGAGCCGCACAGTTGGTGTCACTGTCGGAGCTGCGCCGCGGATTCGAGCCTGCCGCAGCAGCTTTGGCCGCGCAGCGGGCCAATCCACACCAATGTCGGATCATGGCGGCCGCCGTGTCCGACATGGTCATGCACGGCCGCTCTGGTGATCTGGAGGCTTATCTGCTGGCCGACAAGATCTTTCACCAGACTCTGCTCGAAGCCAGCGGCAACGAGATGTTCCGGGCGCTCAACGGTGTCGTCGCCGAGGTGCTGACGGGCCGGACGCATCACGGGCTGATGCCCGAGACACCGAATCCCCTAGCAATCGAGTTGCACGACGAGGTCGCACGCGCCATCAGGATGCGCGACGAAGCCGGCGCCGAACGCGCCATGCGCGCGATCATCGACGAAGCGGTGAGCGGCGTCAGGTCAACGTCTGATTGAGGCGAGGCGGGCTCGACTCGAGCGGGCTGATTTACTTCGGAAGTGAGCAGAGCACCCGCAACCGCGCGCCGACTGTTCGACCGCTTCGAACCCGTCCACGCCGTCACCTACTTCACGCCGGAGGCCCGCAGCGCATTCGACGCCGTCGGCTTCCGCGGCTTCTGGATGGGTTACTTCGCGGGCCGGTCCGCTCCGCTCGGCAGCGTTCCCACGCCGGTGGTGACGGCCATCTTCTACAACTTCGCGCCGTCGCACATCGAGCGGGCGTTGCCCTCGGCCTGGGAGTTCGCCTCACCCGTAGACGCCCTGCGGGCCCGTGAGAGCTCGGCCGTGGCGGCCCTTCATCGGTGCGGCGTGACGGCCGACGACGCCACCGCCACGGTCGCCCGACTCTTGGAGAAGGCCGCCCGCAGTGCCCCGCTCGACGGTCGCCCGCTGTTCGCGGCGAACCTGGCGCTGCCGTGGCCGGAAGATCCGGTGGCCAAGCTGTGGCATGCCACCACGCTGCTGCGCGAACAGCGCGGGGACGGACACGTGGCCTTGCTGGCGGGCGCGGGCATCAGCGGCCGTGACTGCAACGTGCTGCACAGCGTCGCGGACCGCGTACCGCGCGACTTCATCGTGCGCAGCAGGCAGTACGACGACGACGAATGGCGGGCTTGCGTCGAACGGCTGGTGGAGCGCGGGGTGCTCGACGAGACCACCGCATTGACTACCGAGGGCCACGCGCTCAAGCGCCACCTGGAGGACACCACCAATCGGCTGGCGCTGGCGGCGTTCGACGCGCTCGACGACGACGAACTTGAGGTGCTGTTTCGCACGCTCACCCCGCTGACGCGAAAGGTATTGGCGGGCGGCGACATTCCGGCCGCCACCCCGATGGGGTTGAGTCGTGCCGACCTGGACGACGACGAAGCCCACGTGCGCTGAGGCGCATCAGCGCGGGGCGTACATGATGAGCCCGACGCCGACGATGCACACCGCCGCACCCGCGACGTCCCAGCGGTCGGGTCGGAACCCGTCGGCCACCATGCCCCACAGCAGCGAGCCTGCGATGAACACCCCTCCGTACGCGGCCAGCACGCGTCCGAAGTGGGCGTCGGGCTGGAACGCGGCGACGAAGCCGTACGCGCCGAGCGCAAGCACGCCCACGCCCGCCCACAACCAACCGCGGTGCTCGCGGACGGCCTGCCACACCAGCCAGGCGCCACCGATCTCGAGGACCGCCGCGATCACGAACAGCAGGACCGACTTGAGCCCCGTCACGGTAGGTTGCGGTTCCACTCGACCCAGCCGACGCCGGTGCGGCCATCCATCGTGGTGACAGTGGCCCACGCCCTCGGGAACCTGCTGACCCTACCGTCGGTGGAGGTCAGCAACACGGGCGCGTGACCACGCACGTCGATCGATGCGGTGATTCCACCGGGTTCGAGTTCCAGCGTGGTGTCGAGTGGTAATTCATTGTCGCCGAACGTCTCCCGGGCCACCACTGACTGCAACTCCACGAGCTGCTCACCCGCACGTTGGTGGTATCCGATCCCGAAGGACGACATGCCGGGGATGCGCATCTCGACTCCGTGCAGATGCGTGCCGTCGTCGAGATGCAGAGCACTCCACACCCATTCCATGCCCCACCAGTCCCGCACCGCCCAGGAATGGTCACGCTGACCCGGAGCGTCGATGAACGTGAACGACCGGCCCTCCACGGTGACGGTGCCCGAAACCGTGCAGGGGAGTTCGTAGCGGGTGGTGACCCGGTATTGATAGGGCGTTCCCACCGTCGTCCACACGAGGTCCATGACCACGTCGACCGGCCGTCCAACCGACTCGTCGCGCAGCAAGTCGGCCGGGTCGTCGTAGGCTCGACCCGACCCGCGCAGCGAAACCCGATGGGACTGAAGCGGTTCCGTCGCGGTCAAGACGAGGTCGACGTCGCCGGTACTCGTGTGTGTGTACGAGTCCGGCAACGGGGCGTCCCATTCGAGCACGGCGACGGTGGGCATCCCGGGGCCACAGAGCAACGCGTTGATCCAGGCATGACCCTCGTTGGGGATGAGTCCGAGCCGCACCCAGCCACCGACGTCCTGACCTGGATCCGCGAAGTCGAAGTACCAGCTTTCGCTCCACAGCGGCTCATCGGTCGGCTCATGCGATCCCTCGTCTTCTGCACTGGGCTGCAACGGTTCTGGGGTCGACGGCGCGGGAAGCACGGTCAATGCATCGGCATCCAGTACGTGCTGGGCATTCCGCTGCATCATGGCCATGAACATCTCGTCTCCACGATCGGTGCGCGCGACAAGCATCGGGGAGACGATCGCCATGAGCACGCCGAAGAAGCTCTGGTGCCGCACCCCCTCGCGCACGTCATCGATCGTGACGGGCGTCTGGCCACCGAGCGCATCGTGATAGGCGTGCAACAACGCGTCGTAATGCTCGCGCCGCTGCGCCACCGGCAGCGCGCAGCCCAGGAAATACGCGACGTCGGTGAACGCAGGCCCCCAAGTGACCGTCTGCCAATCGACGACCGTCAGGGGTCGGTCCGCGCCGGGTTCGCCGAAGAGCATGTTGTCCAACCGAAAGTCCCCGTGGATCAGGCCCTGGGGTCGGCCGGACGCGGCTTCGGCAGCCATGTAGGCATCGAACGAGGAGACCAAGCGCTCACACACCACGACGTGTTCCGGGGCGACCTGATCCCGGTAGCGGTCGATGTAGCCGGCGTACAGCGCGGCGACGAGCCCCTGATCGACCTGAGTGCTCTGGTTGAGCCAGTCGGTTCCCGACAGTGCCTGATCGCCGAGCAACGGTCCGTGCACGCGGCCGAGCTGAGTCAACGCCATCATCGCCTGTTCGGCTGTGGCGCCGCGGATCTCGTCACCGACCGTGGCGGGGGTGGCATCGCCAAGCAACAAGTCGAAAGCACCGGTCGACGGGTCGTAGGCGGAGTGATGACACGGCGCGATTGGACCAATTCCCGGTTCGCTTCGCTCCTGCCCTAAGCGCCCATTCAATCCCGGCGCGATTTCGGTGTAGAAGCGCACCTCACGCTCGTAGAGGCCCATCGCCAGCCCGGTCTGGCGACTGCTCGGGTCTGCCGCGGCGACCTTCAGTACCACCGACACCGGTCCGCCCTGACCGTCGGCGTAGCGCAGCGCCACTCGGTAGCACTCACTCATCTGGCCGGTACCGATGCGATCGAACGTGAACTCGGTGACCGTTCCCGCTCCGATGGCCGTAGTCAGCCACTCGGCGGTCAGGTCGGCGGGGCGTTCGATGAGGGCTGGTGGGGTCGAAGAGTGCACTTTAGGAAAGGTAGGGCACGACGACGGCCAACAGGGGTCTTTTCGAGGATGGGGTTGACACGCGTCAACTCGTTGCGTGGCAGGCGTCCGACTCGGTGGCCGGCACGTCCAGCGCGGGGTTGCGGTCGAAGAAACCGAAGGGCCCCGATGTCGAAGGCCGTGCGTCGGTAGTGGTCGGCCGACGGATCGCGATATGGCACCACCATCTCGGCGAAGGACAGCCGGTGCGCGACCGAGCGAACTCGCTCACCGTCGCGGTAGCTCACCGCGTGCAGGGTCATGCCCTCGCGATAGTTGAAGCCGACGCGCAGTGACCAGTTCTGCCACTGCAGAAGATTCCCGTCCAGTGTGAACGACGGCCCGTCGGGCTGGATGATGTGCAGCTGCTTGAGCGGTTCGCGCCGGTAGCCGGCCCGGATCCGGTCGGGGATGTGCCTCGGCATGTATTCGCCCATCACACTTGGGGTTTCGACGCCACCCCCAGAAAAAGGACCGTTGTCCTCGACGCGCAGCACCTCCATGGTGTTCAGGTCGATGACGCAATGGAGCCCGCTGACCAGGTGCGCGTACGGATTGGCACCGGGCGCGTCCTTGCGCCAGGTGTCCGACCACCCGATCCTGCGGTCGCGGAACTCGGGCGGTGCGACGTCGTCGCCGTAGGTCCAGGTGTCCATGAAGGCCAGGTCGAGGTCGGTGATGCCCGTTTCGCGAGCGCGGCGATGACGTCCGGATGCGCGCGTAGTGCCCGGTCGCGTTCGACGAACTCATCGACCGTGAAGTTGGCCTGCACGCCGGGAACGTGCTCGAACGACTCCACCCGATCCGCGCCGAGCGACACGACGCTCTTGTACGTGGCGTTGGTCGTCCGGTTCAGGCAAATCACCGTGGCGTGACGGCCGAGTGTGGTGCCGTCCCGCTCGAAGGCGCGCAGTTCGGCCTTGGTTGGCTCGGCGAGTTCGATCGACGCGAAGCGCCAACCTAGCCCCGGCCCACCGGCCTGCACTTCGTGCTCACGTCGCAAGATTGCAGCGGCGGTGGCGAATTCGTCGGCGGACAGCGGATCCAACGGGTGTGCCACCCGATCACGCAATCACATCGGCTAGGCCGGCGCAGGACCTTCGTGAGACTGCACCGGTGTCAAGCTCACTGCGCGGCCAGCGAGAAGCCCTCCCACGCGACGCGACGGTCAGCAGCCGGATCGTGTTCGAGGTGGCTGTGCCTGTCGAACACCATGACGGCGCGTTCGTCCTCGGTGTAGGTCGGCCATCCGTCGCCCGGCACTCCTGTGCGGCTGAAGGCCCGCCATCGGGCCTGCACGTCGTTGCTGACGCGACGCGCCGAACGACGGTCCGCGGCGGCCGTGAGCAGTGAGCCGAACCTGGTGCGATACACGTCGAAGACGGCGAACAGTTCGGTGGCGTGGGTGGCGCCAAGTCCGGACCAGTGCAACGTCCTTGGCGCGTAGTCGTATCGGTACACGTAGGTCGGGCAATGCTTGCTGTGCGCCTCGGCGAGCTGCCACGCCGCGGTACCGAACGCGAAGTCACCGCCCAACCGGATGCACGCCGATGTGCTCGGGTAACCGGGATAGGCGCTGGTGATCCGGTTGCGTGAGTCGACGTCGGTGTACGTCAGGAGCTTCTCGATCATGCGCTCGTTGATCGGGAGCAGCGGCATGAAACGCGTGAACAGCCGCCCCTCCTCGGCATTGGTGCCCACGATGAGCGGCACCTGGTGCGCGGTCCCCGCCCGCATCGCCTCGACGGGATCATCTGGCAGAAACTCGGTGCCATAGGCGGGTCCGGCGGGAAACGCGCCAGGCATGTCGGTCATGCCGCGGGCGATGAGGTCGTCAAGCGCGTCGACGAGCCGCTGGGGTTTGGCGGACATCAACGCGGCCGCACCGTCCTGCTTGCTCGCCCCGAGCAGGCCTGCGAAGTGCCCAGCGAACATCTCGGCCGCCTCCGGTGAACGGACCATGCCGCTGGCAGGACTCTCTGAAATAGCTTGGGCGAAAAGGCCTTTCGCTTGAGGAACGGCCATCAGCGTGGCGACCGCGTGCGCGCCTGCGCTCTCCCCGAAGATCGTGACGTTGTCGGGGTCTCCGCCGAACACCGCGGCGTTGTCGCGCACCCAGCGCAACGCCATCACCAGGTCTTGCAGGTAGAGGTTGCCGTCGATGGGGTGTTCGCTCGTCGATAGCGCCGACAGGTCGAAGCAGCCCAGCGCGCCGAGTCGATAGTTCACCGAGACGAAGACGCACCCGCGCCTGGCGAGTGCCGCCCCGTCGTAGATCGGCGTGGCCGAGCTACCCATGATGTAGCCGCCTCCGTGGATGAAGAACATCACGGGCAACGGACCTTCAGGCGGCGACTCTGGCGCGACGACGTTGAGCGTCAGACAGTCCTCGCTCATCGGCTGGTACCTACCGACCCCGAGCAGGGTGTACTTGCGCTGTTGGGGTGCGCAGTACGAGAACCCGTGGCAGTACCGCACCCCGCGCCACGGCTCGACCGGCTGAGGTGCGCGGTAGCGCAGCAGTCCGACGGGCGGGCGGGCGAACGGGACGGATCGCCAACGGTGGACGCGGTCGCGGGTGAACCCCTCGATCGTGCCGCTGTCGACGGTCACGCGAATGGTGCGTTCGTGCATGACCCCGACGGTAGCGAACGATGACCGGTCCGGACGCGCCTGACCCGATCGCCGGATGTCTCGCGTTAGCCTGGCCGGTATGCGGGTTGCGGTGATCGTCGGAGTGTCCATGCTGGTCGCGGGCTGCGCAAACGGCGGATCCAACGAGTCCCGACCGTCTCAGCCAGCCGTCACCACACCGTCGACGAGCCACTCCACACCACCTGCGACCAGCACGAAGACAAGTTCCGCGCCTACTAGGGCGCCCGCCGCGGGCGCGGCGATCGCCGACGTCATCGCCTGGATCGAGTCGGGCAAGCCCGCCGACCCTGCGACCTTTCATGCCGCCACCCTCGACGGCACCACCACACAAATCGGCGACGGTGTTGCATTCATCACGGCGGGCACCGAGGCCGCCTGCATGACGAACCAATACGTCGATGGCGAACTTTCTTGCCTGGTGAAGCTCACCAACCCACCCCCACGGCCGCCCGACTTCCCGTCGGCCTGGAAGAACAACTGGGTCGACTTCAGCGGCCCGAGCGTCGAGATCGGATCACCGCATGGCGATCCCGGACCCTTCCTGGTCGGCATGGGTGCGGAGTTGCCCGCAGGCCAGACGCTCGCGTTCGGTGACTACCGGTGTCGCGCCGATGCCACCGGACTGTTCTGCGTGAACTACGCGCATCAGTCGGCCGTCCTGATGTCCGAAGCGGGCGTCGTCCCGTTCGGATGTCTGCAGAAGGTGACTCCACCGCCGGACATCGGCCTGCAGTTCAAGTGCTGAGCACCCCCAGCTAACCCGCGGGCCTGGCCTGCTCCCGAACCCGCGTCGGGTACGCCTGCGTCATGCCGACGGCACCGACAATGACGACGATCGGGATCACCCAGTTGGTCCAGTCGTTTGACTCCGGTACCTGCGTCGCGTAGTAGCCGAGCACGGAGATCAACGCGAATACCAGCGCCCACATCAAGGTCAGCACCCTGTTCGTCTGCCGGAACACGGGTTTCTCCCAATCCTGCAGGGGCCGGGTCACACTGGCGTACTGCTCGGTGAAAGGTGTGAACGCCAGCGAGCCAAGCGCCATGATCGCAAGCACGCCGCTGGACAACGTCGTCGCGTAGGTGTCCATCCAATCGCGGTCCTGCGCACCGACGATCACCCCGGCCGCGGTGACGGCGACGAAGAACCCGATCGTCACGAGCTCCAGCAATCGGGGACCGCCGCGCCCGAGCGATACCCCGAGGATGATCGCCGACAACACCGCGCACAGCGCACCGAACATCCACGTGCTTGGGCCTTCGGCCACTACCCAGTAGACGATCCACGGTACGAACCCGACGAACGGGCTGTGTTCAAACCACTCATCCACCCGACGAGCGTAGGCCCTGCGAGGCGCTAGGCAACGCCTTTGTGCCTCAATAGCGGCAGCACGCCCTCCGCGAACCAGTAGGCCTCCTCGAGATGCGGATAGCCCGAGAGGATGAACTCGTCGAAGCCGAGCGCGTGGTACTCGTAGATCAGGTTGGCTACCTCTTCGTGGCTGCCAACCAGCGCAGTGCCCGCTCCGCCGCGCACCAAGCCGACGCCCGCCCAGAGGTTCGGGTAGATCTCGAGCCGATCCAATCGACCGCCGTGCAGCGCCGTCATCCGGCGTTGGCCCTCGGACTCCGAACTGGCATGCAGCGCTGTCTGTTTGGCGATCTGCTCGTCGCTGAGCTCGGCGAGGAGCTCGTCGGCGACCGCCCACGCCGCCGCCGACGTGTCGCGGCTGATGGTGTGCAGGCGGATGCCGAACCGCACCTTGCGACCCCGAGCTTCGGCCAGTTCGCGGACCTTCGCGATCTTGGCCGCCGCGGCCTGCGGCGGTTCGCCCCAGGTCAGATAAACATCGACGTACTCCGCGGCGATCGGCAGCGCGGCCGGCGACGAGCCGCCAAAGTAGATCCCCGGCAACGGATCTGGTGGTGCCGAGACCCGGGCGTCCGCGACGGTGTAGTGCTCGCCGCGAAAGTCGACCGAGTCCTGCCTCCACACCGAGTTGACGATCTGGAGAAATTCGCCGGTGCGGGCGTACCGCTCGTCGTGGCCGAGCCAATCGCCGAACCGACGCTGCTCGACGTCGTCGCCACCAGTCACGATGTTCAGCAGCACGCGCCCTTCCGAGAACCGCTGCAAGGTCGCGGTCTGCTGCGCGGCCAGCGTCGGTGGCACCAACCCAGGCCGGAAGGCGACCAGGAACTTCAGTCGTTCCGTCTCGGCGATCAGTGCCGCCGCGGTCAACCAGGCATCCTCACACCAGGTTCCGGTCGGGGTGAGCACCCCCTCGTAGCCGAGCCGGTCGGCTGCGCGGGCCACCTCGGCGAGGTAGCGCCTGGTCGGTGCGCGGTAGTTGTCGGGCACGATGTGGTGCGACGAGGCATGCGATGCCCCGACGATCGAACGGCTGTCGCCGTTGGTGGGCAGGAACCAGAAGAATTTGGCTCGAGTCATTTCGCTCCTATTTCGTGCTGATCAGCAGGGGCCGGAGGGCGTCGTTGTAGCGGCGGTCGACGAAGTCGGAAAACTTTGGCGCAGAGGTGATCTGACCGGATTCTGCGAAGATGTCGGCGATCTTCTGCTCGGAGGCGACCACGTTGTCGTCGAGGTCGGTCGGCAGACGCAGACTGCGCGCCTGTGACACCGCCGCGGCCTTGGGATCCAGCCCCACCGCGGCGGCATAGCTCTGCGCCCACTCGTCCGGATGATCCTGGGCCCACTTGGCCGCGTTCTCGAAGCGGATCAGGAAGTCCTGCAAGGCAGTGTTGCGCTTCGAGTCGTCCAGCGCCTGGTTGGACGCTACGCCGAACCAATAGCCATTGGTGACGTCCTTGGCCTGGCCGATGCTGCGCACGGGGAACTGCTGTGCCACCTGGGCAGTGTATGGATCCCAGATCACCCAGGAGTCGACGGCGCGCTGCTGGAACGCCGACAGTGCGTCAGCGGGTTGCAGGTAGACCAGTTCGACGTCGGCCGGTGTGAGCCCGGCGTTCTTCAGCTGGGCCAGGATGTGACCATGGGCGGAGCTCCCCTTGCCGACGGCGATGCGCTTGCCCTTAAGGCCCGCGATCGTCGTGATGGGCGAATCCGTGTGCACCAGAACCTGATCGCCGACTCCGCCGCCGTCATAGGCGGAGACGACCTTGACCTTGGCGTTTGACGCGGCGCCGAAGACCGGCGGAGTGTTGCCCGTGATCGCGAAGTCGATCTTGCCTGCGGTCGCGGCCTCGAGCTGAGGCGGCCCGGAGGTGAACGTGGAGAACGCCACCTTGTAGGGCAGGTTGTCCAGCGCGTGGGCTGCCCGCAGCAGCGATTCGGTGCCGCCCTTCTGATCGCCGACCTGAAGCGTCACGTCGGACAACTCCGTCAGCGGCACGGTGGCCGGCGCCTCCCTGGCGCCGGAACTCTGCTCCCGCGACACGCAGCCGGCCAGCAGCCCCACGAGCATCAGCAGTGCCGCGACGCGAAGCGCCATCGGTCGGCTCGGTGTGGACATGACGGTTCCCTTCTTCGTGCTTCTTTGATGGATCAGAGCTGGACGCCGAGCCGTTCGAGCAGCTCGGCGCGGTAGCGCTCGGTGTTGGCGGATGGATCTGACAATGGGCGCCGTGCATCGTCGACGACCAGCGTGTGCACTACCCGGCCTTCCTCGAGCACCAGCACCCGGTCGGCGAGTGCAACCGCCTCGTCGACGTCGTGTGTCACCAACAGGACGCCAAACCCGTGTTCGCGCCACAGGTCGAGCAACAGTGCGCGCATGCTGAGCCGGGTGAGCGCATCCAACGCGCCGAACGGCTCGTCGAGCAGCAGCAGTTCCGGTTCGGCGACGAGCGCCCGGGCCAACGAAACCCGTTGCGCCTGACCGCCGGACAGCGTCAGCGGCCAGGCGTCAGCGCGGTCGGCGAGCCCCACGTCGGCCAGCGCGCGGTCGGCCCGAGCGCGCACCTCCGACTTCGGCAGCTGGATGCGGGTCAAGCCGTAGCAGACGTTGGTGCGCACGTCGCGCCACGGGAACAACCGCGGTTCCTGGAAGGCCAACGCCGGCGCGCCAGAAACCGACCGCTCGCCCGTGTGATCGGCGGACAGCCCGGACAGCACACGCAGCACCGTCGACTTGCCCGATCCGCTTCTTCCGATGAGCGCGACGACCTCGCCGTTGCCGACGGTGAGGGACACATCGTCGAGCACCTTGCGTTCGCCGTACCACTTGTCCACGTGGCGAAGTTCGGCCGCGATCGCGAGCTGGCGTTCAGAGGTGACGGTCATGAGCGGTACCTCAGGGCTCGGCGTTCCAGTGCGCGGACCATCGCGTCGGTCGAGATCCCAAGGAGCGCGTAGACGATCAATCCGAAGATGATGATGTCGATGCGCAAGAAGTCGCGGGCGTTGTTGATGAGGAAGCCGATTCCGTTGTCCGCGTTGATCTGCTCGGCGACGATCAGCGTCAGCCAAGCGATCGCGAGCGACTGACGCAGGCCCACGAGCACTTGCGGAGCGGCGCTCGGCACGATGATGGTGCGGAAGCGTTGCCAGAACGAGAAGCCAAGCACCTGCGCGGTTTCGAAAAGCTTCGGGTCGACCTGGCGGATCGCCGAGAATGAATTGAGGTACAGCGGAAAGCTCACTCCGAGCGCGACCAGCAGCACCTTGGGCAGCTCGCCGATGCCGAACCAGAGGATGAACAGTGGTATGAGGCCGAGGTGCGGAAGGGCGCGCACCATCTGCATGGGCGGGTCAACCGTCGCTTCGAACCACCTGGACAGCCCGACCGCCGTACCCAACGTAACGCCGAGCAGGCCGCCCAGCAGCAGTCCTTCGACCACTCGTACGCCCGATACCCGCAGGGCCTCGACTAGCTGACCATTCTGGATCAGCTCGACCCCCGCCTGCGCGATCAGCGACGGGGCGGGTAGCACGTCCTGGGGAATGAGGCCGACCGCGCTGCCCAGCTGCCACAACGCAAGCAGCACGATTGGGGAGGCCAGTCTGATCAGTGCCCACTTGCGCTGCTGCACGCGCACTTTCGCCGCCGGGGAGACGACCGTGGTCACCGCGGCTGACTCGACGGGAGTGGTCACGGTACCGCGACGTTACGCAGCAAACGCGGCGTGGGGAAGCATTCGACTCTGCTTGAAATTAAGGGAACGCGCTCAGCCGAAGCGCGTGGTGCCCGTGACGAGCGCCGCGGTTACGTCGCGACCGTTGATCCTCGACGTCAGTGTGCCGTTCTGCAGCTTCACCGATTGGTCGGCCTGCTGCAGGATCCGCTTGTTGCGAACCCGGGCCTGGAACTGTGCGGCGTTGAGTTGCTGAAGCTTGGCTTGTTCGAAGTCGCGGCCGGTGATGCCGCCGTTGAACTGCACTCCGGTGACGGAGCCGTCCGGACGCACGATCCACGAGGCGCGGGAGCCGTCGAGCGCGGCGGTGTACATCCCTTCTGGCGCGGGTCAACGCCAGCCGTCCGCCTCCTTCGCCGCGCGCAGCAACGCCTCACACAATTCGCGGAGCTCGGCCGACCCGGCGCCCTCCTCGACCGCGGTGGCCACGTCCTCGGCGGCACAGCGCACCTGGAAGACGCGATCGGCGAGCTCGGCGGCCTCCGCTGCCGTCAGGACCACCGAATCCGGCGGCAACGACGTGCCCTTCACCAGTGCGCGCTGCTCGTACGCCCGCTGTCGACAGGACTGCCTGCAGTACTGCCGACGGCGGCCGACACCAGCGTCTGGGACCTCGCGTCCACACCATCGACAGGGTTGCGCTTGTCGTCTTACCCGGCCCAGTCGGCCGACACCGGTCGTCACGAGTTCCGACTGTAAACCGCCACGCCCCGCGGCCCCGGTATCATGGACAGTTGAGTCGGGAACTTCGCACCGGCCTGTCGCGTTGTTTTCCTGGACGAATTGCTGAATGACGAATTGCTGAATTAGGAGTGTGGACCATGGCTGATCGTGTCTTGAGAGGCAGTCGACTCGGAGCCGTGAGCTACGAGACCGATCGCAACCACGACTTGGCGCCGCGCCAGGTGGCCCGCTACCGCACCGACAACGGGGAAGAGTTCGAGGTCCCCTTCGCCGATGACGCCGAAATCCCAGGTAGCTGGCCGTGCCGCAACGGCATGGAGGGCACCCTGATCGACGGTGACCTCCCCGAGCCCAAGAAGGTCAAGCCGCCGCGCACCCACTGGGACATGCTGCTTGAGCGCCGTTCGATCGAGGAGCTCGACGAGCTGCTCAAGGAGCGGATGGACATCATCAAGACCCGCAGGCGCGGGAACTAACTACCGAACCTAACTAGCGCACGACGCCGCGGGCGCGATCAATCCGCCCGCGGAAGCCCCACTCGGCGACCTTGAAGATCGCCTCGCGGATGTTGGATCCGCTCATCTTCGACTTGCCCAGCTCGCGCTCGGTGAACGTGATGGGCACCTCGACGACAGTGAATCCCGCGGAGATGGTGCGCCAGGTCATCTCGATCTGGAAGCAATACCCCTTCGAGTCGACGGTGTTGAGCTCGATCTTCTCGAGCACCTCACGTCGGTAGGCGCGGTAGCCGGCGGTGATGTCGTTGATCTGGACGCCCAGCATGACCCGGGAGTACACGTTGGCCGTCTGAGACAGCACCTTTCGCCGCCGCGGCCAGTTGCGCACCGTTCCACCGTCGATGTAGCGCGACCCGATGGACAGGTCGGCCCCTGCGTCGACTGCCTCGAGCAGGCGGTACAACTCCTCGGGGGCATGGCTGCCGTCGGCATCCATCTCGACGAGCACCGTGTATCCGCGCCCCAGTCCCCACCCGAATCCGGCCAGGTACGCCGCTCCAAGGCCAGCCTTGCTGGCCCGGTGCATGACGTGCACGCGGTCGGGATCGGCCAGCGCGAGCTCGTCGGCAAGCTCACCCGTGCCGTCGGGGCTTCCGTCGTCAACGATCAGCACGTCGACGTCCGGGCGCGCAGCGTGCAACCGCCCGACGATCAGCGGCAGGTTGTCGCGCTCGTTGTAGGTCGGAATGATGACCAGCGTGCGCTGACTGGGGCGGTCGCCACCGGAGCTCATGCGCGATCCCGCTCCGCTTCTCGCTCGAGGGTCATGTCAATCCTTTGTCGGCTGCCTTGATCGCCGGTTTCCGGCGACGCACGAACCTCCCATTGTGCAGCATGGCTCCGGCCACAGCCGCAACACCGACCGAGAGGAGTAGTCCCTGGATGATCGGACCCCATCGCGTCGCAGGCGTGAGGCCCGACTTCAGTCGAAGCTGGGCATCGAGGTAGGCAGGCTCGAAGAAGGCGGTGCGCGCGAGAATGCGGCCGTCTGGCGCGATCATCGCGCTGATCCCGGTGGTGCCCGCCACGACGACGTACCGGTCGTGTTCGACTGCGCGCAGCCGTGCGAACGCGAGCTGTTGGGCGCTCATCGGCTCGTCGAACGTCGCGTTGTTCGCGGGCACGGCGAGCAGCTGCGCGCCATCCAGCACCGATTCGCGGGCTGCGCGGTCGAAGATGACCTCCCAGCACGTCGTGACGCCGATGGGGATGCCTGCGGCGTGCACCACGCCATCGCCGCTGCCCGGCACGAAGAAGCCCGCGCGATCGGCGTAGGACGACAGGTGCTTGAAGAACCCACGCCACGGCAAGTACTCACCGAAGGGTTGGATGATCTTCTTGTCGTGGCGTTCGCCGGGACCGGTGGCGCCGTCCCACACGATCACCGAGTTGGTGGCCGCCGGGTCGGCCCTGGTGTAGTTGGGCGCCGCGACGACGGCGCCGACCAGGATGGGCGCATGTATCGCGTTGGCGGCCAACGAGATCTGACTGGCCGCGTCGGGGTTGGCGAGCGGGTCGACGTCTGAGGAATTCTCCGGCCAGATCACGACGGTCGGTTGTGGCACGATGCCCTTGCCGACGTCCGCGGCGAGCCGCAGCGTCTCGCCGACGTGGTTGTCGAGCACCGCACGCCGTTGCGCGTTGAACTCGAGCCCTAGTCGCGGCACGTTGCCCTGTATCGCGGCGACCGTGACGGGCGGATCGTCGCCGGCGCCCGACCCGGACTTACGCAGGTGCGGGCTCGCGAGCGCGACGGTCAGCAGCACCACCACGACGCACAGGCCGGGCACCAGCACCGCAGGCGGGCCCGCAACGGCGGGCCGATCTCCCCTTGGCCACCACCGCGCTGCCTCGAGCCCGATCGCGAGCAGGCTGAAGCTCACCAGCACCGTCGCAAACGACACCAGCGGAGCACCGCCCAGTTGCGCAAGTGTCAGCAAGGGACCATCGGTCTGACTGAACCCGATTACTCCCCAGGGGAACCCCCCGAACGGCACGACTGACTTCAGCCACTCCGACAGCGTCCAGACGGAGGCAAACCACACCGGCCATCCGGGCACCCTGCGCACTACCACCGCGAGCAGTCCGAAGATGGCCGGGAAGATCGCCTCCAACGTTGCCAGCGCCAACCAGGGAAAGGCGCCGACCAGACCGCTGATCCACGGCAACAGCGGAACGTAGAAGGCCAACCCGAAGAGGAAGGCATAACCGAATCCACCTGCCCGGGTGGTGGATTCGTGCATCAAAGCCCAGCCGAGCAACGCGAACGCAATGAAGGCGAGGTACCACCATCCGAACGGCGGAAAACTTGCGCACACCAGCAGCCCGGCTGCGATGGCCGCGGTCAGCCGCCATACCCGCGGTTCCAACACCTGCCAGACCCTGGCGGCAATCCGTGCGACCGTGGCGCCGGCGGTCGATGGGGCCGATGCCCGGTGGGACGGATCGGCGGCGTCCGAGTCGGCGTCCGAGGCGTCCTCGCCATCCGCGACGGCAAGTGAGCTGGGGTGCTCCAAGTCCTCGAGGTCGACGTCGCGCACGGCCGGGAAGGTGTCGGTGTCGTCCGTGGGAAGCGACCAGTCGTCGCGACGTCGCCGCTTAGCCATGGAGCACAGCGCCCCGGTGCACCGTCTTCCGGCAGGTGGGCAGCGGATCGTCGGGTTCGAGCCGCGGCAGGGCAGGTATCCGAGCCCGGGGATCGGTGGACCACCGCTCTACGCCATCGGCCGGCGCCTTGACCACCAGACCGTCGGGGCCGTCGGGCACCTCCCACACCGCGTATGACGCGGGCGCACCCGGCACGAGCGTGCCAGTGACGCCGTCGCGCACCCCGCCTGCCCGCCATGCCCCGCGGGTGGCGGCGGCGAACGCCGCGCGGGCGGACAGCGCACTGCCCTGCGTCCGGTGGCGCATCGCCGCGCGTACCGTCTCCCACGGATTCATACTGGTGACGGGCGTATCTGAGCCCAAAGCGAGTGGCACGCCTTGGGATGCTAACAGCGCCAAGGGGTTGAGCCCGCGGGCCCGGTCGACACCGAGCCTGCTGGCGTACATGCCATGATCACCGCCCCACAGGGCGTCGAACTTGGGTTGCACGCTGGCGATCACTCCTGAGGCGCCCAGCCGGCCGGCCTGTTCGGCGGTGATCATCTCCAGATGCTCGAGGCGGTGTCCACAGCGGGCCACCGTCGCGGCGCCGAACCGCTCGACGACGCGGTCGAGGGCGGCGACCACGGCGGACACCGCGGCGTCACCGATGACGTGGAACCCCGCCGTGATGCCGGACTCGGTGCACGCCCCAAGATGGGCTTCGATCGCGTCGACGTCGAGATATGCATTCCCGCAGCCGTCGGGACCATCGGAGTACGGCTGATGAAGCCACGCGGTGCGCGAGCCAAGCGCGCCGTCGACGAACAGATCTCCGGCCAGTCCATCGGCGCCGGTGGCCGTCACCAGTTCCCGGGCTTGTTCGGCCGTGCCGACGGCCTCGCCCCAATAGCCGACGACCTCCACGCCGTGGTTGATGGCGCGCACCGCATGCCAATCGTCGATACCACCGATGTCGGGCCCGGCACATTCGTGCACCGCGACGATTCCGGAGCGGGCCGCGAGTTCAAGCGCTTCGATGCGCGCCTGGTCGCGTTGTGCGGGCGTCAGCAGCCCGCGGGCGACGGCGCGCACCAAATGGTGTGCCTCCGCCTTCAGCGGCCGTTGACCGGTGTAGCCGACCGCCGCAGACAGCCCAGGGGCCAGCGCACGCAGCGCGGTATTGGCGGCCGCAGAGTGCACGTCGACGCGGGCGAGGTAGGCGGGCCTGGCCCCGAGCACGCCGTCCAGGTCGGCAGTCGTGGGTGGGTCAGGGTTCGCCCAACTGGATTCATCCCACCCGTGTGCCCAGATGGGACCGTCGGGATGGTCGGTTGCGAAGTCGGACAAGAGCCGGAGCAGATGCTCCCCCGACGTCGCCGACCGCAGGTCGAGGCCGATGACGGCCAGCCCCGTCGCGGTGAGGTGGACATGGCTGTCGACGAAGGCCGGGGTGAGGAACCCGCCTTCCAAGTCGATCACCCGGGCATCCGGGAACTGGGCTCGCCCGACGGCGTCGGCACCGAGCCAGGCCACCGTCGGGTCGGACCCTTCGGTTACCGCCATCGCGGTGGCCTCCGGCATGGCGGGGCTGTGCACCCTGCCGTTGACCAGCAGCGTGGTCAAGTTAGGCGGTCGGCCCGGAAGTACCTGGCAACCGCGGCGGATCCACGACGATGACGTCGTCCGTCACGTCCAGCACCTCACCGTCGATGTAGTCGCGCCGGGCAGGGCGGTACGGGCTCGTCGAGGTGACCAGCAG
>JAOPVI010000345.1 GCA_025966225.1 Mycobacterium sp. | reverse complement strand
GGGACTGCAGCGAGCCGTACTCGACGATCCACTTGGTGGCCGTCTTCTCCCCCACCCCGGGAATTCCGGGCAGGTTGTCACTCGGGTCGCCGCGCAGAGCCGCGAAGTCGGGGTATTGAGCCGGGGTTAGCCCGTACTTCGCGAAGACGGCGTCGGGGGTGAACCTGGTGAGCTCACTGACCCCCTTCACGGGATACAACACGGTCACGTCGTCACTGACAAGCTGGAGCGCGTCGCGATCACCGGTGACGACGAGCACCCGATAGCCCCCCTGCTCGGCCTGGGTGGCCAGCGTCGCGATGATGTCGTCGGCCTCGAAGCCGGGCTCGGCGAGCACGGTGATGCCGAGCGCGCCGAGGACCTCCTTGGTGATGTCGATCTGACCGCGGAACTCGTCGGGCGTGGCCGAGCGACCCTCCTTGTACTCGGGGTACTTCTCCTTGCGGAACGTCTGCCGAGACACGTCGAAGGCCGCACCCACGTGGGTGGGTTGCTCGTCGCGCAAGAGGTTGATCAGCATGGCCGTGAACCCGTACACCGCGTTGGTGGTCAACCCGCCTTGGGTCTTGAAGTTCTCCGCGGGCAGCGCATAGAACGCGCGGAAGGCCAATGAATTGCCATCTAGCAGCATCAATGTCGGCTTGGTGTCTGTCTTGGCCGGGCTCACAGCCCTACTCTATGCAGCCCGACCGACGTCCTTTCGTTCACCATCGCGCCGCCGAGCCGTCGAGCGCCGACGATTGAACCGAAGCGCGACGAAACTGCAACACGTTTCAGTTCCACTGGTCGAGTCGGTAGTCTGACGTCCGTGCCAGGAGCAGCCGAAGCCACCAACCAACTACCGGCGATCGACGGGTGGTTCACCACCGACGATGCAGGACATCCGCATCTCGTCGCGGGCAAGTGCACGCAGTGCGGTACCTACGTGTTCCCTCCCCGGGCCAACAACTGCCCGAACCCAGCGTGTGTCGGCGATGTACTCGAGCAGGTGCCACTGTCGCGACGCGGCAAGGTGTGGAGCTACACCGAGAATCGGTATCCACCACCTGCTCCCTATCCGGCGGCGAACCCGTTCGAGCCGTTCGCCATCGCGGCGGTGGAACTCGCCGACGAAGGACTGATCATCTTGGGCAAGGTCGTCGAGGGCACCTTGGCCGCCGACCTCAAGGTGGGCATGGAGATGGAACTCACCACGATGCCGCTCTATACCGACGAGGACGGCTTCGTGCGGAGCGTCTACGCGTGGAGGATCGCATGACCGTGGAACCGCTTTACATCCTTGGCGCAGGCATGCATCCGTGGGGCAAGTGGGGCCAGGACTTCACGGAGTACGGCGTCGTCGCAGCGCGCGCCGCACTTGCCGAAGCCGGACTGGACTGGCAGCAGATCCAACTGGTGGCGGGCGCCGACACCATCCGCAACGGCTACCCCGGCTTCATCGCCGGGTCGACGTTCGCCCAGAAGCTGGGCTGGAACGGCGTCCCCGTCAGCTCGAGCTACGCGGCATGCGCGAGCGGATCGCAGGCACTTCAGAGCGCCCGTGCCCACATCCTCGCCGGATTCTGCGACGTGGCACTGGTCATCGGTGCCGACACCACCCCGAAGGGCGCCTTCGCACCGGTTGGGGGCGAGCGCAAGAACGATCCGGACTGGCAACGCTTCCACCTCATCGGCGCGATGAACCCCGTGTACTTCGCGCTGCTGGCCCGGCGCCGCATGGACCTGTACGGCGCGACGGCCGAGGACTTCGCGCAGGTGAAGGTCAAGAACTCCCGCCACGGCCTGCAGAACCCGAATGCGCGCTACCGCAAGGAATCCGCGGTCGAGGACGTGCTCGCCAGCCCGGTGGTCTCCGATCCACTACGGCAACTCGACATCTGCGCGACCTCCGACGGGGCGGCCGCGCTCATCGTGGCGAGCAAGTCCTTTGCCGAAAGACACCTCGGTTCACTCGAAGGCGTGCCGTCGGTGCGCGCCGTCAGTACCGTCACTCCCCGGTATCCGCAGCACCTGCCCGAATTACCGGACATTGCAACGGATTCCACTGCAGTCGTACCTGGTCCCGACCGCGTCTTCAAAGATCAGATCCTGGACGCCGCGTACGCCGAGGCTGGCATCGGTCCCGAGGACGTCAGCCTGGCCGAGGTATACGACCTGTCCACCGCACTGGAGCTCGACTGGTACGAACACCTTGGGCTGTGCCCCAAGGGCGAGGCAGAGTCGTTGCTGCGCAGCGGCGCCACCACCATCGGCGGTCGGGTGCCCGTCAACGCATCGGGCGGACTGGCCTGTTTCGGCGAGGCGATCCCCGCCCAGGCCATCGCCCAGGTCTGCGAACTCACCTGGCAGCTCCGTGGTCGGGCCACCGGCCGTCAGGTCGAGGGCGCCACGGTCGGCGTGACCGCCAACCAGGGCCTGTTCGGCCACGGCTCATCGGTGATCGTCGCGCGCTAGCGAGGTTTCGGGCACACGGTCGATTGCGGACGGGTTGGTGATATCCGCCTTTTGCAGACATCTACTCGCACTTTCTCTGCAAAAAGCGGATCTCACGGTACCGCTGTGGAGTCAGAACCGCTGTGGAGTCAGGCCACGCCGAGATAGGCCGCGCGAATGCTGTCGTCCTTCAACATCTCTCGCGCATCGCCGGTGCGGGTGACCCGGCCGGTCTCCAGGATGTAGGCCCGATCGGACCGGCTCAGCGCCTGTTGTGCGTTCTGCTCGACGAGCAGCACGGTCGTGCCCTGTGCGTTGATCTCGGAAATGATCTTGAAGATCTGCGAGATCACCATGGGCGCAAGCCCCATCGACGGCTCATCGAGCAGCAGCACCTTCGGCCGAGCCATCAGGGCGCGGCCGATCGCGAGCATCTGCTGCTCGCCGCCCGACAGCGTGCCTCCGACCTGATTGCGACGCTCCGCGAGCCGGGGAAACGTCTCGAACACCCAGTCGAGCTTTTCGCGATGTTCGGACTTGGACGAAAACTTCCTTCCGTAACAACCCATCTCGAGGTTCTCGGCGACCGTCATCCCGGGAAAGACGCCACGACCCTCAGGGGCCTGGATGAGTCCGTCCGTGACTCTGCGGTGGGCCTTGACCTTCGTGATGTCCTTGCCGTCGAACCACACCGAACCCGACGACAACGGACGGAGCCCCGAGATCGCGCGCATCATCGTCGTCTTCCCCGCACCGTTGGAGCCGAGCAGTGTGACAAGTTCGCCTTCGTGCACCACCAGCGAGATACCGTGCAGGGCTTCGATCCGCCCGTAGTGCACGATGACGTCGCGGACCTCGAGCAGGACGGGGCGGGCGTCGAGGTCCGACGCGGGCGGCAGTTCGACCGGAGCAGCTCCTTCGACCCCGGTCGGCTCAGAGTTCGTCATCTGGCACCCCCAAATACGCGGCGATGACCCTCGGGTCCTCGCGGATCTCGGCGGGCAGGCCATCGGCGATCTTGCGGCCGAACTCCAGCACCACGATGCGGTCGGTGACGCCCATGAGCAGGCGCATGTCGTGCTCGATGAGCAGCACCGTGTAGCCGTCGTCGCGGATGGCCTGGATGAGCTCGATCAGGGCCGCCTTCTCGCTGGGGTTGAAGCCCGCCGCCGGCTCGTCCAGACATAGCAGCTTCGGCTCGGTCGCCAGCGCGCGGGCGATCTCCAGGCGACGCTGGTCCCCGTATGGCAGGTTCTTCGCCTTCTCCTCGCCCCGGTGCGCGATACCGACGAATTGAAGTAGTGCGGCCGCCTTTTCGATGGCCGACTTCTCCTCGCGCTTATGTCGAGACGTCCGTAGCAGGGCTCCTGGCACGGACGTGTGGTGCCTGGCGTCGGTGCCGACTACGACGTTCTCCAACGCCGTCATTTCGCCCCACAACCGAATGTTCTGGAAGGTCCTGGCGATTCCGCGGCGGGTGATCTGGTGGCGCTTGATCTTCCCGAGCGGTGCCCCGTCGAACGTCACCGAACCCGAACTCGGCCGATAGACGCCGGTGATCGCGTTGAAGCACGTCGTCTTGCCCGCCCCGTTGGGCCCGATCAGCCCAAGGATCTCTCCGCGCCTGATGCCGAACGTCACGGCATCCAGCGCCGTCAGCCCACCGAACTTCACGGTGAGTTCATTTGTCTGGAGCAGGGTTTCACCTTCGGCCGCGTTCATGTCGCGGCTGAGCGAGGCGAGCTCCTCGTCGATCTGCGGCTGTGTCATGCGCGATCCCGCTTCGCTTCTCGCTTTGGCTGTCATGCCGCGGCCTTCTCGTCGTCTGCGCTGCGCAGGAGATTTCGCGCCACCTTGCCATACGCGAGTAGCTGTTGACGAACCGGGAAGAGCCCCTGCGGCCGGAAGATCATCAACACCACCAACGCCAACCCGAAGAACAGGTACTTGAGGTCGCCAAGATTGACACCGAACGCGGTCACCCCGAGCAAGCGGTTAGGTAGGTACACGATGATGAATGCGCCGAATATCACGCCCAACTTGTTGCCCTGGCCGCCCAGCACGACGGCGACCAGAAACAGCATCGAGTTGATGATGTTGAAGTTCGTCGGCGCGACGTACTGAACCTGCCCGGCGTACAGCGCACCGGAGAGCCCACCGATGCCCGCCCCGATCACGAATGCCCACAATTTGAACTTGAAGGTGTTGACGCCCATGACTTCTGCGGCGTCCTCGTCCTCACGGATCGCGACCCAGGCCCGGCCGACCCGACTGCGCTCGAGGTTGCCGACCAACAGCAGGATGACGACCATCAGGATCAGTCCGAGCCAGAACCACCAGGTGCCGTAATTCATGTCACCTGCTGCGTTCCCGTTGGAGAAGACGCCATTGGGACGCTGCTGGTTCTCCAACAGTCGCGGATAGGCGATCCGATCCAGTCCACGCGAGCCGTTGGTGATGTCGGACAGGTTGTCGGCGAGCAGTCGAATGATCTCGCCGAAGCCAAGCGTCACGATCGCGAGATAGTCCCCACGCAGCCGCAAGGTGGGGATGCCAAGGATCAACCCGGCCAGCGCGGTCACCGTCATGGCCAGCGGCACACACGACAGCCACGCCCAGTCGGAGTGCAGGAATCCGTTGACCCCCATCTGATTCCACGGACTCGACGGGCTGGTGAGCAATGCGACGGTGTACGCGCCGACGGCATAGAAGCCGACGTATCCGAGGTCGAGCAGCCCGGCCTGCCCGACGACCACGTTCAGCCCGATCGCGATGATCGCCACCATGACGAATTGCGCCATCGTGGCGCCGAAGCTGATTCCGGGCGTGTCCAGGAAGGGCGGCGTCCGCAGCGGAAGCATGGCCAACAGTCCGAACAGCAGGATGCCGAAGCCCCACTTCGGAATTCGGCCGAGGTCCGCCCACCGGCTACGGATGACGTCGCCAGGCGCCAAGAGCACACTCGTCCGCTTCTCGGGTGCGTCCGTCGAATTCTCCTGCCCGCTCACGCTCTGGCCTTTCCGAGGCTCTCACCAAGTATGCCGGTCGGCCGAATGAGCAGCACGAGGACGAGCAAGACGAAGGCCACCACGTCACGCCATTGCGTCCCGAAGACGGCTTGTCCGTAGTTCTCCATCACGCCAAGCAGGAGTCCACCCAGCAGTGCGCCACGCAGGTTGCCGATGCCACCGAGCACGGCAGCCGAGAAGGCCTTGATGCCAAGCAGGAAGCCCCCCGAATAGATGATGCCCTGCGGCACCTTCAGCGTGTAGAGCAGCGCGGCCGCTCCGGCGAGCAGACCGCCGATCAGGAACGTGGTCATGATGATGCGCTCGCGGGAGACGCCCATGAGCGTCGCCGTCGTCGAATCCTGGGCCACGGCGCGGATTCCACGCCCGAACTTGGTGCGGTTGATCGCAATGTCGGTCAGCAGCGCGAGCACCATTGCGGACGCGATGATGACGATGGTGACGTTGGAGACCGATGCGCCGAAGATCGTGAACTGAGTCTTCGGCTGTACCAAGATGATCGGCTGCTGCGCATTGGACCCGCCGTAGCCAGGGATGATCCGCGGCAGGATGAAGTGCACGAATTCCTGTAGTACGAACGACATTCCGATTGCGGTGATCAGGAAGGTCAGTGGCCGCGCGTTGCGGCGGCGCAATGGTCGGTAGGCCACGGCTTCCAGCCCAAGCGCGGCGGACCCGGACACCAGCATGGCGAAGAGCATCGCGATCGCCAGATAGAGGATCGTCAGGCCGACGCCCTTGTTGTAGGCGTTGCCGCTCGGCGAGAAACCCAGGATGTAGTCAAGGCAGAAGTAGGCGCCGAACATGCCGAGCATGAAGATCTCGGAGTGTGCGAAGTTGATCAGCCGCAGCACGCCGAAGACCAGGGTGTATCCAACCGCCACCAGCGCATAGATCGCACCCCAGGAAAGCCCGTCGACCGTCAACTGCCAGAACCCGTTGAGCAGACCATCGACGTTGAAGTTGATGTTGGCCGCCTGACAGACGACTTGGTCGGCGCACTGGTGAATCATCCGGTGGCGGCTCCTCGCGATGTGTACGAAACGAGACGCGCCCGAGACGACTTGGTCTCGGGCGCGCCCCGTGTAAGTGACTACTGAACCTTGTAGATCCAGATCAGGTTGGTCGTGAGTTCACCCTTGTCGGTCCACTGATACTTGCGGGCAATGCCCTGACCGTCGTAGGTCTTCACGAACCCCAGTAGGTCGGGGCGGGTGATCTTGCCTGCGTCGATGCCCTTCAGCATGATCGTCCCGAGGTCGTAGCCCTCAGTGCTGTAGGTGCCCGGCTCCTGGCCGAACGCCGCGGTGTACTCCTTCGCGAAGTCCGCCGGGGCGGGGCTGCACGGGCACGACAGGAGCGCGTCCTTCGTCGCCTCACCACCCTGCTTGACGAACTCCGGATCCTTGGTGCCGTCGGCGCTGACGAACGTCGCGGTGACGCCGCCGTCCTTCAGCTGTTGCGCAAGCGGCGCCGCCTCTGCGTAGTAGCCGCCATAGAAGATCGCATCCGGAGCCGCGCCCTTGAGTTGCGTCACCGCAGCGGAGAAGTCCTTGTCGCCCTTCTTCACCTGGATGTTGCAACTGGAGTCCGCGGTCGCTCCAAGCGTGGTGCGGACCACCGTCGCGAGTCCAAGTCCGTAGTCAGTGCTGTCGTCGACTACGCAGACCTTCTTCAAGGCCAGCGTGTTCTTCAGATAGTTGGCAACGGCCGTGCCCTGCGCGCCGTCATTGCCCAGGCCGCGGAAGAACGTCTTCCACCCGTTCTCACTCAGCGCGACGTTGGTGGCCGATGCCGTGGCTGCGACCAGTCCAGCCTGATCGAATACCGTCCCGGTGGCCTTGGTCTCGCCCGAGAAGGCCGGACCGACGAGGCCGATGGTGAACGGGTCGTCGACGATCTGAGGGGCGATACCCGTCGCCTTCTGCGGGTCACCTTCGGTGTCGAACGGCTTCAGCTGCACCTGGCAGCCGGGGTTGGCCTTGTTGTGCTTGTCGATGGCAAGCTGCACGCCGTTCTTGATGTTGATGCCGAGCGCAGCGTCTGCACCGGTCAGGGCGCCTGCCATGGCGATCGACAACGGCGGGCACGTGGCCTTGCCGTCACCCGCGGGATCGGCCGCCGCCGACGTGTCGGGTGGCGTGAGCTTCGCGCCGTTGTCATCGATCGGAAATTGCTCGACGATCTTCAAATTGGTCTGGGCCGTGTTGTCTTGCTCGGGCGTGGACTGCTTGCTGCAGCCGGCGATGCCGACCACAAGCAGGCCCGCGCTTGCGAGAGCAAATGCACTCCGTGCCATGCGACTGCGCACTAGTTCCTCCGAATCAACGTTGTCATCGGCATCGGTGACGTAGCGCCTGAATGACGTGGCGCCGATGCTTCGGGTTGAACATAGCCAACGCACGGGCCACGTGCGTGATGTTGGGAAATGCGGACTGAGTATCGGCTGTGTGACCGGGTCGATCGGCGTGTCGGGAAACGCAGTGTTTACGCGTCGCCCGGGGCGTCCAACGTCTCCAGCACTACCTCGGCGACCCTTTTCATCGTGGTCCGACGATCCATGGCGGCGCGCTGGATCCACTTGAAGGCCTCGGGTTCCGTCATCCCCTGCTTCTCCTGCAGCAAACCCTTGGCCCGTTCGACGAGCTTGCGGGTCTCGAGCCGCTCGGACAGGCTGGCGACCTCGGCCTCCAGGGCCGCCAGCTCGCCGTACCTGCCGACAGCCAGTTCGATCGCGGGAATCAGGTCCGTAATCGAGAACGGCTTCACCAGGTAGGCCATGGCACCTGCGTCACGTGCCCGCTCCACGAGTTCGCGCTGCGAGAAGGCGGTCAGCACGAGTACCGGTGCAATCCGCTTCTGCGCGATCTCCGCCGCCGCATCGATGCCATCCCTGCGCGGCATCTTGACGTCCATGATCACCAGGTCCGGCTTGAGGCTCTCCGCGAGGTCGACGGCCTCCTGGCCGTCGCCGGCCTCGCCGACGACGTCGTACCCCTCCTCCCGGAGCATCTCGGCTAGGTCCATGCGAATCAGTGCTTCGTCCTCGGCGATGAGAACACGGCGCGGCTTGTCGGCGTCCGTCGGTGACCCGGTCATTCGCACATTGTCCCGTGGCGGGTGCCGATCAGCGACCGCGGGGGCGTGACTCACACATTCCTTGACGTCCTCCGCGGCATCAATGCCCGTGGATTCCACCTGCCAGGCCGGCTGTCTCGTTGCTCACAGGGGCGACGGCGTGGGCTGGTTGGTGGTGGATGTTCGTGCCAATCGGCTCTGTCGCTTCGCGGCTTTGGCTTTGCGCCGGGCGTTGATGCGCGCCACTGACCTCCGCGTGGGCGGGTGTCTGCGGCCTCGTCGTTTCGATACTGCAACGGCTGGATCTCGGCGCCCGTCGATGTCGTGACGATGCAGCCAGCCCTGGTTGGCTGCCTGCAGATCCAGCCGATCGGAGCCATCCGCGGCGGCTCGGACGTGCAGTCCGAGGTAGGCCGAGAACACATCCCGATGCTCGCTGATCCCGCAGCAACGGTGGACCCGTTGGGAGGCGGCTTTTTCCTGCGTTCTCCACACAGACACGTTTGAGACAGGGCGGTCGTTCTGGTGGCGTACTCGTAGAGACGATCGCCGCCGGCACTTTCAGCCTTGCGTCGGATCGTGTCCATGAGCAGCCCTGGTGCCCGGTCCCGCACGCTGCGCGGGAAGTTCTTCTGCCATGCGAGGTATCCAGCTTCTCGCAGGCAATATCGGCGCCAAGGGCCAGCAGTCGATCATCAAGCAGTACATCGACGGACAAGCCCGGCCACTCTGACCGCCGGGCCGCGCCCGCCGACAAACGGGATGGGCTAACCCCGGCCGACAGGCCGAGGCCTGCGCCCAAGATTCCGGTCATCCTTTATCGTGGTAGACCGCACCAAGCCCTCGTATCCCAACTGGCAGAGGAAACGGATTCAAAACCCGTGCAGTGTGAGTTCGAATCTCACCGAGGGCACCAGTTCTGTGGACACGTTCGTGCAGGTAGAAGTGATTTTCACGTTTGCT
>JAOPVI010000224.1 GCA_025966225.1 Mycobacterium sp. | reverse complement strand
CCCGCATCGACGCGCCGACCGAGTTCGTCGACCGGCTGTACGACTCGACGCCGGCCGCGACGATCGACGTGATCAACGGGCTGGACACGCTCTTCGACTTCGACGTCAAGACGTTGCTCGTCGTCGGCCACGAGCCGGCCACGTCCGAACTCGCCATCGGCCTCACCGCCGACGGTGATCACGCCGCCCTCGAACAGATGGTGTTGAAGTACCCGACGTCAGCCATCGCGATGCTTCGGACGGCCGAGCCATGGGACCGGCTCGTGCGACATGGCGCGACGCTGGTCACGTTTCACGTGCCCCGATAGTTGAGCTTCGCGCGGGCGCTAACTGCTCGTGTTGAGCGTCAACTCCATCAGCTTGACCGCCATGCCGCACGCGTCGATCCCCGGCGCCTGCGGGTTGACCCACCAGCCCACCACACCAGCGGCGTCACTGACCACGCCACACGCGCCGTTGGCGTCGGTGGTCTTCAACACGATCGAATCGACGCCGTTGATCCGACGGCTCTCGATCTGATAGTTCAGGTTCTGCGCCACCTTGCGCTCGTTGTCGAGGCTGCCCTGCTCGAACCAGAACCGGGTGATGTCGATGAGGCCCGCGGGATTGGCCGCCTGCCAGCGGCAGATCGCGCCGACGAACGTGCTCTGGATGTCCAACGGGTCGGCGCCGACGGTCTTCGCGAGGATGTCCTCGGTGAGCACGTCGCATTCCTTGAGCAGATTCGGATACTTCTTCATCGAATCGTCGTTGCGCGGTACGTCGGAGGTGCCCTCCTTCATCGCCGTACCTTGCACCGTCCGTCCGCAGCCCACGGTCAACGTGGTCGCCGCCAACACGGCGATGATGCCCGCCAGCACCCTTCGGCCTCTACTCATCCCACTCACTTTGCGTTCACGATCGATTGGCGGGTGACTTCCTTCGCGACCACACAGGCATCGGGGTACGGCTTCTGGGCGAAGCTGATCGACCACTCGATGAAGTCGTCGTTGAACTGAATGCCGACCTCGCACAGGCTGATGCCGAGATTGGGGTCGTCGCTGTAGGCGATGAACCCGTCGTGGCCCTCGATGTTGACGTCCTCCACGCTGGTCCGCGTCAACTCCTCGGTCTTGCGTTCCCGACCGATGGGACTGCCGCGGTACCAGGAGAACGAGAAGTGCGGACCCAGGATGCCGCCGCCTGCCAGCCACTGACACCCGACCGAGTTGCGGGCGGTCTGGACCAAACCCGTGACCTTGGTCTGATCGGCGATGGTCTGGTCGCTGATGCCGCCGCACTCCGGGAACATCGGGCCGTGCTGGGCGGCGCCCTGCTGCGGGGCGCTGGTCTGCGGAACGTTGGGCCCGTTCGACTGGTCCGAACCACCACATGCAGCCAACAGCGGGACCATCGCTGCGGCCGCTGCGACGAGCACCTTCACGTTGCGCACCTTGGGCGAGCGGAGCGACGGGATGTTTCCCGCGCTCAGGGCGCCGCGTCTTGCAATCACGCCCGCAACTGTAGCGGCAGCCCAGAACGGCAACCACCGACATGCGGATTGACCTGGCCTTTTCTCGCCTCGGTTCGCGTCGTTGCCGATCACGGCCGGACCAGCAAGGTATGCGACAGTTACCAGATGCTCTGGGCTCTGCTGCGGCAGCACGTGCGGCCGTACCGCAGGCTGCTGGCCATCGTGGCCGCCCTGCAGGTCGTGAGCACGCTCGCCTCGCTGTACCTGCCCACCATCAATGCGGCGATCATCGACGACGGGGTCGCGAAGGGTGACACCGGCAGAATCACCGAGCTGGGCGGCATCATGCTCGTCGTCACCGGTGGCCAGGTGGTGTGCGCGGTTGGTGCCGTGTACTTCGGCTCGAGGGCGGGCATGGGCTTCGGCCGCGACCTGCGGTCGGCGATCTTCCACCACGTGACGGGCCTGTCGGCCGAGGAGACCGCGCGATTCGGCGCGCCGACGCTGCTCACCCGCACCACGAACGACGTCCAGCAGATCCAGCTGCTGGTGCAGATGACCTGCACGATGCTCATCACCGCGCCCATCATGAGCGTCGGCGGCATCGCGATGGCGGTCCACCAGGACGCCGGATTGTCATGGCTGTTGCTCGTCAGCGTTCCGCTGCTCGCAGTCGCCAACTACTGGATCGTGTCGCACCTGCTGCCGCTGTTCCGCTCCATGCAACGGCTGATCGACAACATCAACCGCGTGATGCGCGAGCAGCTGTCCGGGATCCGGGTCATCCGAGCGTTCGCCAGGGAACCGTTGGAACGACTGCGGTTCGGCGATGCCAGCCAAGAACTTTCGGACACCGCCCTCGCGGTCGGTCGCTGGCAGGCATTGATGCTTCCGGTGACGACGCTGGTGGTGAACGTCTCCAGCGTGGCGTTGATCTGGTTCGGCGCGATGGGCATAGACCAGGGACGCATGCAGGTCGGGTCGCTCATCGCATTCCTCTCGTACTTCGCGCAGATCCTCATGGCGGTGCTGCTCGCCACCATCATCATGGTGATCCTTCCGCGCGCCTCGGTGTGCGCCGAACGCATCACCGCCGTGCTGACCACCACCCCCGCGATCGCCAGCCCCGCGCATCCGACGCGGCCGGAGGCGGTCACGGGCGCACTCAGCGTCGACGAAGCGACGTTCAGCTATCCGGGCGCTGACCGTCCTGTGCTGCAAGGAGTCTCGCTCGAGGCCCGGCCGGGTACCACCACCGCCGTGGTCGGCTCGACCGGGTCGGGCAAGTCGACGCTGATCTCGTTGATCTGCCGGCTGTTCGACGTGACGGGCGGGGCTATCCGCGTCGACGGCGTCGACGTCCGCGATTACGACATCGAGCAGCTGTGGGCGACGATCGGGCTGGTGCCGCAGCGCGGCTACCTGTTCTCGGGCACCATCGCCGAGAACCTGCGCATCGGCAAGGCCGACGCGACCGCGGACGAGATGTGGGAGGCGTTGCGGGTGGCGGCGGCCGATGCCTTCGTCTCGGCTCATCCCGAAGGACTCGACATGCCCGTCGCGCAGGGCGGCATCAACTTCTCCGGCGGCCAGCGCCAACGGCTGGCCATCGCGCGCGCCGTCATTCGCAGGCCCGCCATCTACCTGTTCGACGACGCGTTCTCCGCGCTCGACGTGCACACCGACGCCCGGGTCAGGGCCGCGCTGCGCGAGGTATCGGCGACGGCGACGGTACTCATCGTCTCGCAACGCATTTCGACGGTGGCCGAGGCCGATCAGGTCGTCGTCGTCGACGATGGTGTCGTCGTTGGCGTCGGAACGCACGAGTCGCTTCTTGCCGACTGCCCCATCTACGCGGAGTTCGCGGACTCCCAGTCCGTGGCCGGAGCCGCCCCGCCGGCGACCTTCGATACCGCCCGGGAGCCGCGATGAGCGGCCCGATGAACCGGCGGCTGGGTGGGATCGAGCCACCGGCCACACGGTCCAAGGACTTCAAGGGCTCGGCGCTGCGATTGATGAAACGGCTTACCCCGCAACGCAGTCTGACCGTCACCGTGCTGCTGCTGGGCATCGTCGGAATCGCCATCGGAGTCATCGGACCGCGCGTACTGGGCCACGCGACGGACCTGCTGTTCAACGGGGTGATCGGGCGCGAACTGCCTGCAGGGATCAGCAAGGAACAGGCCATCGAGGCCGCCCGGGCCAGGGGCGACAACAGTTTCGCCGACCTGCTGTCTGGCATGAACGTGATCCCTGGACGAGGCGTCGACTTCGGCGCCATCGGCCGCACGCTGCTGCTGGCGCTCGGGCTGTATCTGGCTGCCGCGCTGCTCGTTTGGCTGCAAGCGCGACTGCTCAACGTCACGGTCCAACGCACGATGGTTGCGCTGCGGTCCGACGTCGAGGACAA
>JAOPVI010000293.1 GCA_025966225.1 Mycobacterium sp. | reverse complement strand
CCCATGCCGCGCTGGCCAGCAATGACGAGTCGACGACGATGCCCTTCCCGGTTCGCAGCACATGGACGAGACCTGCGCAGATTCCTCCCGCCAGGAATATTCCGGTGGGGAAGTCGCCGAGGGCCGGACGTTGCTGCACCGGTCGGGATGCATCGGCCGCGGTGAGCACGTGCGCGACACCACCCCGAGCCCAGTACGACACCCCGTCGTAGCCACCGGCTTCTGCGTCGTCGCCGCGCTGGCCCTGCCCGTGGCCCTTGGCGTAGACGAGCCTGGGATTGATGGCCATCAGATCCGCTGGCTCCGTGCGCAACTTGCGTCGTACCCGCGGCAGCTGGTTGGTGACGTAGACCTCCGCCCAACCCGCCAGACGTTCGAAAACCTCACGTCCGCGCTCGGTTTCGACGTCCAGGCAGATGCCACGCTTGTTTCGATTGCAGAACTCGAAGAGATAGTCGTAGCCGTCGCGACTGGCCACCATGCCGCGGCCGATGATGGTGCGCATCGGGTCACCGGTGGGCCGTTCGATCTTGATCACGTCGGCTCCGAAGTCGGCCAACGCGGCCGCGGCCGATGGCACGAACCCATGCTCGGAGAAGTCCAGAACCCTGATGCCGTCGAGTGGTTTCGTCACTCGGCGATCGTATGGTCCAATGCCGTCGTGCCAGTGCGCATCGGCCTACATCGGACTCGGTCAGGTCGATACCATCGACGGCGGTGGTGCGAATCCGGGGTTCGCCAATGCCGTTGCCATACCGCTGCCGATGGGCCCCGATTCGTCGAACAACGTCGCGACGCCGGTGGCGACTCCTGCGTGCCCGTAGTGCGTCATCGAAGCCAGGCCGATGTAGACGCCGTCCGGCAAGCGACTGAGCGTGATCGTGTAGTCGGCGTTGATGAACTGCAGTCCGTCGGTGCCCCAAAGGGTTAGCGAACTGGTGACGTCTCCGGCCATGACGGCGCGCGTGAAGGGCGACATTGGCTCGTCATCGACGAGCAGCTTCGTCTCCCGCACCCACGCGAACTTCTGCCCGTCATGGCGCCACTCGGTGACGCCGACGCCAGGACTGCCGGCGACCGCATCGCGACCGAACGAATGAAGCAACATGGGGAGGTCATCGGCCAACACGGCGGGTTCAGCCGGGATCGCGGGCATCGTGACGGGTGTCGTCCACACCCCGCCCTCGGTGTGCTCGCCGCGGCGAAGGAACAATGCGCTCGCCCGTGCCACCATGACGTCGTTCTGAGTCATGACCGCGTCGACCAATCGAAGTCGGCGGCCATCCCGTACGACCGACGAATGCACCCGCAAGGGTTGCAGCGCCACTGGCCGCAGCAGGTCGACCGTCAGCCGGGCGGGTTGCAGCTCGGCATCGTCGACTTCCTGCTCGACCGCTCGCCCGAGCAGCCCGCCGATGTAGTTGCCGCTGAGTGATGGTCCCCATGGCCCTCTCGCCAAAGAGGTTGGCACATAACCTTCGCCGTCGGTAACGAAGAAGCACGTCGGCACGGCGTCCTCACTCATGGACGCGGCATCGCTCGAGGAGGATCTGCGCCAGGCGTTCCGGGTGGCTGAACATCAGCTCATGGCAGGCGTCGATGGGGATCACGTCCTTGACCCCGCCGAGCGCGGCGATGCTGGCTTGCTGCGACTTGTTCGACAGGGCCCGGTCGCGGGTGGTCAGTATCCAGGTGCGCGGCACGTCGTCCGGGAGCGCGCTGCGATCCACCGCTTCCCCAGGGATCCGTGCCGATTCGGCGCACAGCTTGGACATGGTCAGTCGGCGCTGTTCGCGAGTCATGCCGTTACAGAACGCATATCGAGTTGCCGCTCCGGGAATCTTCACCGCTCTGCCCCCCTTCGCGGCATGCCGGGCGAAGATCGCCAGCGGACCGCCCAATGTGTCCGCGATGGACAGGCCCTGCGGGGGGACGAACGCGGCGGCGAGGATCATCTCCCGTACCCGCGCCGAGCCGAGTTTGGCAACGACGCCTGGCACCGTCACCCCGGCCATCGAATGGCCCACGATCACGACGTCACCCAGCCCTTCGCGGTCGATGTCGGCGACGACGGAGTCCACCCACTCACCGATCGTCGCGGTCGCCAGGTCACCGGGCGTGCGGCCGCGGCCAGGAAGGTCCACTGCCAGCGTGCGCAGCTCCGGTGCCTGACGGTGTAACTCGGCGACGACGAGATCCCAACAGTCGCCGGCATGTTCGCCGCCGTGGACGAGAACGAGGTCGGGCAAGGCCATGACGGATCCCCCTCAGCGGTGAACGAGTTGTGAGGCGAGCACGTCGATGTCGGTACGGAAGTCGGTGAAGCTCCGACTGGCCGGCTCGACGGTGATCCACGTGACGCCGGCTTCGGCATAGGCTTCCAGCCGGGGTTCGACGGCCGCGCAGAATGCGGCGCAGTCGCCGCTGGCGAGCAGCTCCGCCTCGAACGGGACGAACGCGACGTCGGCAGGCTCCCGGCCCAATTCGGCACGCCGCTTGTTGACCGTCGCGATCCAGTCGCCAAGCGTGTCAACGTCCTCGAGTGGCCGCGCTCGGGTAATCGCGGCGAGCTCGCCCGACGCGGCCATCGGCATCCAGCCGTCCGCCACCCCGACGACGCGGCGCTGTGCGGCCGCACCGTTGCCGCCGATCCAGATCGGCGGACCTCCGTCCGTCAGGGGTGGCGGCAGCGCGAGGTGACGGCTCACCCCGAAGTCCGCTCCGTCGTGGTCGACGCCCGCCCACGTCGCCTTCCACGCTTCGATCGCCTCGTCGAGCAGCGCGCCGCGGCGGTCGAAATCAGCCCCCAGCGCCTCGAATTCGGACTTCAGGTAGCCGGCCCCGGTACCCAGCGTGAAACGACCGCCGGACAGCAGGTCGAAGCTCGCCGCCGCTTTGGCCGTCAGATACGGGCTGCGGTAACCGGACACCAGGATGTAGGTCATCAACCGGATCCGGGTGGTGGCCGCCGCGGCGAAGCTCAGCGACACGAACGGATCGAAGGCGTGGTGTCCACCGTGCGCCAGCCAATCCTTGTCGGGATACGGGTGCTCGGACATCGAGAAGCCATCGAAGCCGGCCTCTTCGACCAGTCGTGCGATGTTGCCGATACTGGCGCCCTCACACCACCGGCTCCAGTGCTTGACGGCCCGCATCGGGAACATCAGGTTGTAGCGCAAGACGCTCCTATCTCAACAGTGACCGCGCGATGACTTCGCGCTGAACCTCGGTGGCACCCTCGCCGAGTCGCTTCACCCTCAGGTCGCGGAACCAGCGCTCCAGCGGCAGTTCGGTCGATATGCCAAGCGCGCCGTGAATCTGGATGCAGCGGTCGATCACCCGGTAGGCCGCCTCGGTGCCGTACATCTTCGCCACCGACGCGTCGACCCGGACGGTGCGGCCAAGGTCGGCGTTCCAGGCCGCCTGGTACAGCAGCAGTCGCGCGGCGCGCAGTTCCACCTCGCTGTCCACCAGCATCCACTGGATGCCCTGCTTGTCGGCCAGCTTGCCGCCGAACACGTCGCGGTCCCTGGCCCACTGGCACGTCATGTCCAATGCGCTCTGCGCGATGCCGATCGGCCCGGCGGCGTAGACGATGCGGCCGTGTACCAGAAAATCGGTGGCCAACGAGAAGCCTTGTCCCTCTTCACCGATCAATTGAGTGTCCGGGATCCGCACGTTGTCGAAGTGCAGTTCGTAGGGCGAGAAGGACGCCATCACCGGGATGCGGCTGAACGTGACGCCCGGCGTGTCCTTCTCGAGGATGAAGGCCGATATGCCTTGGCGTCCTTCGCCGGTGCGGGCGTAGATCACACCCCAGTCGGCGTGGGGAGCATGCGAGATCCACATCTTCGATCCGTTGAGCACGTAGGACGCATTTTCTGAGCCGTCCCGCGTGGCCTTGAGTTTGATCGCCCGCGCCGGGTCTGAACCACCCGATGCCTCGGTGATGGCGGTGTAGGCCTTGGACATGGTGCCGTCGACGATGGGCTTGGCGTACTTCGCGAACTGTTCGGGGGACGCCTTGAACATGATGTTGGGTGGGTTGCCGCCGAATGCTCCGAGCGCCGGAAAGAACGCGCCCATGCGGCATTTCGCGGCCTCCTCGGCCACCACTACCTGGCCGAGCACGCCGAGCCCGGCGCCGCCGTACTCTTCGGGCGTCTGCAGCGCCCAGAGCCCGACTTCGCGGGCCTTGGCCTGCAACTCGACGAGCTCTTCGCGGGGCAGCCCGGCGGTGTCGTGGTCGAGCTTCTCCTCGACCGGGTGCACGTGGGCATCCATGAACCGCCGCACCGTGTCGCGCAGCATGACCAGTTCCTCCGGCAGCTCCCAGGCGCCGGTGACTTGATCGGTCACACCGATTGCGCGGCGGCCGCCCGCAGGTCGCGTGCGCTCTGAAGCTGCGGCTCGTGATTGGCCTCGTATTGCTCGATCCACTCGTGCGGCAACTTGCCCCACGCCTCGCCGATGCGCAGTCGTTGCTCAGTACTGAACACCTCGGCAGCGACCACGTCGCCGACGAAGATGGTGTTCTCGTCGTTGTCGAGCGTGCCGGTGATGCGGCACTCGACGTAGCTGTGCGCGTCGAGCAGGATCGGCGCGCCGGTGACGCCGGGCTTGGTGCGCAGCTTGGCGATCTTGTCGCCGTCGCGACCCGAACTGCCGCCCAGTGTCATCAGAATGTCCATCGACGCGTCGATCTCGTCGGGTCCGGCGGAGAGCATGTGCATGACGAAGACGCCGGAGTTGATCAGCATGTCGTGCGTCCGGTTGTATTTCGTCAGGCTGACGGTGGCGCGGGGCAACTCCGGCACGATGCTGGCCGAGCCCGCCGACAGCGACATCAGGCCATTCAGGAAGGGCGGGTCGAAGCCGCCGTCGATCGTGGTGACGGCGACCGGGAATGGGCGCAGTCCGTTGAGCACCGCGTTGGCGGCGTCGGTGTCGATACTCATATCTCTCCTTGTTGATCAGCCGAGGGTGAACGGATCGCGGGTGGCACCGGACAACTCCACCCACACCGCCTTGGTCTCGGTGAAGTCCTTCACGGCGTCGATGCCGTTCTCGCGGCCGATGCCGCTGTAGCCGATGCCACCGAACGGAACATGAGGCGCCACAACTCGGTACGCGTTCACCCACACCGTGCCGGCCCGAATTTTGGCTGCTACCCGGTGGGCGCGGTGGACGTCCTTGGTCCACACGCCTGCGGCCAACCCGAACTCGGTGTCGTTGGCCAAGTCAATGGCCTCGTCCTCGTCGCCAAAGGTCATCACCGCCAGCACGGGTCCGAAGACCTCCTCGGCGACGGCTCGCATCGAGCGGTCGACGCCGGTCAGCACCGTCGGTTTGACGAAGAAGCCGCCGAGTTCGTCGTCCGGCTCGCCGCCGTAGGCCACCGTGGCGCCCTGTGCGCGGGCAGAGGCGAAGTGCGACAACACCTTCTCATACTGCGGCTGATTGGACACCGGGCCCATTTCGGTCGCCGGGTCCTTCGGGTCTCCGAGCTTGATGGTCGCGGCGCGGGCGACGATGCGCTCGACCAGCGCATCGGCGACGCTTTCGTGGACGAGCAGGCGCGAACCTGCCAGGCAGGTTTGGCCGGTGGCCGCGAACACGCCTGCGATGACGCCGTTGGCGGCCGCGTCGAGGTCGGCATCGGGGAACACCACCTGAGCCGACTTGCCGCCGAGCTCGAGGGTGAAGCGGGTCATGTGCTCGATCGCGGCCTTGCCGACGTGAATGCCCGTCGCCGTGGATCCGGTGAACACGATCTTGTCGACACCCGGGTGTGAAGCCAGCGCGGCACCGGTCTCCGGGCCCCAGCCGGTGACGACGTTGACCACACCGGGCGGAAATCCCGCCTCGGCGAACAGCTTTGCGAACACCAGCGTCGACGTCGGCGTGTGGTCGCTTGGCTTGATCACGAATGTGCAACCCGCAGCCAGCCCGGCCGCGAGCTTCCACGTCAGCAGCAATAGCGGCGAGTTCCACGGGGTGATCGCACCGACGACGCCGACCGGCTCGTGGCGGGTGTAGACGAAGAAGTTCGGCTTGTCGACCGGGATGACCTCGCCCTCCAGCTTGTCGGCCAGACCCGCGTAGTAGAAGTAGTAGTCCGGCAGTGCCTTCATCTGGCCGACCATCTCGCGCGCCAGCTTTCCGCCGTCGCGCACCTCGAGTTCGGCCAAGTGCTCCGCCTCGCGCGCGATGAGCTCGCCGAGCCGCCACAGCAGCTTGCCGCGGGCGGTGGCCGTGAGCTGCCCCCATTCGCCGTTGAGCGCAGCACGTGCTGCCGCAACCGCGCGGTCCACGTCGGCGGACCCGCCGTCGGGCACCCGCGCCCACGGCCTGCCGGTGAATGGATCGACGCTGTCGTAGGTGGAACCCGAAGCGGCGCTGGTCGATTCACCCCCGATGAGCAGGTCGAATGTGACCAGCCGTTCGGTCGTGGTGTCAGTCATCGCGTACCTCCTCTCTGCTCGCGCTCATCTCGTGCGCGGCCGCTTCTTGTTGTTCAGCGAGTCCGGGGTGGCCCCGGCGTTGCCCAAGTCCGTGTAGAACTTGCCGTGTCGAGCAGCGGTCGTCGGCGGAAGATCGCGCGCCTCCCACATCGCGCGCACCGTGCCCTGAATGCCTTCGGGGCGGCGGGCGGCGATCTCGGCGGCCAACTCGGTGGCACGGGAACGCAGTTGATCGTCGGGCACGACCTCCGTGACGATCCCGATCCGCAGCGCGGTCTGTGCGGTCATCCGCTCCTCGCTGCCCAGCAGCGCCCAGCGCATCACCTCGCCGTAGGGCACGCCCAAGGCCCGCATCCCCATCGGTTCCAGTGCCGAGACGATTCCCGCGTTGGGATGCGGATCGAAGAACGTGGCACTCTCGGCGCAGATCGAGAAGTCACATTCGTTGACGAAGTACATCGCGCCGCCGGCCACGATGCCGTGCAGTGCGGCGATCACCGGCTTCCACACCTTGTGTGCCTTCGGTCCAAGAAGCTCTCCCGGGTCCTCCTGGTTGAAGATCGACTTGTGCTTCCACCAGGTGCCCTCGGACACGTCGATGCCGGTGCAGAACGCTCGCTCGCCGTTGGCGCACAGCACCGCGACGTGGATGTCGTCGTCGTCGCGGACCCGGGCCCAGGCCGAGGCGAGGTCGGCGGCCATCTGCTCGGTGAAGCTGTTCAGCTTCTCCGGCCGGTTCAATGCCACCGTGGCGACGTGGTCTGTCACGTGGAACTCGATGGTGGCTAGGTCGGTTTGTTCGGTCACGGCCGCTCCTCTGTC
>JAOPVI010000276.1 GCA_025966225.1 Mycobacterium sp. | reverse complement strand
GGTCAGGTGATCGGGCGACTGGCACGCCGTGTGGGCGGAGTGCCCGTGACGATCAGTGTCGGCAGCGAAGTCGGTGACGAGGTCGTGGAACCACACACGTTGTGCCTCGCGATCAGCCAGTCCGGCGAGACCGCTGACGACCTGCCAGCCGTTCAGAGACACTGGCCGGCCAATGCACAACTCATTGCGCTTACCAACAACATGCACTCGACCCTGGCTCGACGGGTGGACGCCGTGGTGCCATGTGGGGCCGGCGTAGAGGTCGGTGTCGCGGCCACGAAAACCTTTGTGTGCCAGATTGTTGCGGGCGTCGCCGTAATGATCTCGGCGCTGGTCTCCAGGCGCAGACTGTCTGCGACTGAAGCCGGTCTACTCGTCGACCAGCTTCGACGGCTTCCGGATCAGCTGTCAGCGGCGAACACGATCGCCAAGTGCGTGGTGCCGCAAATCGCGGAACGGTACGTGACTGCAGGGGGGTTCGTCTTCATCGCGAGAGGGTCCGGTCTTCCGTACGCCGCCGAGGGTGCCCTCAAGCTGAAGGAGCTTGCCTACCGGTGGGCCGAGCACTATCCGGCAGGCGAGCTCAAACATGGTCCGCTGGCCCTGATCACGTCGGGCACACCCGTGGTGGTAGTCGAGAATGCCGACCCGAAGCTGGCCGCAAACGTCGCCGAAATTCGCGCCCGCGGAGGCCATGTCATCAGCATCGGCGGGGCGGGCGCCACGGTGCCCGCAGTAGAGAGTCTGGACGCTCCGTGGGGACCGCTCGCGGCAACGGTGCCGCTGCAAATTCTGGCGCGGACGCTCGCACTCAGCCTGGGGCGGGATGTCGACAAGCCTCGCAACCTCGCCAAATCGGTCACGGTCGAGTAGTCGAATGAACCGGCAGAAGGAACGGCCATACATGATGCGAGTCTTCGTAACCGACGCCGTCGGGTCCATCGGATCCTGCCCGATACGCGCAAATCAAGCCGGGATGACCGTCACACGGTGCGAGGCGCCCAGCATCGAAACACGGGAACTCTCATGAAAGTCGCAGTGATTGGTGCCGGTTACTTGGGGACGACCCATGCGGCGTGCATGTCGCAGATCGGACACAGCGTGTTGGCCGTCGATATCGACGCCGACAAGGTGGCCAAGCTTCAGTCGGGTGTGGTGCCCTTCTTCGAGCCAGAGCTACAGGACGCCGTGAAGGACGGCCTCACCTCTGAGCGTCTGCGATTCACCGGATCGTTTGAAGAGGCAGCCGATTTCGCCGATGTGCACTTTCTCGCGGTCGGCACGCCACAAAACAAGAACGACGCCGGCGCCGACTTGTCCTACGTCGACGCAGCAGTCGACGCCCTATGCCCCCATCTGAACCGCCCGACGCTGCTCGTCGGAAAGTCCACGGTGCCGGTGGGAACAGCTCAGCGGCTGGCGGAACGGGCCCGCAGAATCGCGCCTGTCGGCGACGGAGTCGAGTTGGCTTGGAACCCCGAGTTTCTCAGGGAGGGGTTCGCGGTACAGGACACTCTGCATCCTGACCGCATCGTCCTCGGTCTCGAAGATCGCCAGGATTCCCGCGCAGAGGAAACTCTGCGGGAATTGTATGCCCGGTTGTTGGACGAGGGCATTCCCTTTCTGGTGACGACCCTTGCGACCGCCGAATTGGTAAAGGTCGCTGCAAACGCGTTCCTCGCCACGAAGATCTCGTTCATCAACGCGATCGCCGAAGTGTGTGAAGTTGCGTCGGCCGACGTCACCATGCTCGCCGATGCGATCGGATGTGACAATCGCATCGGTCGCCGATTTCTTGACGCCGGCCTTGGATTCGGTGGCGGATGTCTCTCGAAGGACATACGCGCATTCATCACCCGCGCTGGCGAACTCGGAGTGGGCCATTCGCTGACGTTCCTGCGCGAAATCGACAACATCAATCTCAGGCGCCGCCGCCGCATCGTAGCCATCGCCCGAGAAGAGTGCGGATCGCTTGACGGGGCAAGGGTGGGCATTCTCGGATCGGCGTTCAAGCCGAACACCGATGACATCCGCGACTCGCCCGCATTGGACGTGGCTGGCCAAATCCAGTCGGAGGGGGCCGTGGTGACCGTGTACGACCCGAAGGCAATGGACAATTCACGCAAGGCATTCCCAACTCTGAACTATGCATTCTCAGCCGTCGACGCTTGTATCGGCGCCGACGCAGTGCTGGTTCTCACCGAGTGGGACGAGTTCTGCAAAATGCAGCCGCGAGAACTCGGCGACGTAGCCAGATCGAAGTGCATCATCGACGCGCGCAACTGTCTAGATCCACACGTTTGGCGTGCAGCGGGCTGGGCCTATCGCGGTTTCGGGTGTCCGTGACAACTACCACCGAGCGCATCAACAATCAGAGCACCAGGGGGAACTCATGAGGATTCTGGTCACTGGCGGGGCCGGCTTTCTGGGATCACATCTATGCGATTTTCTGGTCGGCCGCGGTGACACCGTCATTTGCTTGGACGACCTGTCGACTGGGTGCCACGCCAATCTCGCTCACCTCGGGTC
>JAOPVI010000261.1 GCA_025966225.1 Mycobacterium sp. | reverse complement strand
GGCCGCTCAGCAGGTCGCTGACCGTGGTGTCCGGTGCGACGGTGAGCACGCCTGCACCCTTGTTCTTCAATACGTCTGCAATCCTCATCGGGCGCCTCCATTGTGAGCTGGCTCACACTAGAGTATGGCGAATCTGTGAACGATGAAGGCACTTGGAACAGATCGCCGACGTCGACGGTTCATAGTGGCCAAGGCGCCGGACGGACGAATGGAGCAATTGGTGACGGAATCCGTACTACTCGGCGATGAATTGTCGGTCAGCGCAATCGGCTTCGGGGCGATGGCACTGACTCCCGTGTACGGCGAGGTGGACGACGCCGAGTCGCTGGCGACTCTTCATCGCAGCATTGACGTGGGAGTCACGTTCATCGACACCGCCAATGTCTACGGTGGCGGCGCGAACGAGCGGCTCATCGCGGGTCTGCTGGCCGACCGCCGCGACGAGGTGACGCTGGCGACGAAGTTCGGCATCGTCGGAAACCCGGCCGGCCGGGTCGCGGGCGTCGGGCTGGTCTCCCGCGGCGACGCCGCCTACGTCCACCAGTGCATCGACGAAAGCCTGGACCGCCTCGAGACCGACGTGGTCGACCTCTATTACATGCACCGCCGGGACCTGACCGTGCCCATCGAGGAAACCGTCGGGGCGATGGCCGAACTGGTGGCCGCGGGCAAGGTCCGTCACCTTGGGCTCTCGGAGGTGACGGCCGACGAGTTGCGGGCCGCAGTGGCGGTGCACCCCATCGCCGCCGTTCAGAGCGAGTGGTCGATCTGGAGTCGCGACGTCGAGCAGAACGTGGTGCCCACCGCGGCCGAACTCGGCGTTGGCTTCGTCCCGTACTCGCCGCTTGGCCGCGGATTCCTGACGGGCACCGTCCGGTCGGCGGCCGACCTGACCGACGGATCCGACTTCCGTCGCAACATGCCGCGCTTCGCCGACGATGCGCTGGAGGCAAACCTTGCCGTGGTCGACGCGATCCGCGCCGTCGCAGACGAACGCGAAGCCACCGCCGCGCAGGTCGCGCTGGCGTGGTTGCGTTACCGCGCCGACGAACTCGGGGTGGCGTCGGTGCCGATTCCCGGAACCCGCCGCGCGTCCCGCGTCCAGGAGAACCTGGACTCGTTGGACGTCGCGCTCACCGACGCGCAACTAGCAACGCTCGACGCGGCGGGTGCCGCCGTGTCGGGGAATCGATTCCACGATCTGTCGTGGGTGTCGGCCGGTCGCGAATAGCGGCCAAAGGTCACAGATTTCGCTTGGGACCGGTATATCTGGGGCCATGATCGAACTCACGCTGCTAGGCACCGGAAGTCCGGCCCCCGACCCCAACCGCGCCGGACCTGCCACGTTGGTGCGGGCTGGCGATCAGATCTTCCTGGTCGACTGCGGGCGTGGCGTGCTCCAGCGTCTGGCTGCGGTCGGCGTCGGGCCAAGCGGGTTGACGGCGCTGCTGCTGACGCATCTGCACAGCGATCACATCGCCGATCTCGGAGACCTCATCATCAGCAGTTGGATCACCAACTTCGGGACGCCAAAACCGTTGGTGATCATCGGACCACCCGGCACCAAGACGGTCGTCGACGCCACCCTCGTTGCGTTCGGTTCCGACATCGGCTACCGCATCGCGCACCACGCGGACCTCAACGCCCCGCCCGACGTCCGGGTTCACGAACACACTGAGGGCTCGGTCTGGGCAGACAAGGCGAGCGAAACGACGGGGAATGGGTCTGCGGAGGTGAGCATCCGAGTCGCGCCGACCGACCACCGTCCGGTCGAACCGACCATCGCCTTCCGCATCGAATACGACGGTGCTTCGGCGGTGCTCGCAGGCGACGGCGTGCCTTGCGCGACCCTCGACGCGCTGGCCTCAGGAGCAGGGGCGCTGGTGCACACCGTGATTCGCAAGGACATCGTGGCGTTGAGCCCGAACCAGCGGGTCCGCGACATCCTCGACTATCACTCGTCGGTGGAGGAGGCGGCCGCCACCGCGGCCCGCGCAGGCGTCGGCACGTTGGTGCTCACGCATTACGTGCCAGCCATCGCGCCCGGCCAGGAGGACGAATGGCGCGCCCTCGCCGCGACGGAGTTCAGTCGCCAGATCGAACTCGGTGACGACCTACACCGCGTCGAGGTGCACCCGGGCGTTGGCGTCAAGCCAGCCGAGTGATCTCCACGACGACGTCGAGATCGGTGGACCCCTCCCCCGAGTAGATGCCCTTCAACGGCGTCACGTCGTGGTAGTCGCGGCCGACGCCGACGCTGATGTACTGCTCGTTGATCTCTTTGTCGTTGGTGGGGTCGTAGTGCCGCCAGCCACCCGTCCACGCCTGAACCCAGGCGTGACTCTGCCCGTCGATGGTGTCGCCGACCTTGGCCTTGGCGTTCGGGTGCAGATAGCCCGACACGTAGCGCGATGGAATTCCCATGCTGCGCAACAAGATCAGCGTCAAGTGCGCGAAGTCCTGGCAGACGCCCTTGCCCTCGCGAAGCGCATCGAGGCCCGACGAGTGCACGCCGGTGGTGCCTGGGACGTAGGAAAGTTCGTTGTGCACCCAGTTCGCCGCCTCCAGGATGGCCTGCTGAGGGTCGTGGTACTTGGCGATGCCCTCGCCGACGCGGGCCATGCGCCTGCTGGACGGGGTGTAGAGCGAGGGCGCGAGGTATTCGTCGTACCGATCGATGACCGCCGCCGAACGCACTTCCTCCCAGCCGAGCTTCTCCTTGGGCGCCTCGTCCTTGTCGGTCTCGACGATCGAAGACGACGTCACCTCGAGCTCGGTGTGTGGAGCATGAAGATCGAATGTCGTTACGGCCGTTCCCCAATAGTCGACGTACCGATAGGACCGGGTGGCCGGAACCGTTTCCACCCGGTTGAGCACGACGTTCTGCCGCGAGTCCGAACGGGGAGTGAGCCTGGCCTCGTTGAACGACGCGGTGACCGGCGACTTGTAGGCGTAGCCCGTGGCGTGGATGACACGCATGCGCCACATCAGACCTCACCCTCTTCGATCACCAGCGAGCCGTTTCGACCGGCATCGGTCCACGCCACCCAGGGTGCGGAGTAGAAGTACTCCTGCGCCAAGGCTTCCCCGACGTCAGCGCACGTCGTCTGCAGCGCGCCGAGCCGCTCTTCGAGTGATTCGAGCAGCACCCCCGATCGCAGAAACTCCAATTCGCTACGGGCCCTACCTAATAGGCGCTGCGCCTCGGCGGTCGCGCCGACGCGGTTGAGCCTGCGGTGGTGGAGTTCGTCGAGGCTGTGTTCGGCGAGTCTCAGCGAGTACATGACCGACCGCGGAAAGAGCCGGTCGAGCATCATGAACTCGACGACGCGGCCTGCGTCCATTACGCCTCGGTACGTGCGCAGGTACGTGTCGTGGGCGCCTGCCGACCGCAACACCGTCACCCAGGCCGGTGACGATGCGCTGTCGCCGACACGGGACAACAACAGCCGCACGATCATGTCGACGCGTTCGATGGCGCGTCCAAGCACCATGAACCGATATCCGTCGTCGCGCGACAGCGTGGAGTCAGCGAGGCCGGCGAACTGCGCGGCGCGGCCCTCGATGTAGGAGAGGAACTCGTGAGGGCCGAGGCGTTTGGCGGCGCGTTCCCGTTCTGGCAGTGCGTTGTACGTGGTGTTGAGGCACTCCCAAATCTCGGTCGAGGTGACTTCGCGTGCGCCGCGGGCATTTTCGCGGGCCGCCGAGATCGAGTCAACGATCGAACAACCGCCCTGAGTGTCGCGACTGAACGCGACGAGGTCGGTCAGCGACCACAGGTCGAGTGCCGTCTTCGGTGGTTCGATGCCGAGCACCTTCAGCAGCGTGCGCGACGCCTGGTCGGGGTCGACGCTGGAGTCCTCGAGCAGCTGATGAACCGTGACGTCGAGGATGCGGGCGGTGTCATCCGCCCGCTCCACGTAGCGGCCGATCCAGTACAGCGATTCTGCGTTGCGCGCCAGCATCAGTCGATCACAGCCTGCTGCTGCTGTTGCTGCTGCTGTTGTTGATTGTTGCCCGGACTCGGCACTTGCGACTGCTGTTGCTGCTGCTGAGTCGAGTTGTCACCGTTCTTCTCGGTCGTCTGCGCCTTGGGCGCCTTGGGCAGAGCACGCACGACTTCGGCGGCGGCAAGCTCCCGGTCTGCGATCGATGCGCGCGACGCCAGCACCCAGGTGTCCTTCGAGCCGCCGCCCTGGCTCGAGTTCACCACCAGCGACCCTTCCGGTAATGCGACCCGGGTAAGTCCACCCGGCAGCACCCACACGTCGTCACCATCGTTGACCGCGAACGGGCGCAGGTCGACGTGGCGCGGCGCGAGTTTGTCGTCGATCTGAGTCGGCACGGTCGACAGCTGTACGACCGGTTGGGCGATCCAGCCGCGGGGATCGCTGCGCACCTTCTTGGTGATGGTGGCCAGTTCCTTCTCCGATGCGCTGGGACCGAACACGATGCCGTAGCCACCCGAGCCCTCGACGGGCTTGATGACCAGTTCGTCGATTCGGTCGAGCACCTCCTCGAGCTCTTCGTCGAGCCAGCACCGGAACGTGTCGACGTTGGCCAACGAAGGCTTCTCACCGAGGTAGTACTCGATGATCGTCGGAACATAGGTGTACACGAGCTTGTCGTCGCCAACCCCGTTGCCGATCGCGCTGGAGATCACCACGTTGCCTGCGCGGGCGGCGTTGAGAATCCCTGCCACCCCGAGCACCGAATCGGGCTTGAAGTGCATCGGGTCGAGGAACTCGTCGTCGATGCGGCGGTAGATGACGTCGACCTGCCGCTCGCCCTCGGTGGTGCGCATGTAGACGGTGTTGTCGCGGCAGAACAGGTCGCGGCCCTCGACGAGCTCGACGCCCATCTGCCGGGCCAGTAGCGAATGCTCGAAGTACGCCGAGTTGTAGACACCGGGCGTGAGCACGACCACGGTCGGGTCGGCCTCGTTCGACGCCGCCGCGTTGCGCAGCGCCCGCAACAGGTGCGAGGCGTAGTCGCCGACGGCGCGCACGCGGTGCGTGGCGAACAGATTCGGGAAGACCCGCGCCATGGAGCGGCGGTTCTCCATCACGTATGAGACCCCCGACGGCGACCGCAGGTTGTCCTCGAGGACGCGGAACGTTCCTTGCGCATCGCGGACCAGGTCGATGCCCGCCACGTGGATGCGCACGCCATTGGGCGGGTGGATGCCCGCGGCTTCCCGATGGAAGTGCTCGCAGGACGTCACCAGCCGGCGCGGAATGACTCCGTCGCGCAGGATCTCCTGCTCGCCGTAGATGTCGTCGAGGTACATCTCCAACGCCTTGACCCGCTGCGTGATGCCCTTCTCCAAGCGCGACCACTCTGCGGCGGAGATCACTCGTGGCACCAGGTCCAGCGGGAAGGGCCGTTCCTGGCCGGAGAGCGAGAACGTGATCCCCTGGTCGATGAAGGCCCGGCCAAGCGCCTCGGAGCGGGCGGCGAGTTCCGAGGCGTCCGAGGGCGCCAATTCGGCGAAGATGCCCTTGTACGGCCCACGCACGTTGCCCTCGGCGTCGAACATCTCGTCGAAGGCCGCGGAGTAGTCTCCGACGCCGCCCACGTTGTTGTACCCGTCGAATATGCCCGCATACCGTTTGGAGCCTCGGACGTCGGCTCGCGATGACTTTGCGGGATCGGACGGCAGGGTTCGGAGGCTCACCATGGACATGCTGCCGTAACCAAGCCATTTCGGCAGGCCAGCTGCCATCACTTTGGGGGATTCGTGACGTCGCTGGTAGTCTTATCGAACGCTGTCCGTTACCGGGCACTCATGAGCTTTTCCATCCCAGCACAGATTTAGAAGGAACTACACGCGTGGCCAACATCAAGTCGCAGCAGAAGCGGATTCTCACCAACGAGCGCCGCAGGCTGCGCAATCAGTCGGTGAAGTCGTCACTTCGCACTGCTGTCCGCGGGCTCCGCGCGGCCATCGACGCTGGTGAGAAGGAAAAGGCCGCCGAGTTGCTGGTGACGACCAACCGCAAGCTGGACAAGGCTGCCAGCAAGGGCGTGATTCACAAGAACCAGGCTGCCAACAAGAAGTCGGCGCTGACGACTGCCCTCAACAGGCTCTAAGCACTCAACTTCCTCCGGCTAGCTCGGCGACCCTGCGGACCGCCGACTCCAGTGCGTAGTCGGCGTCCGCCGCGACGCCCTTGACGTCTCCGTTGAGCGTCGCCACCACCCTGATGGCCTCCGCCACGGACTCCTTCGACCAGCGTCGCGCCTGCTTCTGAGCCTTCTCCACCCGCTTTGGCGGCATCCCGACCTCGCCCGCGAGTTGATACGGGTCTCCGGACAGCGGCCGGATCCGGGCGATGGCGTGCATCGCCTCGCCCAACGCGTCGGCGATCACCACCGTTGGCGGCTCCTTCCGAAGCATCGCCCACCGCAAGGCCTCGGCGGCACCCGCGATGTCGCCGATGACGGCCATGTCAGCGATGTCGTAGCCCTTCACCTCGGCCTTACCGACGTGATACCGACGGATCGCCGCCGCGTCCACGACGCCACCGGTATCCGCCACCAGCTGTGAGCACGCCGCGGCCAGTTCGCGCAGATCGGACCCGACCGCATCGACGAGCGCAGCGAGGGTCGCTTCGTCGACCTTGACCTTCAGCGATCGAAACTCCGATCGGACGAAGCCCACCAGCTCGTTTGGCCACTTGATCTTGGGGCATTGGTGGACCTCTGCGCCGAGCTTCTGCAGTTGGTCTGCCAGCGCCTTGGCGCGCCCACCGCCCGAGTGCACGACGACGAGCATGGTGCCGTCGGGAAGGTCGGCCGCGGTCGCCGCGATGAGCGCGACGGCATCCTTTCCGGCCTCGGCGGCCGCTTCGAGCACGACGACCCGCTCGTCGGCGAACAACGACGGGCTCAACAACTCGGCGAGTTCGCTGGTTCCGACCTCACCGGCGCGTAGCCGGTCGATGGGAATGTCGTCGGTCCCAGCCTGCTGACGGGCCGAACGCAGCACGCCGGCGATGGCGCGCTCGACGAACAGGTCCTCCTCACCCAGCACGAGGTGCAGTTGGCTCACGCGGTTGATCGTGTCATGACGGCCCGACAGCGCCGACACCGCCGACACCGTGGCCTGCCGACCACGCCAGCAGGCCCAGGAGCGCGACGGCCACCGCCGTGCGCCCCCAGCGCCAACGCCACCCGACCACGACGGCGACCCCGGCCGCCGCCAGGCACCCGACGCCCGCCAACCCCGACGGCACCGGCACGCTCGCCCCTGGGATCGCCGCAGTCCAGTGCGCCATGTGCAAGAGCCACCACAACTCGGGTCCGGTGAACCGGACCAGCAGGCGGGTCGCCGAAGGCCAGAGCGTCGACAGCGTGGCCGCCACGGTGCCGATCACCGTAATGGGTGGAATGACCACTGCGACAGCGAGATTCGCAATGACAGAGACCACGCTGAAGGTGCCCGACATGCCTGCGATGATCGGGGCGGTGACCAACTGTGCGGCCAATGCAACCACGACGGCGTCCGCAAGCGGCTTTGGCCAGCCACGGCCGACCAGCCGACGGGACCAGACCGGCGCGATCACAACGAGTGCGGCCGTGGCCACGACGGACAGCGTGAAGCCGAGGTCGACGGCCAACTCCGGCGCGACGATCATCAGCACGATCACACTGGCGGACAACGCAGGCACCGCCTGACGTCGTCTGCGGGACACGACGGCGAACAACGCGATGGCGCCCATCACCGCGGCGCGCAGCACACTGGCCGACGGCTGGACCACGGCGACGAACGCCACGAGTGCGACCGCGGCTGCCGCGGCCGCCGCGCGCGGTCCGATCACCGCAGCAGTGAGCAGGACCGCCCCGCACACGATGGTGACGTTCGCGCCCGACACCGCGGTCAGGTGGGTCAGCCCGGCCGTTCGGAACTCGGAGTCGGTCTGGGCAGGCACGGCCGACGTGTCGCCGAGCACCAGCGCGGGCAACATCGCGGCCTGATCGGCGGGCAGGACGGCGCGGGCGGCGTCGGCGAATTCGGTCCGCACCCCCGCGGCCACCCGTTGCCAACCGGGCGCCCGACCGAGCGTGGGCTCCCCCGTCGCCGAAAGCACCGCCACGGTGAGTTCGGGCCGGGTGGGCCGCCCGATGCGGGCGCGGAACGTCACCGGGCGGCCCGCGGTCAGCTCGTCGTATCCGACGACCGACCCGAAGACGACGACCCGGCCATACGATTCGGCCCCGTCCAACGCCTGCAGGGAACCGCGAAACATCAGCCGCGAGCCGCCGAGGAACCGTGGCGATTCGTTCGGGCTGACGACGACGGAGGCCGTGGTGCCGTAGCGGGCGACGATGGGATGTTGGGCAATGTCGTGCATCCGAAGGCCGATGGAGATCGCGAACGCCACACCGACCGTCACGACGGCCACGACGCCGGGCCAGCGGGCTTGCTGCAACGCCGGGTTGCGTCGGCTGGCCCACCACGTCGCAGCCGCCGCCACGACCGCGGCCGCCAGCACCACCCAGATCGATGACCATGGCGGCCAGACGATTCCAGCCGCTGTCACCGCCCAGCTCGTCAGCGCCGCCGGTACCAGCCGCAGGTCCAGGCCGGTGGGGCGAGGTCCGGGGGCGGTCACACATGGACCAACTCGCGCAGCTTCTCCAGCCGCGCCGGACCGATCCCGTCGACCTCGCCAAGTTGCTCGACGTTGGCGAAGCGGCCGTTCGCCGTGCGCCATTCCACGATCGCCGATGCGGTGACGGGTCCGACCCCAGGAAGGGCGTCGAGTTGCTCGATCGTCGCCGCGTTGAGGTCGACCGGCGCGTCCGGCGCCGAACCGTGCGCCCCCGCGTCCGACGTGGCAGGTCCGCCAGCCGGCGGTGTGCTGACGGAACTGCCCATCGCAGGCGGGGCGCCAGGGGCAGAGCCGAGGCCGACCACGATCTGCTCGCCGTCGGCGACGCGGCGGGCCATGTTCAGCCCCGTCAGATCGGCGCCGTCGAGTGCTCCACCGGCGGCATCGAGAGCATCGGCGATCCGCGCCCCCGGCCCGAGCGTCACCAGCCCGGGCTCACGCACCAGCCCCACCACGCTGACCACCACCCGCGCGTCCGCCGCGGGTGCCTGTCCCGACGCCGTCGCACCCGTGGACGAAACAGGCTGAACCGGAGGAAGGTTGGCTGACACGACCCGCGGCCCGTCGTCGTGCGCCAGCGTGAAGATGGTGACCAACACGGCCACCAGCCCGAGCAAACCCAGCGCGATGACACCCGACCGGCCCGGGTCCGCGCGGATGGTGGCCATCCAGTTCGGCGCGGCGCCGCCCGTGTCGGGTAGCCACCGCGAGAGCGACGTATCAGTGGCGTCGTCGTCGACACCAGGAGCCGGCTCGGCCTCGGCCCCGGGGTTGGATTCCCCGGCAAGGCGACGGCGCACGCGGTCGGCGGGCAGTTCGGATCGCATGTCCGCGACGGTAGGCACGCTGGTCGACGGAACCGGCACATCACCTCGTCGCGGCCGCCTGCCTGTGGAGCAACTCGCGGCTGTGGATGAGCGTGGTGGCCACTAACTCCAGCCGTCGTTGCGCCAACACGTCCAGTCGAGCTCGACGAGCGCTCCGACTGCAAGTCCCGTGACCCCGACGCAAGTGCGAGACGGGAAGCGGGCGGGAAACCATGCCGCGTAGGCATCGTTGAAGGCGGCGTAATCCGCCCAGTCGACCAGGTAGGCGCGTACCGAGACGACGTCACCGAGTTCACCGCCGCAGAGCTCGGTGACCCGCAACAGGTTTCGAAGCACCTGATCCGTCTGAGCAGCGACGTCGCGGCCCACCACGGCGCCGTCGAGGTCAGTGGGCATCTGGCCGGTGACGTACAGGGTCTGGCCCGCGGCGGTGGCGTGTGCGAAGGGGGCAACCGCCGGCGGCACGCCGTCGTCCGGGGTGAACGTGAACGCGCGGATGCCCGTCACGCCGCCGATTCCGACCACCGAGGGAAGCATCGCTTGTCGATTCTGGCGTGGACGCCCTGTCGTTGGTCCACGACCTGTGTGACGGTGAAGTCGACGGCAACCGACATGAACGAGTAAGCGTCCACGCGGGTCTGGCCGAAATGGTGCTCCAAGAGGTCGAGCGTCCGTAGCGCCGCGGCCTTCATCGCCTCGTCGAGAGTGTCTCCGAAGCCGTGCACCAGCAGCTCGGTCGATGTCTCGAGGACGGGCACGGTGAAGGGCAGGTCACGGCGAATCGTCAACCGCAACAGTCCATTCAGCGATGACTCCAGAGCAGTCCCGCTGAGCTCGCCGTCTCCCTGTGAGACGTGGGGGTCGCCGACCGACAGCAACGCACCCGGCACCTGCACCGGGAAGTACATGCGGCCGCCCGCGCCGATCCGCCAGTTGTCGACGTTGCCGCCATGGTCGCCGGGCGGCACCGACGACACCCGCTCGGGCTCGGCGGGCGCGACGCCCATCGTGCCGAAGTGCGGCCGCAGCGGGATGACGACGCCGGGCAGCGCGAGTTCGCGGGTGGCGGGCTCGGGCACGACGATCGTGCCGGGGGCGTCGGCCAGCGGCGTGGCCGTCCAGTCGTAGCCGAAGAGCGCCCGTCCGAGCATCGCGCGAGTGTCCAGTTCGTAGACCGTCACCCGTTCGGTCGGCAGCTCGGCGTAGAGGTGGCCCCAGTGCGCGGCGAGATTGGAACCGTAGGGCAGCCGCGGGACCGCCTCCAGGATGTCCACCTGCAGCACGTCGCCAGGGCGGGCGCCCTCGACCGCGATGGGACCGGTGAGCAGATGCGGCCCCGGACCCCGGTCGGTGACGAGGTCGAAAACCTCCGCAATGCCCGGATCCATCAGCAGGTCGGGCGCGTCACCGGCGTGGTGGGTGAGCGTTTCGATGGAAACGAGGTCGCCTGAGGCAACGGTCAACGTCGGCGTCAGCCGCGGATCGAAGTAACCCCAGTGCACCGTCGACGGGCTCGCGGGCAGGAACTGGTGCATCACTGAGATCATGCCAGCGCTTCGGGCCGTCGGCCCGTCGAGCAGGTATTCACGTATACATAGTTGCGAAGGTGTCTACCGATATGGCCGCAACGAGGAGGCGCACATGACGACGACTACAGCTGACCGTCCACTCCGGGTGATCCAGTGGACTACCGGCAACATCGGTAGGCGCTCGCTGCACGCGATCATCGGACGCGACGACATGGAGCTGGTCGGGGTGTATGCGCACGGAGCGGACAAGGTGGGTGTGGACGCCGCCGAATTGGCCGGCTGGCCCGCACCCACAGGTGTCGCGGCCACCAACGACATCGACGCGCTGATCGCGCTGAAGCCGGACGCCTGCTGTTACAACCCGCTGTGGCCCGACGTCGACGAGCTGGCGCGGCTGCTCGAAGCCGGCGTGAACGTGTGCTCCAGCGCGGCGTGGATCACCGGAGGAAAGCAGACGCCGGAAGACCTCGAACGCATCCGGAAGGCTTGCGAGACGGGCAATTCCACGATCTTCGGCAGCGGCGCGCATCCCGGCATGACCAACATGGTCGGCATGGTGCTGTCCGGGGCGTGCGAGCAAGTCGACGAGATCCGCATCACCGAATCAGTCGACTGCTCGACATATGAGTCGGCTGGGACGCAGGCCGCGATGGGCTTCTCCATGGATCCCGAGACGCCGGGACTGGCCGAGAGCGTGCGAAGGGAGAGCGAGGTCTTCGCCGAGTCGGCCGCGATGATGGCCGACGCGATTGGCGCCAACCTAGACAGGATGACGTTCGACGTCGAGTTCACCACCGCAACGGGCGACAGCGACCTTGGCTTCATGCAGATCCCCGGGGGCACCGTCGGCGGCGTGTACGGCTATCACCGCGGCTGGGTCGGCGACAAGAACGTCGTCAGCGTCGGCTTCAATTGGACCATGGGCAACCACGTGACGCCGCCCAAGCCCCTGGAGCACGGACACGTCATCCAGGTGTTCGGAACGCCGAACATGCGCACGGTGCTGCACTGCCTGCCGCCGCGGGATTGGACGGAACCGGGTTTCATGGGGCTCGGCATGATCTACACCGCGATGCCGGTCACCAACGCAGTACCTGCCGTGGTGGCGGCGGCGCCGGGCATCGTGACCCTGAAGGACCTGCCGCCGGTTACCGGACGATGCTCCGGCTAGTTCGGCACCGCCGGCGCGTCGACTACCCCTGGCGTGTGTGTGGCTTCGTGGTCTTGCCGATGACGTAGACCCGGCCCTTGCGGCGTTCGGTGGTGGTTTGATCTCCTGCGCCGACGTTTGACTGCTGCTCGACGACGGTGGACTGATCGACGACCGTCTCGTCTGCATGGGCAGTCGGTGTGCCCAGCGCCAGCGCACCGACCGCGATGGCACCCGCAGCGACGACTAGCTTGGCGCTCGCGGCAACGGTGCTGGTGTTCACTCGCATGCTGAGCTCCTCTAGGACAGTCGCGGCGTCTGCCGCCATACCGATACGAGCGCGCAGCCGCCAGTATTCCGACACATTTTCGGCCCGCTTCTCCGCCGAGGGAGTTCACTTGCGTCGGACGAGCCGCGTCGCGGCCGCTCAGACGTGTGACGAGAGGTGGGCCACGCCGGACCCGTCGAGATCGCCCAACGCCTCGGTGCGCCCGGCCATGACCATCAACAGCGCCTCTCCGGGGCCGCATACCTCCGGGCCCTTGCCGTGGGACCAGACGACATCCGTCGCGACGAGCTTCACCCCGCGTACCCGCCAGGCACCCCGGATGGTCGGTGCGTACCGGACGAAGTCCAGTGCGGCACGCAGTCGTTCGGAATCGATGGTTCGCGGAAGGCCCAGCGGGCGTCGAATGTCCTGCTGGTGAATCATGTTGTCGGTCAAGGCGACCCGTCCGCCGAAGCCCGCACCGAGGCCGTGTGGCAATGCGTTGTCGCGGAGCAGCCCGATGAGGTCCTCAGTGGAGCTACCCGCAAGGTCGGCGACGGCGAGTGCGTTGATGCGATCCGTCTGCAACCGACCCTTCAGAAACCGGACCGCCAGCTGCCCGCCGGAGATTCCCTCGAAGCTCACGCAGTGGGCGGCCACGTCGCGCACCGTCCAACCCGTGCACAGCGACGGGGTGACCCACTGTGCTGGCGTGAGCCCGGCCAGGAAGTCCGCGAACGCCAAACGTTCGTCGCGTGCGAGTTCCAGTGCAGTCATCAGGCGTCCACCGTCACACACACCCCGATCGCGCCGCCACCGACGTGTACGGAGAGCACGGGACCCATGTCGCTCACGGTGAGCGATTCGACCTGGGGCAGCCGGGTGGTCAGCGCCGCCCCGACGACGTCGGCGTCGTCGTGGTTGTCGACGTGGTGCACGGCGATGGCGGCCCGCCGGTCGCCGACGAATTCCGCGACCGCCTCGACCAGGGCCCCGTGGGCCTTCGACACCGTCCTGATCCGCTGATCCAGCACCAACCGGCCGTCCACGTCCAGACACAACAGCGGCTTGAGCGACAACGCCGTACCCAGCCAGGACGCCGCGGTGCCGATGCGCCCGCTGCGGCGAAGGTTGTCCAGCCGATGCACGACGATGAATGCCCGGGTGCGTGGAATCGCCATCCTGGCGGCCAGCTCGACCTCGTCGAGCGAACCACCGCCAGCAGCTTCGCGAGCCGCGGCCAAGGTGACGAAGCCCACCCCCATGGCCGCCGAGCGCGAATTCACCACGCGCACCGCTGGACCGAACTCGCGGGCAGCCGCGACGGCCGAACTGAACGTGCTCGAAAGGGGCGCCGACAGGTGGACCGCCACCACACCGTCGCCACCGCTCTCGGCGAGCGCCTTGCGGTAGGCCTCGGCAAGTTCCACTGGCGCGGCACCGGCGGTCGTCACGTGCCCGCGCGCGTGTACGTCGTACGGCACCTGGTCACTGCCGTCGCGCAGATCTTCTCCGTCGACTATGACGTGAAGTGCGACCTGCCCAATACCCCACCGCTGCAACTCATCCGGGTGCAGTCGAGCCGACGAGTCGGTCACCACCTTGACGGCCACGGTCAGGCGCCGTCGCCATCGAACTTGACGCCGGCCTCGGCGAGCCCCTTCAACATCAGTTCCGCAACGGCCCGATGCGCCTCGAAGTTCCAATGGATGCCATCGGGATTGCCGTGCCCGTTCATCACCTGATCGGCGACGGCGGCCTTCAGGTCGACGATCGGAACGTCCTGCACCCGACCCCATTCGGTGATGGCGGCGACGGTTTCATCCCGCCAGCGGTGCGATTTGCCGTACGTCTCTGCGATGTGCACCGAAGGTATCGCCGCCACGAACGGGATGCCAGGTCGGTTGAAGTCGATTGCGCCGCGGGTCTTCTCGAGGTAGTGCGCACTCAACTTTCCCGGCAGCGCGGGCCGCGCGATCGGCGACAGCCGTGGCTGCGCCCAGCCGTATCCGTCACGCGCCCAGCGGCGCAACCACGGGGGCCGGACGTATCGGATCAACTCGCGCAACGCCGTCGGCAGGGGTGATGGCAGGGAGTCCATCCCACAGGTGGCGAAGATGACTGCGCCTGCCCGCGGGAGTGCTGCCCACGCGCGGGGATCCTGCGTCGCGGCCCACCACACGTCGCGGCAGGTCCAGCCGATGCGTCCGATGAGCTCCACGTCCCAGTCCAATTGGGTGGCAACGATGTTGGGCCAGATGCGCGGATCGTCGGCGGGCAGTCCGCCGGTGGGTCCGTAGTAGGAAAGCGAGTCGCAGAAGATCAGAAGGGTGCGTCGGTGGGGGTTAGAGCACATCGTTGGCAACCTGGGCCGAGGCGTTCCACACGTCCAGTCGCCACTTGACCTCCCGCGGCGCCGCGCCGTCCGCCGAATGTCCCGACAGCTGAACCCAACTGGCGTTGCCCATCCCGCCGAGCACCGGCCAGTTGTCGACGGGCAGGCCGAGCAATGCTCCGGTCAGGGCGGCGATCAGTCCACCGTGAGCGACCAGCACGACGGGTCGTTCCGGATCGTCGACGCCCCATTCAACATGTTGCTCAAGCAGTTCCGCCACCAACGGCGTGCTGCGGGCCGCGACGTCGACCCTGCTCTCGCCGCCGTGCGGAGCCCAGCGGGCGTCGTCGCGCCAGGCCAGCCTGGCCCCGGGGGCCAAGGCGTCGACCTCGAGGTGCGTCAGCCCCTGCCAGTCCCCCAGATGCGTTTCGCGCAAACGGGTGTCGACGGACACCGGTAGGCCTGCGCGCTCACCGAGGGCCGTCGCGGTGTCGAGCGCCCGCCGCAGGTCGGACGACACGATCATCAATGGCTGACGCTTGGCCAGCACCTCGGCGGCCGCCGCGGCCTGCTCGCGACCGAGGTCACTGAGGTCGGTGTCGAGCTGGCCCTGCATGCGGTTGCCCGCGTTGTACTCGGTCTGCCCGTGCCGCAGCATGACCAGGTGGCGGGCCGTCACTCCGCATCCTCCGGATCAACTTCCCGGCTCGCTTCGCTCCTGCCCTCCGGATCAACTTCCCGGGTCGCTTCGCTCCTGCCCTCCGGATCAACCTCCAGCTCGATGGGAACCACCGGGCAGTCCCGCCACAGTCGGTCGAGCGCATAGAAGTTGCGCTCGTCTTGATGCTGGATGTGCACGACGATGTCGACGTAGTCGAGCAGTACCCATCTGCCCTCGCGGGTGCCCTCGCGGCGGGCCGGTTTGTGCCCGGCGCCCCGCATCTTCTCCTCGACCTCGTCGACGATCGCGTTCACCTGTCGGTCATTGGACGCCGACGCAATGACGAAGCAGTCGGTGATGACCAGCTGACCCGACACGTCGAGCACGACGATGTCGTCGGCGAGCTTGGACGCCGCGGCCTGCGCCGCCACCGTCGCCATGGAGATGGCTTCCTCGTTCGCCGTCATGCGTGGCCGCCCTTCTCGGCGAACGTGTGCGCCTTGTAGAGCTGACGCTTCGAGACGTACTGCACCACGCCGTCGGGCACCAGGTACCAGATGGGCCTGTCGGCCTCTGCACGTCTGCGGCAGTCGGTCGACGAGATGGCCAGCGCAGGCACCTCGACGAGCGAAAGTGCGTCCGGGGGCAGTTCCTTCATGGCTGCGGCAATGTGTTGACCGTCGAGTTCGTATCCAGGTCGGCTGACGCCGACGAAGCGGGCGAGCGAGAACATGTCCTCCCAGTTCTGCCACGACAGGATCGAGGCGAGGGCGTCGGCACCGGTGATGAAGAACAACTCCGTCCCGGGGTTGAGCGCGGCAAGGTCACGCAGGGTGTCCTTGGTGTAGGTTGGTCCGCCACGATCGATGTCGACCCGGCTGACCGAGAATCGGGGATTCGCCGCGGTGGCGATCACCGTCATCAGGTAGCGGTCCTCGGCCGCGGTGACGATGCGTGCGCGTTTCTGCCAGGGCTGTCCGGTCGGGACGAACACCACCTCGTCGAGCTCGAACTTGTCGGCGACCTCGCTGGCGGCGACGAGGTGTCCGTGGTGGATGGGATCGAACGTCCCGCCCATCACGCCCAGTCGTCGAGTCATGAACATGCAGCTTACGGGAGGGGCTCGGAACGCCGCCCCGCGTCAAACGGGCAGCAGCTGGTCGATCACCGAGGCGAGCTGCTTGGCCGACCGGCACTCGTGCATCGTGATGACGTCCTCATAGCGCGCCACGGCCGAGTCGCCGCTGCCCCACAGGTGCTTGGGCTCCGGATTGAGCCAGTGCGCGTGGCGGCTGGCCGACACCATGTGCGTCAGCAACTCGACTTCGGGGTTGCGGTAGTTGTTGCGGCCGTCACCGAGCACCAGCAGCGAGCTACGCGGCGACAGCACGTTCGGCCACTTGTCCATGAAAGAGACGAAGGCATGCCCGTAGTCGGAGTGTCCGTCACGGGTGTAGACGCCCGCCTCGCGGGTGATGCGCTGTACGGCGACAGCGAGATCGGCGTCCGGCCCGAAGAGTTCGGTGACCTCGTCGGTGGTGTCGATGAAGGCAAACACCCGAACCCGGGAGAACTGCTGGCGAAGCGCGCTGACGAGCATGAGGGTGAAGTGGCTGAACCCGGCAACCGAACCCGACACGTCGCACAGCACCACCAACTCGGGGCGGGCGGGATGTGGCTTCTTCAGCACGACCTCGATGGGCACGCCACCGGTCGACATCGACTTCCGCAGCGTCTTGCGCAAGTCGATCTCGCCGCGCCGGGACCTGCGTCGGCGCGCGGCCAGCCGGGTTGCCAGCGTGCGCGCCAACGGGGCGACGACGCGTCGCATCTGGCGTAGTTGGTCGCCGGAGGCGCGCAAGAATTCGACGTTCTCGGCCAGCTGCGGAATGCCGTACATCTGGACGTGCTCCCGGCCCAGTTGCTCGGCGGTGCGGCGCTTGGTCTCCCCCTCCACCATCCGGCGCAGCTGCGAGATGCGCTTCGCCGCAATGGCCTTGGCGATCTCCTCCTGCGTCGGGGTGGGGTCGTCGCCATAGATTGCGAGCAGTCCGGCCAGCAACCGGCCCTCGAGTTCGTCGAGCGCCATGGCCTTGAGCGCCTGGTATGACGAGTACGAAGGTCCGCGACTGGAATTGTATCGACCGAACGATTCGACGATCTGGGCGATCATCGCCGCCAATCGGTCGTCGATGTTCCCCAACTCGGGGTTGTCCGAAAGCATCGCCAGGAGTGCCTCGCGCATGGCCTCGACGTCCTGGGGCGGCAGGCCGTCGGGGTCGCGTTGGCCGTCTTCGGCTTCATCGTCGAGCACGGTCCGCGCGCCCAGCGCCGCCGGGAACCACAGGTCGAACATCGCGTCGTAGGTTTCGCGGTGGTCGGCGCGGCGCAGCACGGCGCAGGCCAGTCCCTCCCGCAGCACCTCGCGATCACCCAGGCCAATCACGGTCATCACCTGGCCGGCGTCGACGGTCTCCGACGGCCCGACGTTGATGCCCACCCCGCGCAGCGCTTCGACGAACTCCACCAGGTGTCCGGGAAGTCCGTGTGGCGCAAGCGGTTGCGGCGGGCGGGTGCGTCGGACGGCCATCAGATTCGACTCCTCAGTTCAGGCGAAGCTCGCCCGAGGCGCGCACCTGGTCGGATTGGTGCTTGAGCACGACACCGAGGGTGGCGGCGATCGTGTGGTCGTCGATGGTGTCGAGCCCGAGGGCCAGGATGGTGCGGCCCCAGTCGATGGTCTCGGCGACCGAAGGCAGCTTCTTGAGTTGCATGCCGCGCAGCACGCCGATGATGCGCACGAGCTCCTCGGCTAGTTTCTCCGGCAACTCGGGCACCCGGGACAGCAGGATCCGGCGCTCGAGGTCGGGGTCCGGGAAGTCGATGTGAAGGAAGAGGCAGCGACGCTTGAGCGCCTCGGACAGCTCGCGGGTGGCGTTGGACGTCAGCAGCACGAACGGCTTGCGGGTGGCGACGATGGTGCCGAGCTCCGGCACCGTCACGGCGAAGTCGGACAGCACTTCGAGCAGGAGGCCCTCGATCTCGATGTCGGCCTTGTCGGTCTCGTCGATGAGCAGCACGGTGGGTTCGGTGCGCCGGATGGCGGTCAACAGTGGGCGGGTCAGCAGGAACTCTTCGCTGAACACGTCCATCTTGGTCTGGTCCCAGTCCCCGGAGCCCGACTGGATGCGCAGTATCTGCTTGGCGTGGTTCCACTCATAGAGCGCGCGGGCCTCGTCGACGCCCTCGTAGCACTGCAGGCGCACCAGGCCCGACCCGGTGGCTTGCGCGACGGCGCGGGCCAGCTCGGTCTTGCCGACGCCTGCGGGGCCCTCGACCAACAGCGGCTTGCCGAGCCGGTCAGCGAGGAAAACCGCGGTGGCCGTGGCGGTATCGGGTAGGTAGCCGGTTTCGGTCAACCGCGTGGCGACATCGTCGATGTCGGTGAACAACGGTGCCGGGATGGCGGGAACGCTCAAGGTGCTATCTCGATTCTCTTCGCGCAGGCGCTCATCGGCGGTTCTCCTTAGTCAGGCCGGGCGGGTGTGGCCGTCGCCCCACACGATCCATTTTGTTGAGGTCAATTCTGGCAGCCCCATCGGGCCGCGGGCGTGCAGCTTCTGGGTGGAGATGCCGATCTCGGCGCCGAACCCGAACTGCTCACCGTCGGTGAACGCGGTGGACGCGTTGACCATCACGGCGGCCGCGTCGACCCGCTCGGTGAACCGTTGGGCGGCAGCGAGACTGGTCGTCACGATGGCTTCGGTGTGACCCGTGCCGTACTCGTTGACGTGGGCGATCGCCGCGTCGATGCCGTCCACGAGGGCCAGCGCGATGTCCATCGAAAGGAACTCGGCCCGTAGCTCGTCCTCGCTGGGATCGAGGTGAACGGTCACCCCGGCGTCCTGAAGCGCCCCGACCAGCCGCGGTACGGCATGGTCGGCGACGGCCGCATCGATCAGCAAGGATTCCGCGGCATTGCACACGCTGGGGCGACGAGTCTTGGAGTTCAACAGGATTCGCTCCGCGACGTCGAGGTCGGCCGCCTCGTGCACGTACACGTGACAGTTGCCGACGCCGGTCTCGATGGTCGGCACCGTGGCGTCGCGGACCACGGCGTCGATCAGGCCGGCGCCCCCACGCGGGATCACGACGTCGACGAGCCCGCGGGCCTGGATCAGATGCGTGACGCTGGCCCGGTCTGCGCTGGGCAGCAACTGCACCGCGTCGGCAGGCAGCCCCTCGGCCACCAGAGCGGCACGCAGTGCGGTGACCAGTGCCGCGTTCGACTGGGCCGCAGACGAACTGCCCCGCAGCAAAACCGCGTTGCCCGACTTCAGCGTGAGCCCGAACGCATCGACCGTGACGTTCGGCCTGCCCTCGTAGACCATGCCCACGACGCCCAGCGGTACGCGCTGCTGCCGAATCTGAAGGCCGGTGGGCAGTGTGCTGCCGCGAAGCACCTCCCCGACGGGGTCGGGTAGGCCGGCGACCTGTCGCAGTCCTGCCGCGATGCCGTCGACGCGGTTCGGATTGAGCGCCAGTCGGTCGAGCATCGCCTCGGGGGTGTTGGCGGCGCGGGCGGCGTCGAGGTCCTCGCCGTTGGCGCTCAGAATCTCGTGGACCCGGGCCAGCACGGAATCGGCCGCCGCATGCAACGCCCGGTTCTTGGTCGTGGTGTTCAGCGTGCCGAGGGCGCGGGCCGCGACCCGCGCACGGCGGGCAGCGTCGTGCACCAGCTGCCGAAGCTCGACGTCCGGTTCGATTTCCCGGGTCGCTTCGCTCCTGCCCTCCGAAGGCGCTTGCACACTCATTAAGCCAGCTTATCGAGGTATCCCGGCCGCCGCCCCGTCGGGGCTACTGTAAACCCGTGGTGCGAGTGTGCGTGGTCGGCAGCGTGAACCTCGACCAGTCCTTCACCGTCGAGACGCTGCCGCGGCCTGGTCAAACCGTGCTGGCGTCGGCGGCCACCTCGGCGCCGGGCGGGAAGGGTGGCAATCAGGCCGTCGCGGCCGCGCGTGCCGGTGCCTCGGTGCAACTCGTCGCCGCCCTGGGAGACGATTCCGCCGCCAGCCAGCTTCGGGGGCATCTTGGCGACAACGGCGTAGGACTGGACGGTGTGATGACCGTGCCAGGTCCCAGCGGGGCCGCGGTCATCGTGGTGGACGCCGATGCCGAGAACACCATCGTCGTCGCGCCTGGCGCCAATGCCCACCTGAGCATGAACTCGGCGCACGTGCAGACGGTCGTGGCGGACGCCGAGGTGGTGTTGATCCAGTTGGAGATCCCGATCGCGACGGCACTGGCCGCCGCCCGGGTGGCCCGTGACGCAGGCGCCGTCGTGATCGTCAATGCGTCGCCCGCCCAGGCGGCTACCGACGACCTCGCCGCGCTGGCCCGCACCGCCGACGTCGTCGTGGTGAATGTCGACGAAGCGCGCGAATGGCATTGGCCGGTACCGCATTTGGTGACCACCCGCGGGGCTCGCGGCGCCAGCCACGTTCACGATGGCCGCAGCGCGGACGTGCCCGCGCCCGCCGTCGAACCAGTCGACACCACGGGCGCTGGCGACGTCTTCGCCGGAGTCCTTGCGGCGGAATGGCTTTCCGGAGCAGACCAGGCCCTGCGCCGCGCGTGTGCGGCCGGCGCCCTGGCGACCTTGGTACCCGGGGCGGGCGGCTGCGCGCCGACCGCCGAGGCCATCGATGACGTGCTGAACCCGACAGATTAGGAGCCCCGTGACGACCACCGAGCACACCCCCCGTCCGCCCGAAGGCGACTGGCTTGGCACCCCGTTCCTGAAGTTCACCCGCGAGGGCGCGTTCGGGGTGTGCACGCTCGACCGCCCCGAAGCCCGCAACGCGATGACGCCCGCGATGTACTTCGGCATCAGATACGCGGTCAGGCACGTCGACGCCGACCCGGACCTCGCGGGGCTGTTGCTCACCGGCACCGGCGACGTGTTCGCGCCGGGCGGGGACATGGGTGGCGGCGGCGCTGACAACTGGTTGACCTACGGCTCGGCGCTCGGGATGGACGTCACCCCGTTCGAGACGCTGCGCCAGTCGGTCAAGCCCGTCGTGTCAGCCGTCAACGGACTATGTCAGGGCGGTGGACTGCAGATCGCGATGTGCAGCGACGTGGCCGTAGTCAGCGAGCGCGCCACGTTCCGCGTGCCCGAGTTGTACCGCGGCATCGCCGACACCTACTACAGCCACATGCTGGCGCGCCTGATCGGGCCGGTCCGCACTCGCGATCTGATGTTCACCGGCCGGACGCTGAATGCCGAGGAGGCCCGGGACTGGGGCATGGTGGCGCGGGTGGTCCCGCACGACGACCTGCTCGGCGAGGCGCGCGAGGTACTGGCCCAATGCTGTCGCACCGCGCCAAGGGCCAGGACGGTCATCAAGTCCAGCATCGACAACTACCTAGGCCTCTACGACCGCATCGGCATGCAGGCGAGCCTCGGCCAGCCCGAATCCATTGAGGGCTTCATGGCGTTCAAGGAACGCCGCTCCCCCAGCTGGGTGCATCCGGACCTGCAGATCGACGGCCGGCTCTGAGTGATTTGTGCACGCACAAATCGCGCGACCTACGAAATCGGCCGGCGTACGTCGTGGGCAATCGCCAGTCCGGAGCCCGACTCCAGGTCGGCGGCCGACTGGTTCAACAGGACGCGACTGCGGTTCGGGGACAACACGATTGCCATGAAGTGATGCGGCGCCCCGCCGGAGAATGCCACCCTGTTGACGCGAATCAGGGGCGCCCCGATCGGCGTACCCATCAGATGTGCGTTCCGGGGCCCCGCGATCTCCGCCGTCAGTTCGTGGTCCATCCGATCGACCGTGACGCCGGCTTCGGTCAGTAGGTGGTACAGCGGCGCCTGCCCCATGGCCGCTTCGGTGACCACGTCCGCGAGTCCGACGGGCAACCAGACCTCGGTGATCATCAGCGGCTCCCCGGTCCTGCGTTCGCAACGCAGTCTCAGCGCGTGCAGCGCCCGGTCCGATGAGCCCAATCGCTCGGCGACGGGACGTGGCACCGCGCGGACGCCGAACTCGCGAACTTCGACCTCGGTCTCGAACTCGACCTGACGAAGCTCGTCCAGGTACGAGCCGCCGACGTCGCGGTGACGCACCGAGGGGTGGTCGAGTACGAACGAACCCACCCCGTGCTTGCGTTCGATGAACCCCGCGTCGGCGAGATCCGCGAGCGCGCGCCGGACGGTGATTCGGGAGACGCCGAACTGGGCACACATCGACTGCTCGGTGGGCAGTGGATCCCCCGGATCCAATGCGCCGCGCACGATCTCGTCGTGGAGAACCAGGAACATCTGGCGATGCAATGGCACGCCCGCGTCCGTCGTCACCAACGGCGCGCGGTCATTCCCATCGGGCACGGTCGCCAATTCTGTCACCTCTGAGCTTGCCAGGCGTCGATTGAGTTGTTATATGTATAGTACAACTGATAAGGGGAACCGAGATGGACGACGTTCTCGCCGCCACCGACCCGCAGGGGCCGACCGGCGCACTCGCCCACTGGGTGGCTGATTTCGACCTGGCCGACGTCCCTGACCTGGTCCGCGAACGGGCCAAGCACCTGTTGCTCGACGGCATCGGGTGCGCACTGATCGGGGCGGGCCTGCCGTGGTCACGGGTCGCCACCGAGGGCGTGCTCGATCTGGAGGGCCGAGGCGACACGGTCGTCATCGGCACCGGACGCACCAGCAGCGCGCCGGCGGCCGCGGTGCTGAACGGCACGTTCATCCAAGGCTTCGAACTCGACGACTTCCATCCGCTTGCCCCACTGCACAGTTGCTCGCTACTCATCCCCGCACTGCTCTCGACCGCGTCGATTCGGTCGACGCCAACCAACGGCGCCGACTTTCTGCTCGCGGCGATCACCGGCTTCGAGGTGGGTCCGCGCGTCGGCTACACGTTGCACGGTGCCCAGATGCTCGACCGTGGTTGGCATTCCGGCCCCGTCTTCGGCACACACAGCGCCGCAATGGCCTCCGGCAAGCTGCGGGGCCTGACCCCCGCACAACTGGAGGACGCGCTCGGCCTCGCGGGCACGCAGTCGGCAGGCCTGATGGCCGCGCAGTTCGAGGCCTCGTCGCTCCAGGCGTCTTCGACGGTATTTCCGCACAGTTGGCCAAACGCACCGGCCATGTCGCGGCCTACATGACGGGAGCCGGTGTCGCAACGTCGGTCAAGGCGGTGCTCGCAGCAGCCTCCGGACAGGTGCTGGCGCGCGGCACGCTCACCGGGGTGCACGAGCGCTAGCCACGCGAGCCTCACACCACATCCACAGCTACTCATCAGTCATTGGGCAGAAAGCTCGGCTGCTCGGTCTCACCACATATTTCACCGCCATCAAGCCCCCCGGCCGCGCCGTCCGCAAATCAGAAAGCCGCGAGAAACCCGGTCCGTCGACGTACGATTTTCCGGACGCCTGGCGGCGGCGGTAACTGGCATCACCAGGCGAAGGGGACGTCGATGGAACGCATTGAATGTCAATGGTGTCGGGTCCAGAACGAACCGGGGCGAACCAGCTGCGCGGCGTGCGGTGCGCCGTTGGACGTGAAGAACCTCGTCAGCGACTCCGGTTGGGCCGAAGCACCCCGCCTGCGGGACATGACGGAGTTCCGGTTCTCGAACTCGACCTGCCAGATCGAGGGCGAGATCGTCCCGGTCGCCGAGCTGGCGCTGGCCGCAGGGGACGCGGTGTTCTTCGAGCACCACGTGATGCTCTGGAAAGAGCCCAATGTGCCAGTCTCGGCGCTCAATACCGGCGGTGGCCTCAAACGCATGCTCGGTGGTATGCCGCACATCGTGACGGTAGCCCACGGCCCGGGCCGAATTGCGTTGTCCCGCGACGCGACTGGAGAGGTCGTTGTGCTACCGCTGCACCCGTCGATGGAAATCGACGTGCGCGAGCATGCCTTCCTCGCCGGGACGCACACGTTGACCTACTCGTTCGTGCGGCTCGGGTTCGCCAATGTGTTGCACGGCGGCGGAGGCATGTACATGGACCGCTTCATCACCCAACAGTGGCCCGGGCTGCTCCTTCTGCACGGCTACGGAAACGTGTTCCAGAAGACACTGCAGCCGGGCGAGAAGATTCAGGTCGAGCCCGGCGGCTTTCTGTACAAGGACTCGTCGGTGACGATGAACTCGGTCAAGCTCAACGTCAAGACCGGGCTGTTGGGCCGCAGTATGTATCTGGCCGAGATGACGGGACCCGGCCGCGTCGGAATCCAATCCATGTACGTCCACCACGGATCGGATTAGAGCTGCCATGTCGACACCAGCCGCCTACACCTGCCCGTTTTGCCGAATGTCCAGCGAGGGCACCGGCCAGACCTGCCAATTCTGCGGTGCGCCAGTCGACGTCGCCCTCCGGGTCACGGATTCCGGCTGGCTGGAACAGCCGCCGATCCGCGACATGGCACACATTCGCTTCGGGCAGTCCACCTGCCAGATCACCGGTACCTACGTGCCGGTGGCCGAGATGTCGCTGCACGACGACGACTGGGTGTGGTTCGCTCACCACGCGCTGCTACACACCGATCTGAACGTCACCCTGAACAACCTCCCCATGAAGGGCGGCTGGAAGCGGCTGCGCGCCGGGCTGCCGCTAGTGATGATGTGGGCGAAGGGCCCAGGGAACATTGCCTTCAGCGCCAGCGAGCCGGGTGAGACGCTCGCCGTGCCGCTCGCGCCAGGACGGGTCATCGACGTGGTCGAGCACTGCTTCCTGGTGGCGACGGGCAATGTCCAATACGACTGGCAGAACGCCAGCGTGTGGTTCACCACACGGGACGGCGACGAGACGGAGTGGCATTATCCGGTCGGCCAGACGCTGGACCGGTTCTCAGCCGTCGGCGGCAACGGGCTCTTGCTCCTGCATGCCCCTGGCAACACGTTCATCCGAGACTTGGGTGCCGACGAACGCATTCTGATCCAACCCGGCGCGCTGGTCTGGAAGGACGAGAGCGTCTCCATGTTCCTGCACTTCGAATACCCTGGCGGTGCGTACTGGTACAGCTCGGCGAGGTGGCAGGCCAAGACGACCTGGCTGGCCTTGCAGGGACCGGGCCGGGTGGCCGTCAAGTCGGTGTTCGAACGTCCCGAGCACACGGGAGCGGTGTACCAGCACTCCGGCGCGACCGTAACCTCGTGGGGCTCAGGCGGCCAGCAATCCGGACTGTTCGGACAATCGGTTGGTCGAGGCGCCCTCGGGGGATTGCTCGGGGGCGCGCTCGGCTTCGTCATCGACTCCGTGTTCAACGACGACAACTGAAGCTTCAGCCCTCCGGCACCTCGCGCTCGATCTCGTCGAGCCACACCCTGGCCGACATGTCCGACGGCGCGCGCCAGTCGCCGCGCGGCGACAGCGCGCCACCTGAGGACACCTTGGGACCGTTCGGCAGCGCCGACCGCTTGAACTGGCTGAACGAATAGAACCGCTGCACGAAGACGGTCAGCCAGTGCCGAATCTCCTTGAGCGAGTAGGCCGGTCGCTTGTCCAACGGGTATCCGGTCGGCCAGTCGCCGGACTCCGCATCGCGCCACGCGTGCCACGCCAAGAACGCCACCTTGGAGGGCCGGAATCCCCAGCGCAGCACCTGGTACAACGAGAAATCCTGCAGCACATAAGGTCCCACCTTCGCCTCGCTGCTCTGGATCTCCTCATCCTCGCCGACGGGCACGAGTTCCGGCGTGATCTCCGTTTCCACCACCGACTGAAGCACGGTGTTCACCTCGTTGCCGAACTGCCCGTCGGCGATGACCCACCTGATCAGGTGTTGGATGAGTGTCTTCGGCACGCCGCCGTTGACGTTGTAGTGCGACATCTGGTCGCCGACACCATAGGTCGACCAACCCAGCGCCAGTTCGGACAGGTCGCCGGTGCCCAAGACGATGCCGCCGCGCTGATTGGCCAGCCGGAAGAGGTAGTCGGTGCGCAGTCCGGCCTGCACGTTCTCAAAGGTCACGTCGTAGACCTGCTCGCCCCGCGCGAACGGATGGCACATTTCGGTGAGCATCAGCTTGGCGGTGTCGCGGATGTCGAGTTCTTCGAACGTCACACCCAGCGCCTTGGCGAGTGCGATGGCGTTGCCCTTGGTGCGGTCACCCGTGGCGAATCCCGGCAGGGTGAACGCGAGAATGTCGCTGCGCAGCCGGCCTTCCCGGTCCATCGCGCGGGCGGCGACGATCAGCGCGTGCGTCGAGTCAAGACCCCCCGAGACGCCGATGACGACCTTCGGATAGTTGAGCGCGCGGAGCCGTTGCTCCAATCCGGAGACCTGGATGCTGTACGCCTCGTAGCAATCCTGTTGCAGGCGTTCGGGATCCGCTGGAACGAACGGGAACCGCTCGACCTCGCGGCGCAATCCGATGTCGCCGGACGGTGGATCGACGACGAACTCGATGCGCCGGAACCCGTCGGTGCGGGCCGCGTGGGTGCGACGGTTGTCGTCGAACGTGCCCATGCGGATGCGTTCCGCCCGAAGCAGTTCGGTGTCGACGTCGGCGACCGAGCGCCGCTCGCCCTTGGGGAAGCGCTCGGATTCGGCCAGCAGCGTGCCGTTCTCGTAGATCATCGTCTGGCCATCCCAGGCCAGGTCGGTGGTCGATTCGCCCTCGCCGCCCGCCGCGTAGAGGTAGGCCGCCAGGCAGCGCGAGGACGCGGAGCGGGCCAGCAGCTTGCGGTCGTCGGCCCGCCCGATCGTGATGGGGCTGCCGGAGAGGTTGGCCAACACCGTCGCCCCCGCCAGGGCCGCCTCGGCGCTCGGCGGAATCGGCACCCACATGTCCTCGCACACCTCGACGTGCAGGACGAAGTTCGGCAGATCGCTGGCGGCGAACAACAGGTCGGGCCCGAACGGAACCTCTGCACCGGCGATGCGGATGCTGCCGCGCACGTCGTCGCCAGGTGCCAGCTGCCTGCGTTCGTAGAACTCGCGATAGGTGGGCAGGTAGGACTTCGGCACCACGCCGAGCACCGTCCCACGGTGGATCACCAACGCGGTGTTGTAGATGCGGTTGCGGTGGCGCAGCGGCGCGCCGACGACCAGCACCGGAAGCAGACCCCGCGAGGCCGCGACGACATCGGCCACGGCCCGCTCGACGCCGTCGAGCAAGCCGTCCTGCAGGAGGATGTCCTCGATGGAGTAGCCGGACAACGTCAACTCCGGGAAAAGCGCCAGTGCGACGCCGTCATCGTGGCATTCGCGGGCCATGCGCAGCACCGATTCGGCGTTGGCCGCGGGGTCGGCCAGCGTGGTGTGGTGAGTGCACGCGGCCACCCGCACGAACCCGTGCCGGTAGGCGGAGAAGAAGTCCACGGCTCAATTGTCGCAGGCCGCCTACGCTGGACACCGTGGAAGCCCCCGAACTGGTCAGAGTGCTTGCTGGTCAGCGCATCGCGGTGCTCACCGGCGCTGGCGTGTCCACCGACTCTGGCATCCCCGACTATCGCGGACCGGACTCCCCGCCGAGCAACCCGATGACCATTCGGCAATTCACCTCCGATCCGGTATTCCGGCAGCGGTACTGGGCGCGCAACCACGTCGGCTGGCGGCACATGGACGCGACGCTGCCCAACGCCGGACACCGCGCGCTGGCCACCCTCGAGGCGGCCGGGGTGGTCTCGGGGTTGATCACCCAGAACGTCGACCTGCTGCACACCAAGGCGGGCAGTCAGACGGTGGTGAATCTGCACGGCACGTATGCGCAGGTGGTGTGTTTGGCATGCGGACACACGATGACGCGGGCGGACTTGGCCGAGCAGCTAGAGCTGCTCAACCCGGGCTTCGTCGAGCGGGCCGAGCAGGTCGGCGGCATCGCGGTGGCGCCCGATGCGGACGCGATGGTCGAGGAGACCGCGTCGTTCCGCTACGGGGACTGCCCGCAATGCGATGGCATGCTCAAGCCCGACATCGTCTACTTCGGCGAGAACGTACCGAAAGAGCGTGTCGCCCAATCCTATTCGCTGGTCGACGAGGCAGACGCGTTGCTGGTCGCGGGCTCGTCGCTGACCGTGTTCTCCGGGCTGAGGTTCGTCCGGCATGCCGCCGCGGCGGGCAGGCCCGTCGCGATTGTCAACCGCGGGCCCACCCGCGGCGATGAATTGGCGACCGTCAAGGTCGACGGCGGTTGCTCGGAGTTACTCGTGCTACTTGCCGACGAGCTCACCCCTGTGATTTCGGCGCGCTAACCGTCGCCCACCAGCGAACGAAATCGCGCCGAAATCGCTAGAAGGTGACGGGCATCGAGCGGATGCCGTGGATGAAGTTGCCCGGCACGTAACTCGGGTCGCCCGCCTCGAACTCGGGCAACTGCGTGAGCAATTCACCGAAGATCGCCCGCAGCTGAGCCCGCGCCACGTGTGCGCCCAGGCAGAAGTGCCGCCCGCCGCCGCCGAACCCGAGGTGCGGATTGGGCGTGCGGCTCAGGTCGAAACGTTCGGGCGCGTCGAATACGGTGTCGTCGAAGTTCCCCGACAAATAGAACATGACGACCTTCTCCCCTGCCGCGATGTCCTGATCACCGAGTCGGCAATCGGTGGCCGCCGTCCGGCGGAAGGTCATCACCGGGGTGGCCCACCGGACGAACTCCTCGACGGCCCCGCCGATGCGGTCGTCGAAGTCGGCCGCCAGCCAGGAGCGCTGAGCGCCGAAGTCGGTGAGGCCCTTCAAGGCGTGACTCATGGTCTGGCGGGTGGTGTCGTTGCCCGCCACGGAGAGCAGCACGAAGAACGCCGCCACTTCCGCGTCGGTCAGCCGGTCACCGTCCACCTCGGCGTGTACCAAGGCACTGATCAGATCGTCACCAGGATTCTCCCGCCGGTCGGCCGCAAGTGCCCTGGCGACCTGGTGCAGGTACATCTGGCTGCCCATCAACACCTCCAACGGGTTTCGGCCATCGAGATAGACCGGGTCACCCCACGACACCAAGGCATCCGCCGCCTCGGCTACCTGAGCGCGCTCCGAATCGGGGATGCCGACCATGTCGGACAGCGTGCGGATCGGTAGCTCCTTGGCGCAGTGCTCGACGAAGTCGGCCCCGCTGCCCATCCATCGGAGTTCGGCGACGATGGCGCGTGCGTTCGACTTGATCGAATCCTCGATGCGACGGACCTGGCGCGGTGTGAAGGCCGCGTGCACGACCTTGCGAATCATGGTGTGCCGCGGCGGATCCATCGCCAGGAAGGACTGCGATGCCTCCAACAGTTCCTCCGGCACGTTCTCGAACAGCACACCCTTGCCGGACAAGAAGGTGTCGCTGTCGCGGCTCACGTTGACGATGTCGGCATGCCGCGTCACTGCCCAGTAGCCGTGGTCGTCCGGGTCGTGCATCAACGCGTCCTCGACCGGCGGGTGCCAACTGATCGGGCGTTCGGCGCGCAGCACCGCGAAGTCCTTCTCGCGGACGGCGGCGCCCGTCGACCAGAACGCGCGGGAGGACAGGTCAATCGAGTCGTACGGACGCGGGGAAGTCGATGTGAGCGGCGACACAGTCATGAATGTGACGATAAGTCTAGACACAATGTCTAGTCAAGACGTGACCTACTCGGATACGCTGACTCCGTGCCGTCAATAACCCGGAAGCCCCAGGCCAAGCGCCAGGAGCGGCGCGAGCAGATCGAGCGCCAACTGCTCGACGCCACCGAACGCCTGATGGCCGACGGGGCCAGCTTCACCGAGCTCAGCGTCGACCGGCTTGCCACCGAGGCCGGGATCTCCCGCGCCAGCTTCTACATCTACTTCCAGGACAAGGGCGACCTGCTAAGCCGCCTGACCGGCCAGGTATTCGCCGATCTCGCCAACGCCGCAGACCTTTGGTGGAGCGTGTCGCGACGCCGTGACCCCGCCGACGTCCGGGCCGCGATGGACGGTCTGGTCGCTAGCTACCGACGTCACCAACCCCTGCTGGTCGCACTGAGCGAGATGGCCGCCTACGACCCGCAGGTCGGTACCACCTACCGCGAGATCCTCACCGCGATCGCGGGCCGGCTTGCCGCGGTCATCGAAGAGGGCCAAGCGGACGGCTTCATCCGCCCGGAGTTGTCGGCGGCGACGGCGGCCAGCACGCTCACCTGGATGGCCGAACGGACCTGCCAGCAGAATCTGCCTGGCCGGCCCGAGTCCTATGACGCCGAGATGGCCGCGACCCTGACCCAGATCGTCTGGGGTGCGCTCTATCTCGAGGCGCCCTAGACCGCTACCAGGTCGTCGGCGTGCACTGCGGGGCGACGCATCTCGGCGGGCAGGTCGGAGGTCGAGCGACCGATCATCGTGGCCAGTTCGGCGGCGTCGTAGGCCACCACGCCACGGGCCACCGTCACGGCGTCCGGCCCGCTGAGTTCGACCACGTCGCCACCGTGGAACTTGCCGGAGACCGCGATGATCCCGGCGGGCAACAGCGACCGTCGCCGTTCGACGACGGCGCGGACGGCGCCGTCGTCGAGCGTCAGGGCGCCTGCGGACTCCGCGGCGTACCGGACCCAGAACCGCCGCGCGGACATCCGTTCGGGCCGCGGTGCGAACACGGTTCCCACCGACGCATCGAGGAGCGCGCGACCGGCCTCCTCGGCCGCGGCCAGCAACACCGGCACGCCCGCGTCGGCCGCCAGCAGCGCCGACGACAGCTTGGAGGCCATGCCGCCGGTGCCGAGTCTGCTCCCGCCCCCGGCGACCACCCCGACGAGGGCATCGGGTCCGTCGACCTCGGAGATGAAGCGCGCGCCGGACTTCCGCGGATCCGAGTCGTATAGGCCGTCGATGTCACTCAACAGCACCAGCGCATCAGCGCCCACCAAATGTGCTACCAGCGCCGAAAGCCGATCGTTGTCGCCGAATCGGATCTCATTGGTCGCCACGGTGTCATTCTCGTTGACGATCGCCACGGCGTGCAGCGCGCGCAGCCGGTCCAGCGTGCGCTGAGCGTTGGTGTGCTGCACCCGCATCGAGATGTCGTGTGCGGTCAACAGGACCTGGCCGACCGTGCGGTCATACCGGCCGAAGGCCGCGCTCCAGGCGTTGACGAGGGCCACCTGGCCGACGCTAGCCGCGGCCTGTTTCGTCGCAAGGTCGGTGGGTCGCCGCGTCAGCCCGAGCGGCTCGATGCCCGCGGCGATGGCGCCCGACGACACGATCACGACGTCCGAGCCAGCCTTCATGCGCGCCTCGATGGCGTCGGCCAGCGTAGCCAGCCGGCCTGCGTCGAACATGCCCGTCGCCGTGGTCAGAGCGGTGGTGCCAACCTTGACGACGACGCTGCGGGCGGTGCGGACTGCGTCGCGATGCCGACTGCTCATTCCTCGCCGCCGGGCAGCCGACGCGCCTTTCGTGCGGCCTTGCGCTCGTCGGCGCCGACGCGGTCGGTCTGTTCCAGCCGGATGTCGGTGCCACGCCCGGACATCGTGACGTCGATGCCCGCGGGCGTCTGTGGCTCCCAGTCGAACGTGACGTCACCGATGGTGACCGCGCAACCAGGCTTCGCGCCCTGCTTGAGCAACTCGTCTTCGACCCCGAGTCGGGCCAACCGGTCGCCGAGGTAGCCGACCGCCTCGTCGTTCGTGAAATCGGTCTGACTGACCCAGCGTTCGGGCCGCGTCCCGCGCACGATGAAGCCGTCGTCGCCGTCGGACACGACCGTGAATCCACTTTCGCTCTTGGCGATCGGGCGGATCACGGGGCGACGCGGCGTGGCTGCGGGCTGCGCGGCCCGGTAGGCCGCGACGATGTCCCACAGTGCAAACGTCAAGGGCCGCAGTCCGTCTCGACTGACCGCCGACACCTCGAACACCGGCCACCCGTAGCGCCGATGGAGTTCGTCGCGAACGAACTCGGCCAGTTCGCGCGCATCGGGCACGTCTATCTTGTTGAGCACCACCGCCCTTGGCCGTTCGGCGAGGTCGACGAGCGTCGAGTCGCCTTGCAGCGTCGGGGTGTAGGCGGCGAGTTCGGCCTCGAGCGCGTCGATGTCGGAAATCGGGTCACGGCCGGGTTCCATGGTCGCGCAGTCGACGACGTGGACGAGCACCGCACAGCGTTCGATGTGGCGAAGGAAGTCAAGGCCGAGGCCGCGGCCCTCGGATGCGCCGGGAATCAGGCCGGGCACGTCGGCGACCGTGAAGGTGTGGTCCCCCGCCGACACGACGCCAAGGTTCGGCGCCAGCGTCGTGAACGGGTAGTCGGCGATCTTCGGCTTGGCCGCCGAGATCACCGAGACCAGTGACGACTTCCCCGCGGACGGAAACCCGACGAGGCCGACGTCGGCCACGGTCTTGAGTTCGAGGGTGAGGTCGCGGGTCTCGCCCTTTTCGCCAAGCAACGCAAATCCCGGCGCCTTGCGCGCGCGGGACGCCAGAGCGGCGTTGCCAAGTCCACCGCGGCCACCTGCCGCGGCATCGAATCGCGTGCCGGCGCCGACGAGATCCGCAAGCATCTTGCCGTGCTCGTCGAGCACGACCGTGCCGTCCGGCACCCGCAATTCGAGGTCGACACCGTTGGCGCCTTCGCGGTTGTTGCCCGCGCCTGGCCTGCCGGACGGGGCGTCGACGTGCGGATGGAAGTGAAAGTCGAGCAGCGTGTGCACCTGCGGGTCCACGACGAGCACGATGCTGCCGCCGCTCCCACCGTTGCCGCCGTCGGGCCCGCCGAGTGGTTTGAACTTCTCGCGGTGCACCGAGGCGCAGCCGTGACCGCCGTTGCCCGCGTTCGCGTGGATGACGACGCGGTCGACGAACCGGGGCATCGGACTTCCTTCCTGCCAAGTGTGAAGCTGGCGATGAGCGCTTGCGCGAAGAGCGTCAATCGCTCGAGTCGAGAACTCGCGGCAGCTTCACATACGCGGGAAAGTCCTCGTACTGCTAGCTCTCCGGCGCCGTTCCGGCGGCGACATCAGACCCAGCTCGCGCGACGCGGACGATGCTGACCGTCTTGCGCCCACGCTTGGTGCCGAACTCGACGGAGCCGGGCGCGGTCGCGAACAGCGTGTCGTCGGCACCACGACCGACGTTGACGCCGGGGTGGAAGTGAGTTCCGCGCTGGCGGACGATGATCTCGCCCGCCTTGACGACCTGACCGCCGAACCGCTTGACGCCGAGCCGCTGTGAGTTTGAGTCGCGACCGTTGCGTGAGCTGGAAGCGCCCTTCTTGTGTGCCATTAGTTCGCTCCCTGCTACTTGATGCCAGTGACCTTGACGACCGTCAGCTTCTGACGGTGGCCTTGGCGCTTGTGATAACCGGTCTTGTTCTTGAACTTGTGGATGCGGATCTTCGGACCCTTGGTGTGCTCGAGCACCTCAGCCGTGACGGCGACCTTCTCCAGGTCCTTCGCGGCGGTGGTGACGTTCGCTCCGTCGACGACGAGGGCGACGGGCAGCGACACCGTGGCGCCGGCCTCGACCTCGAGCTTCTCGACCTTGACTATGTCCCCGACCGCGACCTTGTACTGCTTACCGCCGGTCTTGACGATTGCGTACGTGACCTTCTCGGCTGCCATCGTTCTCGTGTTCCTCTACATCGGTGTTGCGGGCGCGCGCCGCCCGAAGGCTGCGAGCGCGGGTCTGGGGTGCGGGACGTCCAAATTGCCCCACTGTCACCGGCCCGATTGTGCACAGAGCCGAAAGACAACTGCTCAAGGTTACGTGACCAGCACGTAAGGGGTCAAACCGCCCCCGTTAGTCGACGTCGACCGGCGGCCCCGCCGGTCGCGCGGCGGCTCGGCGACGAGGTCGGCCCACTCTCACGACCGCGACCTGCGGTTCCGGGGCGTCCTCGTCGTCGTCCTCCGACTCGTCGTCGTCCTCGATGTCGTCGTCGTCATCGTCATCGTCATCGTCGTCTTCGTCGATGTCTTCTTCGTCATCGTCGGAGTCGTCGTCATCGGAATCGTCGTCCGACTCGCCGTCGATGACCTCGATGTCGTCGTCCTCGTCGTCTTCGTCGTCTTCGTCGAGTTCGACGAGTTCGACGTCCACGTCGTCCTCATCCGACTCGTCGTCGGATTCGTCGGCGACCAGCCCGGTAATGGCCCCCGCAGCATGCTCGGAGTCCTGGTCGTCGGCTACGTCGGTCGACACGTCGGTGGCGTCCTCGTCGAGCTCGTCGTCCTCGTCTTCGGGCCGACCAGCCGCAGCCATCGCCTTGAACATCGGGTGCTCACCGGACGCGTGAGAGGGAACCGTGGCCACCTGAACGTCGTCGGCCCGGCCACCCTTCTTGCCACGCTTGCCGCGGCGACTCGTGGGCTCCGACTTGCGGTTCGCGGACTGTGCAGAGTCCACGGGATCGCCGTGCAGCATGATGCCGCGGCCAGCGCAGTGTGTGCACGTCGTGGAGAACGCCTCGATCAGACCGGTGCCGAGCTTCTTGCGCGTCAGCTGGACCAGCCCGAGCGAGGTCACCTCGGACACTTGGTGACGCGTGCGGTCCCGGGCCAGCGCCTCGGTCAGGCGCCGCAGTACCAGGTCGCGGTTTGACTCGAGGACCATGTCGATGAAGTCGATGACGATGATTCCGCCGATGTCGCGCAGCCGCAGCTGGCGCACCGTTTCCTCGGCGGCCTCGATGTTGTTCTTCGTGACGGTCTGCTCGAGGTTGCCGCCCGAGCCGGTGAACTTGCCGGTGTTCACGTCGACGACGGTCATCGCCTCGGTGCGGTCGATCACCAGGGTGCCGCCCGACGGCAGCCACACCTTGCGGTCCATCGCCTTGGTCAGCTGTTCGTCGATCCGGTGGACCGCGAACACGTCGGGCCCGTCCGGTGAAGCGGATTCATACTTCGTCATCCGCGGTACGAGTTCGGGCGCCACGGCGTTCACGTAGTCGTCGATGGTCTTCCAGGCATCGTCACCCGAGACGATGAGCCCGGAGTAGTCCTCGTTGAACAGGTCGCGAATGACCTTGACCAGGACGTCCGGCTCCTCGTAGAGCGCCACCGCGGCGCCCGCGGCCTTCCCGGTGACGTCGGTGGCCTTGGCCTCGATCTCGGTCCAACGCTCCTGCAGCCGGTTCACGTCGGTGCGGATGTCGTCTTCCTTGACACCTTCAGACGCGGTTCGAATGATGACGCCTGCGTCGGCGGGGACCACTTCGCGCAGGATCTCCTTGAGCCGCTGACGCTCGGTGTCGGGCAGCTTGCGGCTGATCCCGGTCGACGATGCACCGGGCACGTAAACCAGGTAGCGCCCGGCCAGCGACACCTGCGTGGTCAGCCGGGCACCCTTGTGCCCGACCGGGTCCTTGCTCACCTGCACGATGACGTATTGGCCGGGCTTGAGTGCCTGTTCGATCTTGCGCTGTGAGCCACCGAGTCCGGCGGCCTCCCAGTTGACTTCACCGGCGTAAAGAACGCCGTTGCGGCCGCGGCCGATGTCGACGAACGCGGCTTCCATGGACGGCAGCACGTTTTGCACGATGCCGAGGTAGATGTTGCCGACCAACGACGCAGATCCAGCCGAGGTGACGAAGTGTTCGACCACGACGCCGTCCTCGAGCACGGCGATCTGCGTGTAGCGGGCGCCCTCGTGCGGCGGTTCGGTGCGGACCTTGTCGTGGACCACCATCACCCGGTCGACGGCTTCGCGGCGGGCCAGGAACTCGGCCTCGCTCAGGATCGGCGGGCGGCGGCGTCCCGCGTCACGACCGTCGCGACGGCGCTGACGCTTGGCCTCCAGCCGGGTCGAGCCCGCGATGCCCTGGATCTCGTCGGATTTGTCGGGCTTGTCGGCCTTGCCCCCGCTGCGCGGCGCCCGCTCGTGGACGACGGTGTTCGGTGGATCGTCCGGCGAAGCGGCCTCGCCGCCATCGCCCCCGCTGGACTTGCGCCGCCTGCGGCGACGGCGGCGACGGTTGGCCGGGTCGCCTGAGCCGCCGTCGTCATCGGCGCCGTCGTCGTCGTCGGAATCATCCGCGTCGTCGTCGGACTCGGCTTTGTCGCCCGCCTCGTCGTCATCTCCGTCGTCGTCGGCACTCTGCTCGCCACGGCCCCGGCCGCGGCCGCGCCTGCCGCGGCGCCGCCTGCGGTTGGCCGGGCGCTCCCCCTGGTCGTCGTCTTCGTCGACATCGTCGCCCGCGGCGTCGTCATCGTCTTCGTCGTCCTCGACCACGTCGCGCACCACAGGCACGAACGTGACGGGCTGCGGAGCGACGAACAACGGCATGTATGCGGCCGGTTCCGGGCTGCTGGGTGCGGCGGCCTCGAGCATCAGCCGGGATTCGGGTTCTTCCTCGTCCTGGGCGGCGTCGACGAATGCGGGCCCCACGGCTTCGGGCGGCGCGGCTTCCACAGGAGCGGCGTCCTCCACGGGCGCCGTGTCGACCGCGCGGGCCGTGTCGACCGCGCGGGCCGTGTCTTCCACGGGGGCCTCGACGTCGTCGGCCGCCTCCACGGCACCTGGGTCCGGATCCTCCGCAGGAGCGGAGCCCATGCTCAGCTGAGCTTGCGCGCCCTCGTCCTGCTGGGCGTATTCGGATAGGTCTGCGATTTGGGCATCGTCGGCCACTTACTCTCCTCAAGCCCCCGGGCGCGTCTTGATCGACGCGGCCACGCGAGGGCTTCCGCTATGGGCCCGGGGACTTCTCCCGAGCTTGTTGTGGTCTCGCTCCGAGCGGTTCGTAGGGAACCCTCAGTGCCTGGCTGAATGATGGCTGGACTCCGCGCCGCACTCGGAAAGTTTCCTAGGTGGTCGCGCACGTCTTAAGCCTTCATCCGGGCGACAGCCCCACTGTGGAGCAGGTCACCCGAGGCCAGTATCCCACACCGCCGCGGTGAAACCGACGAACCGGCCGCTTCAGCTAACGACCGGGGAACCAGAGTTCGATTTCGCGGACCGCAGAATCGGGTGAATCCGAGCCGTGGACGAGGTTGTCCTGGGTGACAAGTGCCAGGTCACCGCGGATGGTGCCGGGGGTTGCCTTCTCGACCGGATCGGTCGCCCCGGCGAGCTGGCGAAACGCCGCAACAGCCCGCGGACCCTCCACGATCGCGGCTACGACCGCACCGGACGTGATGAATTCCAGCAGCGACGGGAAGAACGGCTTGCCCTCGTGCTCGGCATAGTGCTCCCGGGCGAGGTCGTCGCTCACCGTCTTGAGTTCGAGGGCCGCGATGGTCAGGCCCTTTCGTTCGATTCGGCTGAGGATCTCACCCACGAGGTGTCGCTTCACACCGTCGGGCTTGACCAACACCAGAGTCCGCTCTGTCACGCCGCAGAGCCTACTCGTCAGTAGGCGGAACCTGTTGCCCGGGCAATAGGCCTTGTTCCTGACGGCGTCTGACCTCGGCGCGCAGGTAGGCGATCAGCCCCCACACCACCGCAAAGACCACGCCGATGAAGCCGATCGCGGCATGGATGAACCAGCCCGCGACCAGTACCGCCTGCATCGCGAGGTTGCCCCACAGCGCCCATGGCCGCCCCTGCATCCCGGCCAACAGCACCAGGACCGCCGCGAACCCGATGAGGAACCCGCCGCTGAGCGGGGTCAGCCCACCCTCGGAGTGGGAGACGACCGGCAGCGCGAGCAACACGACGATGACCTCGAGGATCAGCGTGCCCGCCATCACCCCGCGGAAACTCTTCCAGGGATCGGGTTCCGCAGGATGCTCGGTCACTCGGGATCCCTTCCGAACAACGTCCGGGCCGCGCCCGCGGTGAACACCGAGCCGGTGATGACCATCCCCGCGCCGGTGAAACCGTCGTCGTTGCCAGCCTCCTCGACGAGGGCGGTCGCGATCTCGATGGCGTCGGGCAACGTGCTGGCTGTGATGACCCGTTCGGGCCCGAAGCGCTCCTCGGCCCGCCAGGCCAACGCGTCGACGTCCATCGCGCGGGATGATCCGTTGTGCGTGACGATGACCTGATCGAAGGCGGGCTCGAGTGCGGCCAGGATGCCGTCGACGTCCTTGTCGGCCATCACCGAGATCACGCCGACGAGGAAGCGGAAGTCGAACTCCTGGTCGAGGGCCTGGGCCAGCGCTTCGGCGCCAGCAGGATTGTGCGCCGCGTCGATGAAAACTGTTGGGGCGCTGCGCATTCGCTCAAGCCGTCCCGGGGTGGTGACCGCGGCGAAACCGGCCCTGATGGCGTCGATGTCCAGTTGACGATCGGCACCCGCACCAAAGAACGCTTCAACGGCAGCGAGCGCGACGACTGCGTTGTGGGCCTGATGCTCGCCGTGCAGGGGCAGGAAGATCTCGGGGTAAACCCCGCTGAGGCCCTGCAATTCGAGCACTTGTCCCCCGACCGCGAGCTGCCTGTCGAGCACCGCGAACTCGGAATCCTCCCTGGCCACTGCGGCATCGGCCCGCACGGTCTCGGCGAGCAGCACCTCCATCGCCTCTGGCGGCTGCCTGCCGATCACGACCACCGTGTCGATCGGGACGAGGTCGTCGTGCTGCCTCACGATGATGCCTGCCTTCTCGGCCGCGATGTCGGCGATGTGCTCACCCAGATACTCGGTGTGGTCCAGCCCGATCGGAGTGATGACCGCGACGGGCGCATCGACGACATTCGTTGCGTCCCAGCGCCCGCCCATGCCTACCTCCACCACGGCGACGTCGACCGGCGCGTCGGCGAACGCAGCGAAGGCCATGCCGGTGACGACCTCGAACTTGCTCATCCTCGGGCCGCCTGCCGCCTCGGATTGCTTGTCGACCAGCTCGACGAACGGCTCGATTTCGCGATAGGTGTCCACGTACTGTGCGGGCGCGATGGGCACACCGTCGATGGAGATGCGTTCCACGGCGGACTGGAGGTGCGGGCTCGTGGTGCGCCCGGTGCGGCGGTGCAATGCGGTCAGCAGGGCATCGACCATGCGCGTCACCGACGTCTTGCCGTTGGTTCCCGCAACGTGAATGCTCGGATAGCTGCGCTGCGGCGAACCCAGCAGTTCCATCAGCGCGCTGATGCGGGTCGTGCTCGGCTCGAGTTTCGTTTCCGGCCAACGCTGGTCGAGCAGATGCTCGACCTGGAACAGGGCCGCGATCTCGTCGGGCGTTGGTTCAGCTAAGTTCATGCGCGATCCGCTCCGCTACTCGCTGGCCTGCAGCCCGGCCAGGCGGGCCGTGATCCGCTCGACCTCTTCCCCAGCGACCTGCTGGCGGCCCCGGATCTTGTCGACGACGGCGTCGGGCGCCTTGGCCAGGAACTCCTCGTTGCCCAATTTGGCCTCGCTCTGCGAGAGTTCCTTCTGGGCGGCGGCGAGATCCTTCTGGAGCCTGCGCCGCTCGGCCTCCACGTCCACGGTGCCCGAGGTGTCGAGCTCGACGAGCACGGTCGCGCGGGACAGTCGAACCTCCACGGCAGCAGAAGGATTGAAGCCATCGGCGGGTTCAGTGAGCCAGGCCAGTGACCTGACGGCGTCGACCTGGGTGCCCAAGTCGGCATCGGTGATCGCGGCCATCCGCGCGGGCACCCGCTGCCGGTCGTTGAGTCCCTGATCGCTTCGGAACCGGCGCACTTCGGTGACGAGCTTCTGCATGTCCGCGATGCGTGCGCCCGCGACCGCGTCAAGCCCGTAGCCGGACGGTTGCGGCCAGTCCGCGATCACGACCGACTCGCCTCCGGTCACCGTCTTCCACAGCGTCTCGGTGACGAACGGCATCACCGGGTGTAGCAGTTTGAGCAAGGTGTCGAGCACCGCGGCCAACACGGCGTTGGTTGGCCCGTTCGGCGCGCTGGCGAGTTGCACCTTGGCCAGTTCGAGGTACCAGTCGCAGAATTCGTCCCATGCGTAGTGGTACAGCGCCTCGCAGGCCCGGCTGAACTCGTATGAGCCGAACGCATCATCTACTTCGGCGCGCACCTCTTCCAGCCGGCCGAGAATCCAGCGGTCGGCATCGGTGAGCTCGTCGGCGCCGGGCAACGGCGCGGGCGCCGCCCCGTTCATCAGCGCGAACCTGGTGGCGTTGAAGAGCTTGGTGGCGAAGTTGCGCGACGCGCGGGCGTGGTCCTCGCCGATGGACATGTCACTGCCCGGGCTGGCGCCGCGAGCCAGGGTGAACCGCAAGGCATCCGCGCCGAACGTCTGCACCCAGTCCAACGGGTCGATGCCGTTGCCCTTGGACTTGCTCATCTTGCGACCGAACTCGTCACGGATCAGTCCGTGCAGGAAGACGTTCTCGAACGGCACCTGGGGGCCCCGCTGCCCGTCATGCGTGAGCACGGCGTCGTCGCCGACGAACGTGCCGAACATCATCATGCGCGCGACCCAGAAGAACAGGATGTCGTAACCGGTCACGAGCACGCTTGTGGGATAGAACTTCTCGAGTTCGGGAGTGCGGTCGGGCCAGCCCATGGTCGAGAACGGCCACAGCGCCGACGAGAACCACGTGTCCAACACGTCGGGGTCCTGCTCCCAGCCCTCCGGCGGCGTCTCGTCGGGTCCGACGCAGACCTTCTGGCCATCCGGACCGTGCCAGATGGGGATGCGGTGTCCCCACCAGAGCTGCCGAGAGATGCACCAGTCGTGCATGTTGTCCACCCAGCCGAACCACCTGGGCTCGAGGCTGGCGGGGTGAATGACCGTGTCTCCGTTGCGGACCGCATCACCTGCGGCCTTCGCCATCGACTCGACCTCGACCCACCACTGCAGCGACAGCCGCGGCTCGATGGGTTCGCCGCTGCGCTCGGAGTGTCCGACGCTGTGCAGGTAAGGCCGCTTCTCCTCGACGATCCGGCCCTGGGCCGCGAGCGCCTCGCGGACCGCGACCCGTGCGTCGAACCGGTCGATTCCGTCGAATTCGGTTCCCGTGTCGGTGATCCGGCCCTTCGTGTCCATGATCGACGGCATCGGAAGCTTGTGTCGCAGGCCGATCTCGAAGTCGTTGGGGTCGTGCGCGGGGGTGACCTTGACTGCGCCGGTACCGAATTCGGGGTCGACGTGAGCATCGGCAACGATGACGATGTCACGATTCAAGAACGGATGCGGCAACGTCGTACCGACCATCGCCAGGTACCGCTCGTCGTCGGGATGCACGGCGATCGCGGTGTCCCCCAGCATGGTCTCGATGCGGGTGGTCGCCACCACGATGTGAGGTTCGTCGTCGTTCATCGAGCCGTACCGGAACGACACCAGTTCGCCCTCGACGTCCTCGTACTTGACCTCAAGGTCGGAGATCGCGGTCTCCAGCATCGGAGACCAATTGACCAGGCGCTCGGCCTGATAGATCAGCCCGGCGTCGTAAAGCCGCTTGAAGATGGTCCGGACGGCCCTGGACAGGCCGTCGTCCATGGTGAACCGGTCGCGGCTCCAGTCGACACCGTCGCCGAGCGCGCGCATCTGCCACCCGATGGTGCCACCGGACTCGCGCTTCCATTCCCACACCTTGTCGATGAACAGCTCGCGGCCGAAGTCCTCCTTGGTCTTGCCGTCGACCGCGAGTTGTTTCTCGACCACGCTCTGGGTGGCGATGCCTGCGTGGTCCATGCCGGGCAACCACAGCACCTCGTAGCCCTGCATGCGCTTGCGGCGTGTCAACGCATCCATCAACGTGTGATCCAGCGCGTGGCCCATGTGCAGATTGCCGGTGACGTTCGGCGGCGGAAGCACGATCGAATACGGGGGCTTGCCGCTCGAGGCGTCCGCGGTGAAGTACCCGGCGGCCACCCAGCCCTCGTACAGGTCGCCCTCTACCGCGCTCGGATCCCACGTCTTGGGCAGCGCTTGCGCCCCAGGGCCCAAAACAGAAGGCACAGCGGCGGGCTTCGAGGTGGCAGTCACCTCAACAGTCTAGGAAGCATTCGCGAACAGACGTAAAAGCCCCCGACACGCCGGGCGTGCGGGGGCTTTTACGTCTGCTCGCGGAGGTTACTTCTTCCCGCCCAACAACCCACCCAGGATCTCGCCGAGCGCGCCGCCCGTACCGCCTTGGCCACCGCCGCCTCCGAGCACGCTGCCGAGGATGCTGCCGAGGGCGTTGTTTCCGCCGCCACCGCCTGCGCCGCCGCCGAGGATGCTGCCCAAGACGTCACCAAGGCCGCCGCCGCCCGCGGCTTGCTGGGCGGGCGCCGCAGCGCCGCCGCCCTTGGTCAGCTGCTTGCCGATGTAGGCCAACACGATCGGGGCGAGGATCGGGAGCAGCTTCTTGATCAGATCGCTGCTGCCCACACCGCCGCCGGCCAACGCCGACGCGACCTGATTGCTGTCGTTTCCGCCGAAGATGTTGGCAACGATCTTGTCGCCCTCGTGCTGATCGACCTGATCGACGCTGACGCCGCCGTCGAGCAGACCGCTGGCAGCCTGCGTGTCCACTGCCGATTCGAGCTTGCTCGAGTCGATGTCGTTGGATTGGACGTTGTGTTGAACGCCACCGACGAGCGCGGGCACCAGCGTGTGAATCGCCGAGGTGACCTCACCTTCATCAACCCCGAGCTTGCTCGCGATGTCCTGTACGGGGATCTCTGCGAAGAGATCGTCGAGACCGGCCATGGAAAGTCCACCTTCGTCGCTTGAATGCGCTCAATTGCGCCTGCGACACTAGTCGTTTCGATCTTCGCTGACAGGCGTTCCGCGCGCCCCGATGTGAATGCCCGTCAGTTCAACCGCTCGGTCTCCAAGACCACTCCGGCAGCGGGCAATCGTGCGAGCAGCGCATCGCCCATGCAGGCCGCCGGGGTCAATACGCCGTGCAGGTCGGTGAGTCGGTCGCGGTCGAAGGCGAGCGCAAGGCCGCACTCCCCCAGCAAAACCGACGTCGCCTTGTAGCCGAAGTCGCCCTGCTGGGCCATCGTGGCGCGGTAGCGCGCACCGCGCGAGGTGGTGGTGTAGGTCTCCACCCGATAGTGGCCCTTGTCCCGCGTCCGTTCACTCGGACCGGTTCCTGGCGTCGGCGCGATGCGCTCCACCAGGCGCCGCGGCAGCTTGTTGAAGTAGCGGCTGCCCAACCCGAGCACCGCGGCATTGCCTGCGGTGCCCATTGCCGCGGCCACCGGAGCAACCACCGACGAGCCCATGCTCATGTTCTCCGCGTAGCGAAACTTGCGGCCGTAGGCCCAGTCCAGCAATGCGTTGCTGCGGCGGACGATCCGCGAGTTGGTCGCGCCCATGACGAAGGCGCCCGTCCAGATGCCGTCCAACTCGGGGGCGATCTCGCGCCCGCGGCGAATTGGGGTGTCTGACTGGTGTCCCAGTTCCGGTTCCGCCGCACGGTCGGTGGTCAGGGTGTAGGGATCGTTCATCAGCCGCCGCGCCTCGGGGTCGGCCGACATCGTCGACATGACCTCGATCATCGAGGCGGCGGTGCCGCCGGACACGCCGCCAGCCATGGCGCGCATCACGAAGTTGGTCTCGCCAAGTTCGCCTGCCCCGTCATTCGATGCCCGCCGGTACAGCGCGAACACGGTGAGATCCGAAGGGATGGAGTCGAATCCGCACGATGGCACGATGCGCGCCCCGGCGTCCTGCGCCTGCTCGTGGTAGCGGTCGATGCTCTCGCGAATGAACATCGTCTCGCCCGTGAGGTCGGCGTAGTCGGTCCCAGCTTCCGCACACGCGGCGACCAAGGGCAACCCGTACTTCGTGTACGGGCCGACGGTGGTGACCACCACGCGCGTGCGCTTCGCCATTGCGCTCAGCGTCGCGGGAGACGAGGCATCCGCGGCGATCAACGGCCAGGCCCTTGCCGATTCGGACAGGGTGTCTCGCACCGCGCTCAACTTGTCGAGCGACCGGCCAGCAAGGGCTATGCGGGCCGCGCCGCCCGCTTTTGCCAGGTATTGAGCCGTCAGTTTCCCGACGAAGCCTGTCGCGCCGTACAGAATGATGTCGAATTCACGCTGATCCTTGGACATGGGCCCAACCTACCGGCCGGTTTACCCGCCCCCGAGCGCGTCAGCCGAGGAGCTCCGGCACGTCGCCGGGGAGGCCGCGCACGTGCTGATCGAGAAATGCGGTCACCACCTGGTACCAGATCTTGGCGTGCTGCGGAGCGAGCACCCAATGTCCCTCCGTCGGGAAGTAGAGGAACTGGTGCGGACTGGTGCCATCGTCGGCAGCGGGCAGCGTGGACTCGGCCAGCAACTGGTACCACAGCCGAAGCCCTTCTCCGATGGGCACGCGATAGTCCTTGTCGCCGTGGATCACCAACATCGGTGTGCTGATCGCGTCGATGTGGCGGTGCGGGGAGTTCTGGTCCATCATCTCCGCCGTCATCTCGCGCCGCCACCAATACGCGCCGTCGGTCGTCGGCCCGAACTGATCCAGCGCCCACAGGCTGGCGTGGGTGACGATGGCGTCGAACCGGTCGGTCTGTCCGGCGATCCAGTTGGCCATGTATCCACCGAACGACCCGCCCATCGCCGCGGTGCGGGTTTCGTCCACCCGGGGGTGGGCGCACGCCGCGTCGGTCGCGGCCATCAGGTCGGTGTAGGGGGCGGCGCCCCAGGCTCCCCAGCCGCGCTGGATGAACTCTTGCCCGTAGCCCGTCGACAGGGCCGGGTCGGGCATGAGCACGGCGTATCCGTGTGCGGTGAGCAGCCACGGATTCCACCGCCAGTGCCACGCGTTCCAGCTGCCCAGTGGTCCGCCGTGTATCCACAGCACCAGCGGAGCCGGGCCATCGCCCGCGGGCAGCGTCAGCCACGAGCGGATGGTGGTGCCGTCCGTGGCGGTGGTGATGATTTCGGTCAAGTCACCTGGCAGCGTGGGTGTTTCGACGCACGGGAGCGCCGACACGAAGCCACCTGGGTCGATGCGTACCGGATGTGGCGGCACGGCATACGAGTTGCGCAAGGCATAGAGCACTCCGCCGGGGGCGGCCCGGACGTCGGTGTAGCCGTAGTCGTCGTCGATGAGCCTGGTGACCGTCGACGTGGCGGGCTCGACTGCGAAGATCGGCCCGCGGCCGTGCTCGTCGGCCGTCACGATCAACGTCGCTCCGTCGACGGCCCACGTCACCGAAGTGGGCCACCGGTCCCAGCTGTCCAGTTCGACGAAGGCTTCGCCGAAGCGCATCCAGCACAGGGTGATTCGCGGCGCCGCAGCGGGCGTAGACGTCGTCTCGCGAAGGAATGCGACCATCGTTCCGTCGGGTGAGATCGCGGGCGCAAACAGATCGGCCCCCTGGTCGTCGACCAGGACGGTCCGCTTTCCGGTCGCCACGTCGATGCGCATCAACACGGACCGGATCGAGGCGCCGGGACCGGGCACCTGCCAAGACGTGACGACGACCCGCCCATCGCCGCTGACGTCGAGGCTCGCGTCGCGCAGGCCCTGGGCCGGGTCGGCCGTCAGGTCGCGGACGCTCGATGCATTCCCCGAGTCGCTTCGCTCCAGCCCGCCGGCAACCTCGAGTAGGTGCGGCTGCGCCGGGCCGATGTCGTGGTCCCAGTGCCGCACCGGATAGCCCGTATGCAGTACCGCCGAGACCTTGGCATCCTTGCGCAGAGCGCGCAGGCGCTTGTCGTCCTCCGTGTCGGTGGCCGATGGCAGCAATGCTGCGGTGACGAGCGTGACGTCGGCGGCGCGCGCGGTGTGGACGCCGTCGACACCGCCGGCCAAGGCCAGCAGCTCGAGGGCTTCGCCGCCCGCCGCGGGGAGTTGCCACAGCGACTTGGTCGGTTCGTCGTCACCCTTGGCGTTCGATCCGGGCCGTGTCGCGACGAACAGCAGGTCGCCGTCCGCGGTGAAGGCGGGCGCCGATTCGCCCTTCGCGCCTCGCGTGAGCCGATGTGCGGGGCGCTCGCCGGCCGGGTCGAGTTCCCATAGCGCGCTGATGTATTCGGTGCGTTGTTCGTTGAGTTCGTCGACCGTAGTCACGGCTCGGGTTCCGTCACGTGACACGACCAGACCGGACACCCGAGCGAGGGCGAGGTAGGCGTCGAGGTCGTCGAATGGGGTCGAGGTCACGTTCCGTTGGTAGCACAGCGGGATCGGCTCGGTGTCCGCAACTCCAACAGCCGGCTCCGCGACGGCAGTCGGCCTCGTCAGTTTGATTTTCAAACCAACGGGTGGCACGCTGGGCTGATGACCGCCGTGCCGCTCGCCACGCTGCCTGGCAGGCCGTGCCCGATCGCGGCCGCCCTCGAGGTCGTCGGCGAACGGTGGGCACTGCTCGTCGTGCGGGAAATCGCGCTGGGAGCCCATCGGTTCAGCGACATCGTGCGCGGCACGGGCGCGCCTCGCGATCGCATCGCCGCCAGGCTCAGGACGCTGGAACAGGCCGGAGTCATCACCCGCGTGCCCTATCAGACGGCGCCGCCGCGCGACGAGTACCGGCTCACCGATTCCGGTCAAGCGCTGATACCCGTGCTCGACGCCCTGTTGGCATGGGGCAAGGACCACGTCGTGGGCGCCGGTGACCCGGACCGACCACGCAGATATCGGACCTTTGCCGATCGAGCCGAACACCAGAAGGAGACCCCGTGACCGCCGAACTGACCGAGGCCACCACCGACCAAGGTTGGGGCGAGCAACGCTCCAAGGTCGTCACCTGGCACGACCCGAAACCCACCACGGCGCGAGGCCTTTCGATGGCGGGCCTCGACTACCTACGGGCTATGGTCGACGGCACACTGCCCCCGCCGCCGATCTCCGGGCTGATGGAATTCACCTTGGCCGCAGCCGAACCCGGGAAGGTGGTGTTCACGTGCCGACCCGACGAGTCCGCCTACAACCCCATCGGCGCGATTCACGGCGGCCTGGTCTGCACGCTGCTGGACTCAGTCGCCGGCTGCGCGCTTCACAGCACGCTTCCCCAAGGCAAGGGCTACACGTCCATCGAGATCAAGGTGAACTACCTCAGGGCCGTCCGACCCGGCAATGGACTCCTGACCGCGACGGGAACGGTGGTCAAGGCCGGCTCCCGGGTCGGGTTCACGGAAGGCGTCGTCACCGACGGCACCGGCGCAGTGGTGGCCACCGCGTCGAGCACGCTGCTCGTATTCGACCTTTGAGGCCGCCGACTAGTTTCATCATGTGACACAACGGATCCTCGTCATCGGTGCAGGCATCGCAGGACTTGCGACGGCCGTCGGCCTGCAACGCCGCGGCCACGACGTGACCATCGTCGAAGAGCGCGTCGACACCTCGTCGGGTGCAGGCATCAGCATCTGGCCGAACGCGCTTGCCGCGCTGGACGAAATCGGCCTCGGAGCCGCGGTGCGGGACGCAGGCGGCCGGGTCACGGCAGGCGCCATGCGCTGGCACGACGGAACGTGGCTACGTCAGCCCGCCCCCGAACGCATGGTCAAGGCTCTTGGCGAGCCCTTGGTGGTGGTGCGGCGGTCCGTGCTCATGGCGCTGCTGGCCGATGCGCTGGACGAGGGCACCATCGAATCCGGACTGGCCGCGACAGACCTCGTCGCAAACGCATCCGGAGTTCGGATCACCTTGTCGGACAACACGACACGCGACGCCGACGCGGTTGTCGGTGCCGACGGGGTGGGCTCGGTGGTGGCCCGTCACCTCAACGGCACGCTGAACCGGCGGTATGCGGGCTACACCGCGTGGCGTGGCGTCGCGACCCACGCCCTCGACCCGCAGCTGGCCGGCGAAACCATGGGCGCCGGAACCGAGTTCGGCCACGTACCGCTCGGACCCCACCACACCTACTGGTTCGCCACCGAGCGTGGCCCCGAAGGCCGTACCGCGCCGGGCGGTGAACTGGCCCACCTGCGGTCGAAGTACGACTCGTGGTCCGACCCCATCCCGACGGTGCTGGCGGCGACCGATCCACATGACGTGCTGCGCAACGACCTCTACGACCGTGACCGGGCCAGGCAGTGGTCACGCGGACCGATCGTGCTCGTCGGCGATGCGGCGCACCCGATGCGTCCACACCTGGGCCAAGGCGGCTGCCAGGGCCTGGAGGACGCGGCGATCCTCGCGCACTGCCTCGAGCAGGATTCCTCCCCGGCGACGGCCTTCACCCGATTCGTGACCGCCAGGCGACCACGCGCGTTGGCGCTGGCCAGGGAATCGAAGCTGATCGGCCAGCTCGTCAACGTTCGGCCCGTCTTCGTGAGCGAGCTGGCGATGCGCGCGTCGCGCCTGGTGCCGGAATCGATTCTGACGCGTCACTTGGCGTCGGTGGCCGCCCGGTCGGCGTTCGTGCTCCCGCGGGTCTGAGTCCGGCTACGTACGAGTGGACTCCGGGCGCGGTTCGACCGGGTCGTCGGCGAAACCTTCGGTGAGTGGACACGCCGCGCCGAACAGCATGCGGCGTAAATACGGCGTCAAGGTTCACGACGACGGGTCGATCATCTCTAAATGGACGGGGCAGAGCCCGTTTCCTGCCAGCAGATGCACCGGATGCAACCCCCGGTGCTGGAGACAACGGCAATGCGTTCAGCCTCGCGGCTGGGCCAGCGTCGCCAGCGGGCGCAGGAACATCGAGCAGATCTGGCGGAGGTCGATGATCCCGAGGATTCCGCCGGGCCGGATCAGGCTGCAACCGGTCGTGGCGGGCGTCGCAGGCGCGTCCCAGAGCACCGGGGACCCTCCGCGGGAGCCGCAGGTGGGCCAGGCGCCGGGACCCTGGCTGGCCAGCACGTTCTCCGCGACGCGGATCTGCTCGTCTCGCGGGGCCATCGAAGGCGAACCGAATCCGCCATTCGAGGACCAGGTGGATGGCTTGAACTGAAGGCCGCCGTAGTGGCCGTTGCCGGTATTGGCAGCCCAGTTGCCGCCCGATTCACATTGGGCGACGGCATCCCAGTTCATGGAGTCGGCGCGGGCGGGCGCGGCCGCAAACAGTGCGCACATCCCCATGGCCACCGCGGCGAATGCGCCGATCAGAACTGCGAGCTTGACGGTTCTGCGAGTCGTGCTGCGAGCGATCATGTGCGGTCCTTCCCCGACCGTTTGACACGAGGACCGCTGCAAAGCTGTGCGTTATTGACGCGGTCAAACGGTAATTCGCGTGACCGAGCTCACCTGTTACACAAGAGTCAGAAGTTCTTTACCGTTACGTAATGGAAAATCGAGAACGGTGAGGTAGGAGGGGGAAAAGAGAAAGCAGCGCCGGGCGTGTCGCCTGGCGCCGCTATCCCGCAAAAGTGGTGCTGGAACTTACCCCCGGCGGCCGCAGACCGGCCACGCCCGGATGCCCTGGGTCTTGAGCACGTTGTTGGCGACGCGAATCTGCTCCTCGCGGCTCGCATTGTGCGGTGAACCCGAGCCACCGTTGGAGTGCCAGGTGCCCATGGTGAACTGCAGACCACCGTAGTAACCGTTACCGGTGGCGGTGTGCCAGTTGCCGCCCGACTCGCAGGCTGCGACGGCATCCCAGTTCACTTCAGCACTCGCGGTGCCGGCGCCCATCGTCAATGCAGCCATCGGGGCCACGACGAGCGCCCCAGCGATGGTCGCCAAGCCAAAACTCTTGCCGATCTTCTTCAACTTCGATCCTTTCGCCAAGCGCGCACCAACTACGCCGCACTCGGCGGACGCAGGAGCCTGCCTGGGCAGGCGAATGGTTTGGGTCGGGCCTTCTCGGTCGGGCTCGACAGCGGGAGGACGGATCGCCTCGCCGGGCGCAAGGCCCGGCGGCCGCACGGCACCGGGTTCAACCGGGTGTCCGCAGCCCCACTCACACACAGGTTCGTGGTAATGAAATTATTTGCTCCAAGGGAGACGAGTGGACGTTACAAACCTTTTGATGCAAAGTCATGTTTCGCCTGATCCGTGTCGCCGTCAGATAACGGATGGATCACGATCGCGGCTATGCGGCATCCGTGCAGGTCACCGCAGCGTTCTGGGATCAAACGCCGATGTGCACACCAATGCGTGGACGTGAGCCATCTCACCACGATTTTGTGAGCTGGCACACAGGAGTCTGCACCTCACCAGCGCCCGTGACGCCGAGATTGCTTGTGCGGCAAGCCTAAATGTTGCATTTGAGCCACCGCGGGCCCAAACGTTCGCTCTTGACTCGAGCGGAGGACGGATCGGCCTTGGACATCCAATATCTCTGCTAGCCAATTGATTCCGGCATGGCGCCGACTACGCTTGATGGTCGGCGTCTGAACCGATGGCAAAACGCCGAAGAATCTACCGGGCGTTATAGCTATGAATACCAGACTATTTCATCGCTAGGCGTGGCCCGTACCCATCGTCACGGCCAACCAGGCGCAGCAACTCCGGGCGCCCCACTGGTCTGCGGAACCACCATCACGTCAATCCCATTACCTCTACGCCGGACCGGCTCAATTGAAGCTCAATACGTCCCAACGGTCGTGAGCCACCCGCTTGCCCGTCGCTTCCGAGATCGCAATGGCTACAACGGGTTTGAACTTCTCGCTTCCGAGCCGTTCGGCGGGGGTCGGGATTGACGCGACGAATTATCACGTGAACAACACGCCACAACCGTCACACAAAGTGTTCATTAAATGGACTGAGCACTAATTCGCGAAAATTGATGATCTAATTCGCAATTTGCTGGAACGAATTAAACGAGATCGGCGGCGGTGTTGACGTTGGTCAGCGACCGTTGTTCCGGCATCACCACGCGCTGGGTGTCGGAGCCGGTCACGAGGGCACGCATGCTGCGTTCGCCCGCGGCGATCAGCTCGTCGGCGCGCGTCGCGAGCGCGGTGCGATACACGCCGGCCAGGTAATGGTCGCGGCCGTCCCACGGCAGCAC
>JAOPVI010000241.1 GCA_025966225.1 Mycobacterium sp. | reverse complement strand
TGGGAGGACGGCATGTTCCCCCACATGCGGGCGCTCGGCGATCCGACGGAACTGTCGGAGGAACGGCGGCTTGCCTACGTCGGCATCACCAGGGCAAGGGAGCGGCTGTACCTGAGCCGGGCCAAGGTCCGGTCGTCGTGGGGCCAGCCGATGCTCAATCCGGAATCGCGCTTCCTGCGGGAGATCCCACAGGAGCTCATCGACTGGCGACGCACGGATTCACCTGCCTCGGGCTTCAGCGCGCCGATGGGCAACGCGGGCCGGTTCGGCACACCGCGTCCGTCGCCCGCGCGCACGTCGGCCGCGCGCAACCGGCCGTTGATCACGCTGGAAGCGGGCGACCGCGTCACCCACGACAAGTACGGACTGGGGCGCGTCGAAGAGGTCTCCGGGGTTGGCGAATCCGCGATGTCGCTCATCGACTTCGGAAGCGCGGGCCGGGTCAAGCTGATGCACAACCACGCGCCCATCCAGAAGATCTGACGGGCTCAGCGGCACCAGCGTCCGGTGACGGGCAGCAGCGCCAGCAGCACGCTCGCGACGGGCAGCACGGGAATGGCGTAGACGACGGGCGGCAGCTTGGCGCCCGCTACGAACAGCCCGGCGAAGATCATCACCGCGACGAAGGAGCCGACGACGATGAGCACGCGCCCGATCCGTCGGCGCAGCAGTAGCGCGATCAGGCCGCCGATGGTGGCGGCCGCGGATACCGCGGTGAGGAATCCGATTGCCACGCAGAACAATTGGTCGGTCCGCCACCATCCGGCGATCAACGAGGTTGCGATGACGGCGGTGGCCCAACCGCTGATGATGCTGACCGCGGCGGTAGCCGACGCTGCCAGCGGGCTGGAGCGGACGGTGGCCGGGGCTGGTGAAACGGCTGCCCTCGGGGTGACGCGGAGAAGGTAGCTGGTCGCGGCCTCTTCCGGTGCAGGCTCGTCGAGCGCAGGAAACGAACCCGTGGGATGGCGACGAATGATGCTGGTCTTGGGCTCAGCATCGTCTTCCGGAGCAGGAATAGGAGCGGACACTGCTGCCTAGCGTACGCGTCGGATCAGACGGGCTGGCCAGGATATGGGCCGGAGGTCAACTATCAGCCGACGTACTTGCCCGGGCTGAGCCCCCGCTGGGCGAGCCACGGCACCGGGTCGATGAAGTCGGTTCCGTTGCGCAGCACCGAGAAGTGACAGTGCGGTCCGGTGGAGTTGCCGCGGTTGCCGATGGTGGCGATCTGATCGCCTGCCATGACCTTCTGGCCAGGGCTGACCAGCCACGTGTTCACGTGGCCGTACAGCGACACGGTGCCGTCGGCGTGCCGGATCTTGACCCAGGCGCCATAGCCCGCGGTGGGTCCTGCGTCGGTCACCACGCCGTCGGCGACGGCGTAGATCGGCGTCCCGATCGAGTTGGCGATGTCGATGCCGGCATGCAGGACGCCCCACCGGTAGCCGAACCCCGACGTCCACACGCCCTTGGTCGGAAAGACGAACAGCGGGCGCATCTGGCGCGCCTCGCGCTCGGCGCGCTCCGCGGCGAAGGCGGCCCCGTTCGCGGCCTCCTCGCTGTGCACGCTGAAGTCCGCGACGGGTGCAATGGAGACGATCTGCATACCGTCGACCGAGCCGCTGATATTGCTGCCGTCGACGAACGCGTTGGGCCCCGCGGCGACCATGGCGTCGGCGGTCGGGGTGTTGGTGGCAGTGGCCATCGAGTAGCCCGCGGCCGCGGTTGCGCCCACGGCCATGGCAGCGGCCACCAGGCGACCCTTGACGTGGCCGTTGTCGAGCTTGCGATGGGCGCCGCCACGACTCATGTCGATGACGTCGGTGGCCGCCATGCCGTCGCTGACGTCGGTGTGACTGTCGCGGTAGGCCCTGGGACGGCGTTCGTCGCCCGTATGCGAGCGGAACTCCGACGGCACAGCAAGCCGCAGCGGGATCAGGTCGTCGGTGTGATGGCAGTCATCGAGCTCGGGGGCGCGGTTGACGCGGAATTCGCGATCGAACGCGGAAGTGTTGCAAAAATCGAGGTCATCATCCAAGTCGGTCAGGTCGCCGTACTCGTTGAACGGGATGATGTCAGTGACGTCCGGATCCCAAGCCGTCGTCGAAGCTCCCTGCGAAGACTTGGACGAACTCTGCTCAGCCAACCGAAATGTCCTTCTCGTCGTGACCTGACCGTTATCTGGACCACAGGCACGTTAACCAAAATCCAATGTTGGTGGCAACCCGTGGGGGAATTCCGTCAGCGTTTGTGATCCGTATCACTACATTCCGGCGGTGAGATCTACCACATGAGTGGTAGGCGGTGCCGGAGCGTCCGGCGCGTGTGGATAAAGTTCCTCCGAGCCATTCAGGCGCAGACCTCAGTAGTCAGTTCCATCGTCATCGCAGACAGACAGGGAGATTTGGGAAGCGCATGGATCTATTCGAATACCAGGCCAAAGAGCTGTTCGCCAAGCACGACGTCCCCAGCACGCCGGGCCGGGTGACCGACTCCGCCGACGACGCTAAGGCCATCGCCGAGGAAATCGGCAAGCCCGTGATGGTGAAGGCACAGGTCAAGGTCGGAGGCCGCGGCAAGGCCGGTGGCGTCAAGTACGCCGCCACCCCCGACGACGCCTACCGGTACGCCAACGACATCCTCGGTCTGGACATCAAGGGCCACGTCGTGAAGAAGCTGCTCGTCGCCGAGGCCAGCGACATCGCCGAGGAGTACTACATCTCCTTCCTGCTCGACCGCTCCAACCGCACGTATCTGGCGATGTGCTCGGTCGAGGGCGGCATGGAGATCGAAGAGGTGGCCGCCACGAAGCCTGAGCGGCTCGCCAAGGTCCCCGTCAACGCCGTCAAGGGTGTGGACTTGGCCACCGCCCGTTCGATCGCCGAGCAGGGCCACCTGCCCGCGGAGGTGCTCGACGCCGCGGCCGTGACCATCTCCAAGCTGTGGGACGTGTTCGTCGGCGAGGACGCCACGCTGGTGGAGGTCAACCCACTGGTGCGCACGCCCGACGATCAGATCCTCGCGCTGGACGGCAAGGTCACGCTCGATGGCAACGCCGACTTCCGTCAGCCCGGCCACGAGGAGTTCGAGGACAAGGACGCCACCGACCCGCTGGAGCTCAAGGCCAAGGAGAACGACCTCAACTACGTCAAGCTCGACGGTGCCGTCGGCATCA
>JAOPVI010000182.1 GCA_025966225.1 Mycobacterium sp. | reverse complement strand
GTTGCCGACGCGTACTTGGCCGCAATCGGACCGGTCAGCGTCACCTCGACGTCTCTCTCCCCGGTGAGCTTCACTTCGGTGGGCGGGGCTTCAGTCTCGGAGGTGGCGATCAACCCGACCTGCGGCGGCGACGACGCGTAGACGCTCTTGTCATTGCTGCACCCCACGGTGATCAATGCGACGACGGCCACGCCGACGACTGCCGTGTGGCGGTATGCGATCGTCCTCATTGGCTCACTCTCGCGTCTTCCTTCGGTGTGGGTCAAATCTCGGCTGAACCGCTCGCCTGGCCGGGACTACGACCGAATCGCTCAAGCGGAACGCAGGCGGCGGGCATCGGAGTGGTCGAACCCCGGCGCACAAAAGCCTCTAGGTGCAGGGGTATTGCCCGTTGAGCACACAATTCGACGGTGGCGTGTAGAAGCCGGTCAGCACGCCTCTCAGACCGCCTGTGGCCGAAACGCCCGGCGCAATGATGCGATTCCAATTCACGGGGGTGAGCACATAGTGCGTGCCGTATTGCACAAGGGTGCTACTCCACGTATGCGAGACGGATTCACCCGCCGGCAAGTCGAATTCGAGCCGCCAATCCGTCATCGGCGCCGTGCTCGCGTTGACGATGGTGAAGTGAGCGATAAAACCGGTCTGCCACGTCGATGACACCGACAGCCTCGCCGCGGCGGCAGCCGCATGAGCCACCGGGGTGATCGCTAGTCCAGAGGTGACAACTATCAACAACGTAACTATTACGTGCAGCGCCACCCTCCAGCGCGTCACACAACTGTCCAGTCCGGCCACAGCAGCCAACACTAGAGCCACGCAGTCGATATCGGCCCTCGCATCGCGGGTTGGCTGCGGTTCCATTGCTCAATTGAAACCGCCACGACATTTCGGCGCCGAACGACGTGATTCACCGGCCTCCCCCATCAGCGCCGCTCGACGATTCCACAGCGACCGCACGCGCAGCAATACGGCGGCATCGAATATGGCGAGTTACCAGTAAACCTCACCGTTTTCGTTTTAATATTCTGTTCCACAACGTATTTCGCAGCTCGCGCCGTGTGTAACACTCACTGCGCCAGCCAGTGGGGCTAAGCCCGTGGACTCCGGCAGCTCCCGGCGCACCCGTCGACCAGCCGTCGGGACCCAGGGCGGCCAGGCGCTCGGCGTCGGCGGGCGCGGCATAGCGGCCCCGGCCGGGTTTGCTTGATTCTGCAAGTTTGCTAGGAAAGTGTTGTGAGCGGTCGTACCCTTATTCACGTCAGCAAAATTTGACGATGGCGCAAGCCACCGGGGGGAAGGGAACCGACATGGCACAACACGCGATACAACGGCCCATGAGGGCGCGATTAGCAATAGGGACGGGACTGCTGGCAGCCGGGATGCTGCTGGTGGCGCCCGCAGCGACAGCGTTCGCTGGGCCCGGCAGCGGCGCACCGGACGGTTGCAAGGTCGCCGGCACTTTCGCCAAAGTCGGCTGCAACAAGAGTGGCGGCACCACCCGCACCGGCAGCACCGCCACCGACCCCGGCACCCCGCTGAGCCATCACCCCTGCGCCAAGCCTGCGACGCCGCCACCGCCACCGCCACCGCCCAAATAGTAAGGCTCTCCCACAAGAGCAACCCCTCGGGTCTTCGGGTTCGGGGGGTTGCTGCTGTAGCTAACAGTGAACGGCCTTGGTCGCGGGGCAACGCGGTTTGCAAATTGCATGGATTGTCAAACGCTACGCACTGCCGCGCCGCGTCGGGGCGGGCAGGAGTGGCAACGAAGGCATGGATCTGCACTGCTGTCGCTTCTCTGACGGTGAATGAGTCGCCGACCAGCATGCCCCGTTACCAGTGACAACCACGTGCGGATACGACCGCGACCGGATGGCCCCATCCCCTCCCCCCGGGGCGACCGGAGCCACGGCCGACTTAGCGCCTGACAGCGGGTATGAATCTCAGGGCTACAAGTTTTCGCGACCACGATCAACACCCCGACGATCAGACCGGCTATCCCGAGGTAGCCAAGGACGAGGCCTGCCAGGGCGAAGGCGCCGCCTTGTTCTCCGGTACGCCGAATCTAAGCAGCGCCGCTACGTGGCCACCGTGCGCAGCCCTCACTACCCGGAGCAGATCGTGTGGGGCGCGCGGGACGCGGCGCTGAGCTGGCGATATCACGGAGTTCAAGCCCAGCTGGCGGCGGGAGTTGAACGACGCAATCTTGCTGCCCGGCAAGCACTTCCGGCAAGAAGATTTTGCTCACGAGATCGCTGGGGCGGTTCAGCGCTTGACCGACCGAAGGAACAGCAGGAGCAGGCCCTGATCGACTGACCTCGAACTAGCCGAACCGGTTCACAGGAGTGGATGCGCTGGAATCACCATCGTTGATCAGCTCGGCGGTTCACCGGACCCTCGCATACGAGGCTGAGGATCTGTGCCCACCGGCGGCTTCCCACGTGGATGGGCAACAAACCAACATCATGCTTTGTCCATCCATGTTGAGGCCCGTGATCGTCGGTAACTGCTGAAAAGCCGCCTGTTCATGCTTCAACGTGATCCCAGTTCAATGCAGGAACTGCAAGCATTCGGAGTCCCGGAACCTATGTTCCGCCAGGATCTTTCACAACCTCCGACAGAATTCTGGCTCGGGTCTAGCCCTGAGACCCTTCCATCCCCTAGCGTCAGATCGCCCCTCCGAAGAGACAGAATCACTGAGGCAACTCTGCCCGGAGACGAATACGAGACGACCGAATATGGCGGGTTACCGGAGCCGTTTATGCGGCAGCCCAACGGGTTTGGCGGGCTGCCGGGCACGCACACCCACCCCCCGGGGGTTCTGTAGCCGCGGCCCCAGTCTGCTACATCGGTGTCAGTAGACGTGACGCGTGTGTGTTCGATAGCAGCCACGAGCCAGGACGATCTGAGCTGCACTCGATGCGCCGGGTACCTGCGCAGCCGACGGTGGACGCACTACTGTGAGCGACATGCAAGGGGGCTGCGGCTGCGGAAGCGCATACGGAACCGGAACGATCTCGCGAAGGGCCGCCCTGGCGGCGGCAGGATCGACGGTCCTGGGGGCCGGCCTGTTGGGCGCAGCGGGAACCAGTGCCGCCCAGCTGCCCGAGGCGCCGGCGCCAACGTTGCCTGACGTCGCACTGATCACACTAGGAGTTCAAGCCGGGCCGCCACCGGTTCCCGGCAGATTCGGGATCTCGTCGGCGCTCAAGATTGGCAACGACCTGTATGTGATCGACTGTGGCTTGGGCTCGTTGAATGCCTTCACGAATGCCGGGCTTCAATTCGGCAATCTCAAATCGATGTTCATCACGCACCTGCACACCGACCACATCGTCGACTACTTCAGTTACTTCGTCTCTGGTGGTGCCAACTCGGCGTTGGATCGACCGCCGGTACAGGTATACGGTCCCGGTCCCGCCGACGGATTGCCCCCAAGCGAGGTGGGCGACCCCAATCCCCCCACGGTCGATCCCGCCAATCCCGCGCCCGGGCTCGCCGCAACGACCGCGGCGCTGACGCAAGCGTTCGCCTACACCAGCAACATCTTCATCCGCGACCTTGGCAGAAACGACATACAGACACTGGTCGACCCGGTCGAGATCACGGTTCCACCGGGGTCTGATTTCCAGAACAGGTCACCGAGTATGAATCCGTTTCCGGTGATGTCCGATGACAACGTCGCCGTCACAGCGATATTGGTTCCGCATTACGACGTGTATCCGGCATTCGCGTTTCGTTTCGATCTGAAAAGATCCGCCGTCTCGGTCACGTTCTCCGGTGATACGACCAAGTCCGACAACGTGATCGCCCTTGCCCGAGGTACTGACATCCTGGTGCACGAGGCGATGTTCAGTCTCGATACGGCTTACTACAACAACAAGTTTCAGCCAAACTACCTGCCGAGCTCACACACATCCGCATTGCAAGTCGGCGAGGTGGCTGCTGCCGTTAAGCCCGGTCATCTGATCCTGAGCCACTACGCCCCGCCGGACCTCCCGGACTCGGAATGGCTGGGCGAGATCAGGAAGAACTTCTCCGGGACCACCACCATCGCCAGAGATGGCCAGGTATTCCCGCTGTAAAGGCCTGCAGCGCCACGGGGATGACAGTCGATACACCAGACGTCGAACCGCGTCGATCCCCGAGAAGCGCGATCAGGGTTGCACATGAACTCGGTCGGACGCCTCCCGGCCGGTGAATACGGCGAGATCGAATACGGCGGGTTACCAGAACCTACTCCGTTTTTCATCTGATGAATCACGTCGTCCAAATATGGGCAGTGCCCGCGACGTCCGGGAGAACTGGCAGCTGAATCGGGAACGGCGTCCTGCCGTGTCTGTCTACGGCAGCGATTCGTGCTGTGCCCCCGCTGCTGGCGTTGATGCGCAATTGGCATCAATCGACGCCGCCCCACCGCCGCCCGGCGCCACCAGCTGGCGAGAGCTGACGGCCAGGAACGCCGATAGGCTGCTCGCCTGACACGTGCTGCCTTCCATGTTTGAGGCGCAGCCGATTCTCACGGCACTGGCCGTTGGCATAGCTCATGCTGGATGTTTCCGTGACGAGCTTCAGAATGCAATGAGTCGTTCTCCCTTTGACAGTCAGTGATTCCGAGTTGCATTGGGAGCGCGGAGCACGCAGCCGGCCTAGGGCCGCTTTCGTCGCCCTCCTTAGAGTTCCTGAACCGATCGGGAGGTCACACTCTGCGGAATGAGGTGGCGGTTACGAGTGGCCTTTCGCGATCAACGGGGCCAGACTGGGTTGTTATGGCTCAGCGGGGCGGGTCCTTCGACGAGGAGCTGGTAGGGCTCTTCGATCTTTCGCATGATGCGTTCTGCATCGCGGGGTTCGACGGCTACCTGAGGCGCGCCAATCCGGCATTCGCCCGCAGCCTGGGCTACACCCTTGAGGAGCTTTTGGCTCGGCCGTTCATGGATAACGTCTATCCCGATGATGTCGAGTCGGTGGAGGCGGTGCTGGCCGAACTGGCCGCCGGCAAGGACATCGTTGGGTTCGAGTGTCGCGAAGTGTGCACCGACGGATCGGTGCGCTGGTTCGAGTGGAGTACGAGCAGTCGGCCCGAAGCGGGCATCGTGTACGGAGTGGCCCGCGACGTCACGGACCGCCGGATGGCCAACGACGAGTTGAGCGCGCTGCGCCGTGTTGCCACCCTGGTTGCGGAGGAAGCGGAGCCTCGCGACCTGTTCGCGCTAGTCGCCGAGGAGGTCGCCCGCGTCGTCAATATCCCGTTCTCGCTCGTTGCACGCTACGAGGTCGACGGCACGGCAACGGAGTGCGCCAGCTTCCCGCCGGGGACTTCCCTGTTTCCCGTCGGCAAGCGGTGGTCGTTGGACGGCACGAACGTGCATGCGCTGGCGCGGACGACTTCCGGGGCGGCCCGCATTGACGACCTCTCACACCTAGACGGCGAACTCGCCGAGGCCGCCCGTCGCGGCGGGATTCGTTCGACGGTGGGCGTCCCGATCGTCGTGGCGGGCCGGCTGTGGGGAGCGATGGCGGTTTGCACCACGGAGCCCGCCCCGCTGCCCGGGGACACCGAGGCTCGTCTGGCCAATTTCACCGG
>JAOPVI010000137.1 GCA_025966225.1 Mycobacterium sp. | reverse complement strand
CCGGGTGGCCGCCGGTTCCGCCGCGCCCCACACCCGCTCGACGTCGGCCAGCGGACGTGCCTGGGTGCGCAGGTGAAGTTCGCCCTTGGCGATCATGTCGAACATCCGCGGGAGCGCCTCGGTCCGCGCCCGGGCCGTGACATCGGGCGGCACGCTGCCAATCCCTATGCCGGACAACGTGATTCCGGTGCTGCGCAGGATTCCTGCGGGCAGGTCGATCGTCATTCCGGCCATGGAGCCGATCTGGACGAATCGGGTGGCGTGGAAGTGTGCGGCGGGGTGACTGGATGCCAGCGCCGTGAGCGTCTGCTCGGCGGGCTCGCCCCACAGGTAGTCCAGCACCGCGTCGAAGGGGCGCTCGGCGTGCAGTGCCGCGACCCGCTCGCTGAGGCTCTCGGACTTGAGCGCGATGGAGTCGTCTGCGCCGACGGTCCGTAGCCAGTCGAGTCGAGCGGTGTCCCGGCCCACGACGACCACCCGACCCGCACCAAACGCCGACTTGGCGAGCTGGACCGCGATCGCGCCGGTGACACCGGTCGCCCCCAGGACCAGGACGTTGTCGCCGGGCGATACCGCGGCCGCGTACTCCAGGGACATCCACGCGGACATGCCGGGATTGGGGATGGCCGCTGCGGTGACGGAATCCACGTCGTCGGGCAGGACGAGCGCACCGCCCGGGTCGACTAGCGTGCGTTCGGCCATCATGCCGTACGGCTTGACGGCACCGGCGTACACGCGGGTGCCGTCCTCGAGACGGGCTACGCCGTCCACGCCTGGGATCGCGGGCAGGTCGATTTCCTTGCTGGCGTAGTGCTTTCCCGACATCAGCCCACGGGTGAGGTTGGTCAGCGCGGATGCTTCGACGGTGGCGACGACCGTACCGTCGCGGACGAGGGGTTCGGGTTGGTCGGTGTAGACGGGCGGATGACCCCATTGCTCGACCACTGCTGCCTTCATCGGCATCTCTCTTCCTGCAGGCCTACAGCGGCGGCAAGCTCCAGGTGCTCGAGAAGGTCCTTCGAGATCTGCTGTCGACCACGAAGGTCGGCGTGCGGATCACCCGTCACTGAGGAGCGGGGATGGCTTCCTCGTCCGGGAAACGGCCCGTCACCTGGAATATCACCCGACGCGCGACCTCGACCGCATGGTCGGCGAAACGCTCGTAGAACCGGCTCAGCAACGTCACGTCGACGGCCGCCGTGACGCCGTGCTTCCACTCGCGATCCATCAGCACCGAGAACAGATGGCGGTGGAGATCGTCCATCGCGTCGTCCTCTTCGCGGATGCGCGCAGCCTTCTCCGGATCCCGCGTCACCAGAACCTCCTGGGCGCTGTGGCCGAGATCGACTGCGACCCTGCCCATTTCGGCGAAGTAGCCGTTGACCTCTTCGGGCAGGGCGTGCTGTGGGTGACGGCGCCTTGCGATCTTGGCGACGTGCAGGGCGAGCGCGCCCATCCGGTCGACGTCGGCGACGATCTGGATCGAGCTCACGATCGCACGCAGGTCACCGGCCACGGGCGCCTGCAACGCCAGCAACACGAATGCGGCCTCCTCGGCGCGCGTGCTCATGGTGGCGATCTGCTCGTGATCGGTGATCACCTGCTCGGCGAGTGCCAGATCGGCTTGCAACAGGGCCTGGGTGGCGCGCTCCATGGCGGCGCCTGCCAGCCCGCACATCTCGCCGAGCTGGTCCGTCAGGGCGGTCAGTTGCTCATGGTAAGCGGTACGCATGCGCCAAGCCTACGGTCTGGCGCTCCGATCGGTCACGCCGTCGACGGTGAACGAAAGGTGAATGCCACCTGCCACGATGACGGTTCCGGGGTCACTCGCACGTGGTATCGGCGGCGTTGGTGACCGTCAGGTCCTCTGGCAGGTGGGTGGGTTCGCTGCTGGTGCCCTTGAGCACGTGGACCTGGATCGGCGAGCCGCTCGGCGTCGGAGGAGCAACCGAGGCGAAGTCGGACCCGAGCACCACCCGGATCGTGGTGCCCATGCCCGTCACCCGTTCGATCGTTGGATTGGAGAACGACGACGCGACGGTGGCCGCGGCCTGCTCGTTGCCCGCGGAGAAGAACTCCGTCGTCGAGGCCAGCGGTCCCGGGTAGTCGTCGGGATCGGTGATGTTGAAGCCGTGCTGTTTCAGCTCGTTGGCCGCTACGGTCGCCAAGCCGCTCTCGCCGGTCGAGTTGGAGACGCGCACGGTGATGTCGCCGGGGCTCGTGGTGACGGCGTCGACCAGCTCGCCGTTGGCTGCGCTGGGCGCCGGCTGGTTGCGCGTCGGGGTTTCCGGCACCGGCGTGTTGTCGGCGTTCTTCTCCTAGGGCAGCGGGTCGTCGTTGATGATCGCGTCGAACAGCGCGCGCATGTCCTCGGTGCGTGGCGGCTCGTTGCCCTCGGAGTCGGTGACGCCGGTCGGCACGGTGACGAAGGTGATGCGGCCGGCGTTCACGCCCTGGATCGACTGACCGAGGTCGACGAGGTCCTTGGTCTGGATGTTGTCGACGTAGCTGTCGTCGATGAACATGTTGACGACGTTGTTCAGCTTGCTGAGGCTGAAGAACACTTCCTTGGAGATCAGCGAGCGCAGCAGCGATGACAGGAAGAGCTGCTGGCGTTTGATGCGTCCGTAGTCGCCGTTGGTCTCGGTGGTGACCTGGCGCGCACGGACGTACTGCAGGGCGGTGTGGCCATCGATGATCTGGCGGCCGGAGTTGGCCAGCACGGTGCCCAGCTCGTAGTCCTCCAGCGGCGTGGTGCTGCACACCTCGACCCCGCCGACGGCGTCGACCATCTTGGCGAAACCGGAGAAGTCGACTGCCATGAACCGGTTGATGGACAACCCCGACAACTTCTGGATCACCTTGACCAGGCACTTGGGCCCGCCGAACGAATAGGCGGAGTTGAGCTTGGTCTCGGTGTAGACCTCGTCGGGTCCGTAGCTCTCGGTGTCCGCGTCGTAGAGCGGGCCGTATGCGCCGGTCTCGGCGTTCCACGGCTCGCACTTGATCGGCGTGATGGCCAGATCGCGTGGGAAGGACACGGCGACAACGCGTTTGCGGTCGGCCGGGATGTTCACCAGCATGACGGTGTCGGAGCGCGCGCCCGCGGCATCCGCGGTGTTACCCGCGCCCATGTCGCTGTTCTGGCCGATGCGGCTGTCGACGCCGACGATGAGGAAGTTCTCGTCGCCGAACTGCGCGTTGGGGTCGATGATGTCGTGCGAGTTCGGGTCGAGCGCGGCGACCTTGTTCAGGCTTCGGTCCTTCGACGCCTGCCACTGCCACGCCGCACCCGTCATGGCCAGCGCAAGCACGGCGATCAGGGCGGCGGCCACGCGACCGACAACCCTGGCGGTGCGCCACCCGCGATGGGACTTCGAACGGGGCCGTTCCGGCCCATGCCCGATCCGCGCGGGGTGTGCCGCCGCGCGGCGCTCAACCGAGAGGATCGGCAACTCGGACGCGTGCGCAGGCAGGACCGGGATGACCTCGGTGGAGGGCTCGCGATCGACGGATCTGGTGCGGGATGGTGCGATCCGGGCCCGAACTGGCGGGGGTGGAGGAGGAGGTGGGGGAGCCGGAACGCGGTGTCGGGTGGGCTCGGGCGGCCGTTCGTCGTGCGGTTCGCCTGACACCTTGGCGATGAGGTCGGCGACGGTGATCGCACCGTTGGTGCCCGGGGCGTGCGCGACGGGCTGCTCAGCGGGGGTGTGATCGTCCTGCCCGCGGCCTCGTTCCCACGGCGCGGCGCCTGGCAACGGCTGGGAGGATCGGGTAACCCTGTGACTGTCGTCACTCGGCTGGCCTCGGGGATGACGGCCGGGAGTGGCGTTGTCGCCGTCACTCATGTCCTACCGGCCTCCGACTCATGGAGTGTTGCGCGCCGCGGGCTGCATGCTCCCCGGCACGGGGCTTTCTGCTCGTGTTCCTTGTTCTTCTAGCAGCACGTAGAGGGTCTCCGCCACTCGAAGCCCATGATGTGGGTTCTGATGGTAACGAGACAACCTGAGAAGCTTCCAGTGGGCGACGGTGTCAGTGGCATATCGATATCGAGACGGATCAGCCCCCGGAGTTCATGACGTCGGCCGCCAGCGGCACCGTGCAGTCATCCGGATCGGTCAGCCACCCGTCGGGAAGCGCCACCGAACCCGGCGAGCCCTGGCGGCCACGCGGGCCTTGCGCGGCCTGCGGAAAGGGCACTTCGGGATCCAGCTGCGCAACCAGTTCGTCGAGTTCGGCGAGTGTCTTGACCAGTGCCAACGCCCGACGAAGGTCGGCTCCCGCCGGGAATCCGTGCAGATACCAGGCGATGTGCTTGCGCATGTCGCGCATGCCCTTGTCCTCGCCGAAGTGGTCGGCCAGCAGCGCACCGTGCCGCCGCATGATGTCGGCAACCTCGCCGAGCGACGGCGGCGTCGCCTGCTCCCGCTCGGTGAACGCGGCCGACAATTCGGCGAACAACCACGGTCTGCCGAGGCAGCCCCGCCCGATGACGACTCCGTCGCATCCCGTCGAGCCCATCATCGCCATGGCGTCGTCCGCATCGAAGATGTCGCCGTTGCCGAGCACCGGGATGCTCGTGACGTGCTGCTTCAGCTCGGCGATCTGTGCCCAGTCGGCGGTGCCCGAGTAGCGCTGGGCGGCAGTTCTGGCATGCAGCGCGACGGCCGCCGCGCCCTCCTGTTCGGCGATGCGGCCTGCATCGAGGTGAGTGTGATGGTCGTCGTCGATTCCGATGCGGAACTTCACGGTCACGGGAATCGACGTGCCCGCGACGCCACGGACCGCGGCGGCCACGAGCTGACCGAAGAGCCGCCGCTTGAACGGAATGGCCGCGCCGCCTCCGCGCCTGGTGACCTTCGGGACCGGGCAACCGAAGTTCATGTCGATGTGGTCGGCCATACCATCGTCGGCGATCATTCGCGCTGCCGCGAACGTGGTGTCGGGGTCGACGGTGTACAGCTGCAGCGAACGGGGGGTCTCGTCGGCGGCGAACGTCGTCATGTGCATCGTGACCGGGTGCCGCTCGACAAGCGCACGCGCAGTGACCATTTCGCACACGTAGAGGCCGCTGACAGTGCCGGCGCGAGCCAGCTCTAGCTCGCGACAGAGTGTCCGGAAGGCCACGTTCGTCACGCCGGCCATGGGCGCCAGCACGACGGGGCTGCGCAACGCGATCGGCCCGATCTGCAGAGACCGGGCCGACGCGTGTTGGCTGGGAGCTAGGAGGCTGCCGATGACGTCACCAAAAGGTTCTTCATCGCCCTCTTCTCGGCGACCTTGCGCTCGCGCTCGAGGCGACGCACCTTGGCCACCTCGAACTTCTCGCAGGTGTCCTCGAGCTCCTCGACGAGCTTGCCGAGGTCGTCGCGCATATCGGCGGCTTCGCCGGTGAAGTCCTCGCGCTCGAAGATCCGCCACTTCTTCAGCACGGGCATGACGACGTCGTCGAGGTGGATGCGCGGGTCGTACACGCCACCGACGGCGATGACGACCGCCTTGCGTCGGAACTCGGGCACGGTGTACCCGGGCATCTTGAAGTTGCGCAGCACCCGGTGCAGGCCCTTCATCGCCTGGTTGGGCGCGATGTCAAACCCGGCAGCGGACACATCCCGATAGAAGATCATGTGCAGGTTCTCGTCGGCCGAGACGCGACCGAGCAACTGGTCGGCGACGGGTTCGTTGCAGGCCTTGCCGGTGTTGCGGTGCGAGACGCGGGTGGCGAGCTCCTGGAACGTCACGTAGATGACCGAGTCGAACAGGCTCTCGGCGAACATGTCGCCCTGGTTGCCCTGGCCGGGGCTGAAGCCGCGGGTCATCTGCTCGACACGCAGTTCCTCGAGCTCGATCGGGTCGATCGCGCGGGTGACGACGAGGTAGTCGCGCAGGGCGATGCCGTGCCGGTTCTCCTCGGCCGTCCAGCGGTTGACCCACCAGCCCCACGGGCCGTCCATGCTGAAGTTCATCGCGATCTCGCGGTGATAGGACGGCAGGTTGTCCTCGGTCAGCAGGTTCTGCAGCATGGCGACCTGGGCGACCTCGGACAGCTGCGACTGTTCGGGATGCCAGTCCTGTCCGCCGAGGGCGTAGTAGTTCTTGCCGTCGGACCACGGGATGTAGTCGTGTGGGTTCCAGTCCTTGCGCATGGACAGATGCCGGTTGATGTTCTTCTCGACAACGGGCTCGAGTTCCTGCAGAAGCTGCAAATCGGTCAAGTCGTTCGACACTGGCCCCTCCGAGATATCTGTACCTGATGGTTGCACGCAATATATCTGTGTAACCCAGTGACATCAAGTTCATTCGGGCACGTGTGACGCACTAGTGACCATTGGCTGCAATCGCGGTAGTGTCCCCACGGGCGCAGCGCCCGTCCAGTAAATCCGGGGCATATTCCCAGTAAGATCGCGTCGTACGTGGAGAAACTCGTGATTCTCGGTGCCGGTGCGTTGGCGCTGTCCCTCGTTGGAGCCGGTATCGCCGGGGCGGACGACGGGGTTGTGGGGCATGCCTTCTCAGACGCGAAGTCCACGCTGAGCCAGCAGGGGCTGGGCGCGGTTGTCGCCACCACCGTCGGGGATCGCCAGGACTGGGACAACTGCATCGTCACCACCGCTACCAGGGCGACCTTCAAGGATTCCTCCGGATCCGCGACCGGCAACAACATGCTGGTGACCCTGAACTGCTATTCCAGGCACGGCACCGCGAACTCGCCGGGTTTCTCTGCGGCCAGTCCCGAAGGACGTGCCAGTCAAGCCGCGGAGCAGCAGCTCGCCGCGAAGCAGGCGGCGCAGGCGCAGGCCGAACAGGATGAGCTTGCTGCCGCCGACGCTCAGCAAGGTGGCGGGTAACCCGCAGGGTAACCACCGCTTTTGCCACTTGTGAATCACTCATAAGAGTGCTGCGCCAACGTCCGCGCAGCGGTACTATCCCCGCCAGCAAGGTATTTGCGACCCGCGGAGAGATAGGGCACCACGTGAAGAAGCTCATCGTTGTTGGTGCTGGCGCCATTGGTGCGCTGGCTGTGTCGACACTGCTGGGCGGTGGCATCGCAGCTGCGGACGACTATGCCGGTCAGACGTACGCGGACGCCTCGTCGGCGGCCAGCGATGCGGGCAAGACCGTCGTCGTAGCGGGTCGAGTCGGTGACAAGTTGGCCCAGGACGACTGCCTGGTCGATCGGTCGCAGACCGCGCCGTTCGCCAGCGCGAACGACGGCGCCCATGTGTCGGACACCGTGCAGTTCTACCTGAACTGCAACGGCACCTATGCCACAGCCAAGACGCCAGGCTTGTCGCTGGGTAGCCAGTCGGGCCGGGAGGCCAAGGCCGCCGACGACCAGAAGGCCGCGGAGGCGCAGGCCCAGGCAGCGCAGAACGAGCAGGACCAGCTCGCTGCCCTCGGCCAGACCCCGGGCGCGCCGGGAGCTTAGCGGGTCGAGACCCTGCTGACCAGCATGTCGACGCAATGGTCGATGAACTGCTCGCGGGTCGTTGCCAACCGGCCATTGAGATAGGCCGTGAACAGCGCGGTCAGCGCGCCGACCAGACCGGTCGCCACCATCGCCTGCTTGGCGGGGTCGGTGATGCGGGTCAGCTTGCGCTGCAAGAGGTCTATGAAGCTGGGCATCCACTCGGCGCCCGACTTCGCCAGCACGGGCTCTCTTTCCGGCGCGATCAGCAGCACGCGCCCGCGTACCGGATCGTCGACCATCAGCGTGACGAACCGTTCGACGGCGTCGCGCGGGGTGTCGGCCGTCGTGAGCGCGGACATCGCGGCGCTGCACACGTCGTCGTAGACGGCGCGCACGAACTCGTCGCGGTCGGCGAAGCTCTCGTAGAAGTACCGCTCCGTCAGGCCGGCGGCCCGACACACTGCACGTACCGTCAGTGCGGGCCCGGCGGCGCCACCCAGCAATTGCACTCCGGCCGCGACCAGTTCGTCGCGGCGCAGCGTCTGCCGGTCCTGCAGTGGAACGCCAGACCATCGGCCCCGCCGTTGACCGGAAGACACGGATCTCCTAAGCTCACAGTGACAACGCTCGTAGTCAGAATGGACTTCTGACACTCAAGGGAAGTTCGCCAGTGACTCAAGATACTTCCGACGTATGCCCGGTGAACAGCGGAGGGGCTGGTGAGCCCGTTATCGCGGCAGGCTGCCCGGTGGCCCCTGGCGGATACGACGACCTGCCGGAGGCGCTCGGGCCTGACTCGTTGACGTGGAAGTACTTCGGTGATTGGCGCGGCATGCTGCAAGGGCCGTGGGCCGGCTCCATGCAGAACATGCATCCGCAGCTCGGTGCCGCGGTGGAGGAGCATTCGATTTTCTTCGGTGAGCGGTGGCCGCGACTGCTGCGCTCGTTGTACCCGATCGGGGGGGTGGTGTTCGACGGCGACCGGGCGCCGACGACCGGTGCGGAGGTTCGCGATTATCACGTCGACATCAAGGGTGTCGATGCCCAGGGGCGCCGCTACCACGCGTTGAATCCGGATGTCTTCTACTGGGCCCACGCCACCTTCTTCGTCGGCACCTTGATTGTGGCCGAACGGCTTTGCGGTGGCATCACCGAAGCCGAGAAGCGCCAGCTCTTCGACGAACACGTCCAGTGGTACTCGATGTACGGCATGAGCATGCGACCGGTGCCGAAGACCTGGCAGGACTTCCAGGTGTACTGGGATCACATGTGCAGCGAGGTGCTGGAGAACAACAAGGCCGCCCGAGCTGTGCTCGACCTGACCGAGTTGCCCAAACCGCCGTTCGCAGCATGGATGCCGGAGTGGATGTGGGCAGCCCAACGACGATTGGTCGCGCCGTTCTTCGTGTGGTTCACCGTAGGGCTTTACGACCCAGCGGTTCGCGCTCTGATGGGCTACGACTGGTCGCGGCGGGACGAGTGGTTGCACCGCAGGTTCGGCAGGGTCGTTGGTGCGGTCTTCAAGCTCCTGCCCGTCCGTGCCCGGATGCACCCGCGGGCACGCGCCGGTTGGGACCGGGCGACCGGCCGAATCCCAGCCGATGCCCCGCTGGTTCATACTCCCGCCCAAAATCTGCCGCCACTTGACGCGCGCGACAACGGAATGCACTACTGCCCTGCGGTCTGAGCGGGGGTAACGGTCTACTGACCCTTCACGTTGAGCACCTGACGCAGCACGTGTTCGACCTCGACCAGGTCAGCCGCGTCCGCCATCACCTGATCGACGTCCTTGTACGCGTCCGGGATCTCGTCGATCCACTCCTCGCCGTGCCGGTACTCGATGCCCCTCGTCCGCTCGGCGAGATCGGCTGCGGTGAAACGCGTTCGCCCGCAGACCCCTTGCCGCCGTGGGCATCTGGCATCGGTGCGACATGCGGATGCACGAAGGGCATCGAGGCGGTGTCCTTCGCATGCACGATGGCGTTGTCGTCGATGTGCGCGGCGCCGAGCGACCGCTTTTCAGCGGTCGATCATCTTCATCTGCAGTTCGCTGTGGTGCTCGCCGGCCGCGGGGGAGACCTGGGTCAGCTTGTCGAGCTGCTCGGTGGTGAGCACGACTCCGTCGGCGGCGACGTTCTCCTCGACCCGGGCCACTCGCTTGGTGCCCGGGATGGGAGCGATGTCGTCGCCCTGAGCCAGTAGCCACGCGAGGGCCACTTGCGCTGGGGTGGCGCCGACTTCAGCCGAAATGGCCACTACCTCTTCGGCCGCGCGGAGGTTGCGCTGGAAGTTCTCCCCTTCGAAGCGCGGGTTGGTCTTGCGGTTGTCGCCGTCGTCGAAGTCATCCGTCGAGCGGAGCTGCCCGGTGAGAAAGCCGCGTCCCAGCGGCGAATAGGCCACGAAGCCGATGCCGAGCTCGCGTAGCACCGGCAAGACCCTCGGCTCGGGGTCGCGGGTCCACAGCGAGTACTCCGACTGAAGGGCGCTGATCGGGTGCACGGCGTGGGCCCTCCGGATGTTGTCCACCCCGGCCTCGGACAGTCCGACGTGCCCGATCTTGCCCTCCGCCACCAGTTCGGCGAGCGCGCCGACGGTGTCCTCGATGGGGGTGCTCGGGTCGACCCGGTGTTGGTAGTACAAGTCGATCCGATCGGTATCGAGCCGGCGCAGTGAGCCCTCGACCGCGACACGGATGCTTGCCGGCGAGCTGTCGAGGTGCCCGGGGCCACCGCCGCGATGGGAGATCATGCCGAACTTGGTCGCGAGCACGACATCGTCACGGCGCCCCTTGAGCGCTTTGCCGACGAGTTCTTCGTTCGTGTAGGGGCCGTAGACCTCGGCGGTGTCGATGAGCGTGACGCCCAGGTCGATCGCCCGGTGGATCGTGCGAATGGATTCGGCGTCGTCGCTACCCGCTCCGGTGTACGCGAAGGACATGCCCATGGCGCCGAGGCCGATTCGCGAGACGTCCAAGTCTCCAAGCTTTATGTGCTTCATCCGGCTACCTTCCTATTGCCCACCTATGTGCCGCCCGGCTGCCACACTCGGGTGGCCCGTCAATTCAAGCCCCCGGTCGAGGGCTCAGCCTCCGCAGGGGTGGCAAGGCGCCCGCCCTTGCCGACGACATCTGCAAATGGGGGAAATCGCGTGTCATCCAAGTACTCGACGCTACTGTCATTGTCCGCCGCCATGCTGGCGGTCTTCGTTGTAGTCCCTGCCTGCGCGAAATCCAACGCGCCGAAGACTGGCCCGACGTCTGCGGCCAGCAGCGAGGCAAGTGGCACGACGGCCGTGGAGCCGACCGATTCCACCACGACCTCGACGACCGAAGCCGGCAAGGCGTCCCCGGTGGTGTTCGAGGTCACCGGGTCGGGAAGCGCACTGACCATCGACACCGTCCCATCGGGTCCCGACCGGCTGTACAACGTGCCGCTGCCGTGGACCGACACCATCACCATCACCCCTGATGTGAAACAGCTGCAGGTGGTGGTGGTCGGCACCGGCGAGCCCGGCCCCGGCTGCAAGATCACCCTCGACGGCAAGGTGGTCGCCGAGCAGCCGATCGGTGGCTCGGCGCACTGCGTCTTCGACCGCGACTGACGCTGCGCTGGCGGTCCCGATCAAGGGTTACGCGGCGTGGTGGCGCCCACCCCCTGAACCGCCCTTGCCGCCAGCGGCGCGATGCTCGTGGGCACCTCCGCAACCGCGGCCGCCGACCCGCCGAATTGCACCGCTGCCGACCTTGCCGGCGTCATGTCCGGGGTGTCTGCGGGCACGTCGGCCTACCTGTTCACCCATCCGGACGTGAACGACTTCTTCACCAGTCTCAAGGGCAAGCCCAGGGATGAGATGCGGACGGACGTCGAGGCCTACTTGGCCGCCAACCCGCAAGTGAGCGACGAGCTGAAGAACGTCAGGCAGTCCGCGGCCGACTTCCGGGAGCGTTGTAACGCGCCGATGCCCGAAATGCCGATGGGCTAGGTCGACCTTGGGGTGATTCTCTCGACGCGGAATCGCGGGTGTATCCGCAGCCGCCAAGCACTTCGACGGTCCCGGTGTCACCTTCAAGGCAGCATCAGTGGGCACTAGCTATGGCTAACGCGTGACCTCAGACCGTCGCCGGCACCTTGGCCGAGTCATCGGCACCGAAGATCGCGGCTTTGAGTATCCCAACTTTCGACTTGATGAACACTTCGTCATCGGGACGCCCGACCACGTACGACAGGACCCAGACGACGGTCAGCGCCAAACCGAGTGTCACCAGCCAGGCCAGGTGAGTGACCAGCAGCGACGAATTGAGGTTCAGCGCGGTCCACATCGGCCAAGCGGCGGCGCCGTTGCCCATGCCGTCAGCCATCGGAATGAAGGCAATGACCAGCGCCAACCGCCAGCCGGGCAGGTACGGACGCATCCGGTAGATCAGTGCCCCCGCCGTCAACGGCATCAGCGGGTTGACGCAGACCCACCACAACGGCAAGCCCCAGAAGTTCAGCGGTTGAGGTCCGTAATACTCGTACGCTCCCATCAGTACGCCCGGACTTTCCAGCCAGATGTTGATGAAGACGTCGATGACGTAGAGCTGGAACACGGCTTTGCGGGTCACCCCGGTGCTGAAGATCCGGTAGGCCAGGTAGGCCAGGCCGCCGACGTACCAGATGTAGACGAAGTTGATGAAGAGCGGGAAGTCACGTCCCATCGACGAGAAGGTCGTCATGGTCGCCTGCTGTCGGATGTAGGCCATCCCCAGCGTGTCGACGATCGGCTCGAACAGGCAGGCGATGCCGCCGCCGATGAGACAGTACGTCAGCAACGGCCCCCGACCGGTCACCAGATTCTTGACCGCGAAGAACACCATCACCACCACCGGGATGCCGAGGAAGATCGTGAAGATCACCTCGGGCACGAACGGCATTGGCGTCGTGGGGTGCGCCGGGATCGCCGGCGCCGCCAGCCAGATGCCATGTCCTGTCATATCGCTCCTTCGCTGAATTCTCTGGTGCACCACTGGTGCGAGGGCCAGAAGCCTCATGGACGTCTTCGGACCACACGGGGAGGACGACGCTCGGAGCGTAACCCTGAATGAATTGCTTTTCAATAGTGAAAAGTTAATCACTCACTGGGGCGCCTTTACCTCACTTCGCCTCAAGGCAGGAGGATCGGGAACCGTAGGAATGAACCGGCCGCTGAGCCCGGAGACTCTGAAGTGCAGGAATGCACCGACTGCCGTGCCGAACTCCCGGGCCACCATTCAACGAGAATCGCCGAGTTCCCATCGCAACCCGAGCGATGCGAATTCCGTTGTCGCCCAGGGTGGTGCAGACGGTCGAACTTGACTGCCACCGCGAAAGCTAGTCGGCGCCGGACTCGACCAAACATGCCAGCCGCTGGTGTCAGTGTTGCTCTGTGGTCACGGCCTTGGCAACGACGGCGGCGGCCTCGTCGGGGGCTAGTCCCAGCGCCGCGAGGGAGTGCCGGGCGAAGGCCTGCTCGGCGTGGGGCCCGTGACCTTCGTCGAGGATCTCCCGGATCAGTGCGAAGGCCCCGCCGATCACAGCCGTGAGAAGGACTTCGATGTCGGGTACCACGAAGCGCCCGTTGGCGATGCCCCGTTCGACGGCCTCCCTGGCGTAGGGGTGCAAGGCCCGCCCGAACAGCGCATCCGAATGGCCGATGTTGGCAATTAGCCGGGCGAAGTCGGGTTCGGCGTAGGCCAGACGAATGATCCGCAGGCAGGCAAGGGCCACCACGTCGGCGGGGTCGACGGTGTCCTCCGCCGTCCCGATCGTCGTGGCGGCCAGCTCCGAAAGGCTCTCGGTGATGATGGCCTCCAAGAACTCGTCCTTGGACTCGAAGTAGTTGTAGAACGAGCCCAAGGCCACATCAGCGGTTTCGGTGATCTCTTGAATACGTAGTCCTGCAACGCCTTTGGCGGCAATCAAGGACCGACCGGCGTCCAGCAGCTGACGACGGGTGCGCTGCTGTTGGCGTTCGGTGCGACTGGTCGGCTTGTCTTCCGTCGGCACCCCTCGATTCTTCAGCATGAATATGTATTCATACTTGATAGAGCATTCATAATCGGTTATGTTAGCCCCGTCCGGCCGTGAGCTGGATCACGATGGAGGAATCAACCTGTGACTTCGAACGCGGTGCCTACTGACCTGCACGTCCACCCCGGCGAGACCGATCTGTTGATGCCGTTGCCCGGGCCGGAAGACGTGTGGGATCCGCATCTCATTCACACGCACTACTTCGGATTCTCGGTCCCCGAAGCCGCGATCGGCGGGTTCCTGTACGTCCGATACCAGCCCGCATTCCCGCTATGTCAGGGCGGCGTCTGCATCTTCCAGGGCAACGACAACGTCGAGTACACCGACATGGCCTACCTCGACTACGAGATCACCATGCCCTGGCCGAAAATCGACAAGAACACCATCACCACCGACAACGGGATGGCGTTCGAATTCGTCGAACCCGGACGGACCGCCCATCTGACCTACACCGCTGCCGATGGTCGGGCCGCGTTCGATCTCAGGGCTGAAGCCGTCACCCCGCTGTTGGCGCGCGGCCACGTCATGCCGGGGGAAGAAGAGCATCACGATCTGACGCGAAAGCCTGGCGGCAGTGAGCAATTCATGCACGTCACTGGCCAGCTCATGCTGGACGGTTCGTCGTATGAAGTCGATTGCTTCGCTCCACGGGACCGGTCGTGGCGGCAGGTGCGGGTGGAGCGGCGTGGCGCTGTGGCCAGCCCGCCCGTCGGATGGTCGCCGATGTACTTCGGGCCCGACCTCGTCTTCAACCAGATCAGTTTCGAGCCCCTCGACACCAACCCGCGGTGGGCGGGCCTCTACGAGGTAGGAAATCGTCCCTCACACCATTTCGCGTGGGTTCAGCGCGGAGACGAATCCCGTTCGATCACTTCGGTGCGCCGTGACGTACTGGAGTACCACCCCCGGCTGCACATGGCGAGCCGTCAGGAAATCACCGCTGAGGATGACCGCGGCGAGGTATATCGCTTCCGCGGTGAGGCCATCGCCAGTGCCTCGATCCCATCGTGGCCCAACGCGTCGTTCCGCGACAGCGTCTACCGGTGGGAAGACGATCAGGGCCGCACCACTCACTGTACGTATCAAGAGATCTGGTTCGACACCTATCAAAGAGCAATGTCTCGACGCGCGTTGGCGCCGCACGCGTAACGACGACATTCGACGGAGAGAGTTCGAGCAGTGGCGCTGAGTGGCGCCACGACCGTTCGGGCTCACACTTTCGACGAAATCAGCAGAGCTCAAATCCAGAGGAGAACGTCAGAAGATGCCTGCACGAGCAACACAACCCCAAACCCTGCCCCGTGAGGTGGATTACGTCATCGTCGGCGCTGGCCACAACGGCTTGACGGCTGGGTGCTATCTGGCGCGGGAAGGCCACTCCGTCGCCGTCGTCGAGGCGTCACCGACCGTCGGTGGCATGACCTCCACCAACGCGACTCTGCCGTCCGCACCCGGACACCTGTTCAACGAAGGCGCAATTCAGCTGACCGGTATCTTCCAGCTCTCCGGCATCGCCCAAGAGCTGGAACTGCACAAGTACGGGCTCCGGCAGATCTCGGTAGACCCTGCCCACGTCCAACTCTCACCGGACGGCAGCTCGCTGGCGATCTGGAAGGACGCGAGCCGTACCGCCGACGAATTGCGCCGGTTCTCCCCAAAGGACGCCCGTGTCTGGCTGGACCTCGCCAATGCCCTCGACCCGGCGATGGATCTCGTCGTTGCTTACATGAAGTCGCATCCGTTGCGCCCCTGGAACGCCGAAATGGCGAAAGCGGTTGCGCGCGCGGCGCGGCACCCGAAGCGATTGTGGTCGCTACGGCACATGGCCACCGCCTCGCACACTGAATTCCTCGAGGAGAATTTCGAGACCGAGTTGCCGAAGGGTGCGCTGGCTGCGATGGCCGCGTTCTCGCAGATGCGACTCGACATGACCGCCTGGGCCATGATCTACCTCGGCGTCGTGCAGAAGGCGGCCAACGCGATGCCCGTCGGTGGTACCGGAGCCTTGCCCGCTGCGTTGCACCGTTGTCTCCTCGCACACGGTGGCACGGTGCACACCGACAGCCGCGTTCACGAACTGGTGATGACGGCCGACCGCGTCACCGGTGTGCAACTCGATAGCGGGCAGTTGGTCAAAGCCCGCAAGGCCGTGATCACAACGTGCAACCCCGTGGTGACGCTGAACGAACTGTTGCCGCCGGGGGTTTTGGATACCAAGCTTTCCGCGCGCGCCAGGGACATCCCCATTCGCAAGACCCACGCGACGTCATTGAAGATCAATGTGGCGATCAACGGCGAGGTGTCCATGCCACGTCACGAAAAGTGGCGGGGGGACGGCCTGGACCTTCGCAAATATCTCGTCGCGTGGCACACGCTGGAAGAGCAGGACGCAGGGTGGAACGCCCTCGTACGGGGGGAATGGCCCGACCCGGTACCCGTCAGCTGTGTGATCATTCCGTCGGCGGTCGATCCCACCCAAGCCCCTCCCGGAAAGAGCAACCTGTGGCTGTGGTCAGGTGTCATCCCGGTGACGCCGTCCGTGCCCTGGGAGGACGTCCGCGACAAGGTCGGAGACTCCGTACTCCGCGACTGCGCGCTGTACTACGAGGGGCTCGACAGTCTCGAGATAGATCGCGCGGTCCTTGGTGGGCCCGACATCGAAACGCGATTCAATGCGCCCGCAGGCAATGTGTTTCACGTCGATCCCCTGATCACACGCTTCGGACCCTTGAAGCCGGCGGCCGGCTTCGGCGCCTACCGAACTCCTGTGCAGGGTCTGTATCTCAGCGGTGCCGGTACGCATCCCGTGGGCGGCGTCTGCGCACTACCGGGGAAGCTCGCTGCGCAAACCGTCCTACGCGACCAACGGACTTAGACCCGTGCTGTACGCCGTGTCAATCACCCTCAAAGTTGCATCGGCCTCGACCGTGCGTGATGGGCGGTCGTCGTCGGTGCGAGGTTGCAGTGCTACAGGAAGGACGAGAATGTTCAGCTAGTTCGGAGAAGGGACAGACCAGTTGTACTGATGGAACTCACCGTTCGCGAGTACCCGACGTGACACTGAGTCGAGGCCCATGGCGATCGTGCCTGGCGCCAGAAGTGATCCCGTCTTGTCCTCGTCCAGACCGTTGACGATCCGCCGGCATCGATCAAACGTGGGCGCGCGCATTGCAGTCGCCGCCCCGGTCAACCGTGCTCGGATACGTTGCTGGAAGACCTCGCTGTCTCAGTCGTCGATGATTGGACGGGTGCTGTGAACCGCGTCCGCGGTGGGACGACGTCCTCGTTGACAGTCACCCGGCAGTATTAGCGAAGTAATAACCAGCATAAGGGGATTGGCGAGCGTCGCCGCGGTGTGACAGCCCAGTCCTAGGTTGACATTGGTCGCCGGTGACTTAGCTGATGGGCAAGGTTCGTTGATCAGAACAGGCGCTTGAGATAATTTGCTCACAGTGTTGACGCGAGTGTGATCTGCGTAATACGCTGCGGGGGTTGTTATGGGTTTGATGCGGTAAGCGTGCTTCGAGCTCGACGCGCAGTCAGAGGACTGGGGCGCATCGGCAACGCCGCGGGAGCAGTGTGACGAACCGAAGCCCGTCGCGGGCGAATCGGACGTAAACGACCATGGGAGAGCAGTGTTGGTGAACTGGGCAGGGACTGGCGCCACGTTGCGGGATCTCGATGGCATCTGTTCAGACGGCGATTCATTTTGGCCGCCGAATTTAATTTTAATTCGAAGTAAATTGTTGGCCAGGTCCGACCTAGGTGTTGTGCGGCTCGCCGTCACGCGGAGGCTGGGTGCGCGCAGGGATCAAATACGGAGGTCGGCCGTACCGCTGACTGGACCGCGGGCAGCTTTCGCCGACGCGGTGGCCGCGCGTTGTACCGGGGGTATAGCGTGACGAGCCGCTTCGAGGACACGGTGGGCGAATTCAACGAGCCGGCCGACGGCGGCCGCGTCCAGGAGTTCGGCCGCGAGCTAGTCCGGACCGATTCCTCACCTCGTGCGAACGGCGGGGGCCCCGTGCTCGAGGGATCCGAGCACCGCGGCAATGGCGGCCCGGGGGCCGTTGCGACTTTGGAACGCCCACTGGTCCAAACCGATTCGGCCACAGCAGGTGGGTCCCGGCGCGGCGGCCTTCGCGCGATTCTGGGCTCGGCCGGGAGCGGGGGCGCCAAGGCGGCCGCGAAGGCCGGCTCCATTCCCGCGCGCAGCGCCGCGACCACGGGGCGCGGTGTGATTCTCGCGGCCTCGGTGCTGCGATACGTCGTGATCGACACGCTGACGTTACGGCTGCCTTTCGGCGAGCTCATCGTCCAGGCCTGGACCCTGCTCAAGGTGACGGCATTGCCAGCAGTGCTGATGGCCATACCCTTTGGCGCGATGGTCGCCGTGCAGCTTTCCGGCCTGGTCAACGAAGTGGGTGCCAACTCGCTGGTCGGGTCGGCCACGGGTGTGGCCGTCCTGCGGCAGGGTGCACCGGTCACGGCGGGGCTGTTGATGGGTGGCGCTGCTGCCGCGGCGATCGCATCCGATTTCGGCGCCCGAGCAATTCGGGAGGAACTCGACGCCTTGCGGACGCTGGGGATCGATCCGGTACGGCGACTGGTCGTTCCTCGTTTTCTGGCGCTCCTGCTGATCACGCCGATTCTGGTCGTCATCGTCATCGCGATGGGTGTTGGAGCGGCGTTCGTCATTGCGACCGTGGTCAACGGCGTCACGCCCGGAAGTTTCTGGCTGTCATTCGGATCGTTCGCCAAGATGGTCGATGTTTGGTTCACCATGGGCAAGGGCTTCTTCTTCGCCGCGATCGTCGCGGTGATCTCGTGCCAACGCGGCATGGAGGCCAAGGGCGGCCCGCGCGGCGTCGCGGATGCCGTGAACGCGTCGGTGGTGCTCAACGTCATCTTCATCGTGATCGTCAATCTTGCGATCACGCAGTTGCAGACGATGTTCTTCCCGATGGCGGTGGCATAGTGGCGGCCCCGACCCTGCATCGATCCGCTGCACCGTCGAAGGTGTTCAGCTCGCGGCTCCTGCCGACGAAGCAGCTGCGGGAACCGTTCCGGGCGGCTGGGCAGTGGGCGTTCTTCATCGCGCAGACGGTGTGGCTGCTGCCGATCACGGTGCGTCGCTACCGGCGCGAAACGCTGCGAGTGATGAACAACCTGGCGTGGGGCCGCGGGTCGGTAATCGTCGACGGCGGGGTGATCAGCGTGCTGGCCATTCTCGGCATCACGGTCGGCGGCATCGTCGCCATCGAGGCCTTCGCGACGCTGAACCTGATCGGGCTCGGTGCACTTGCCGGGGTCATCGGCGGGTGGGGAAATGTTCGTGAAATGGCGCCATTGGTCGCCGGGGTGGCATTCGCCTCCCAGGCAGGTTGCCGGATGACCGCGGAAATCGGCTCCATGCGGATCGCCGAGGAAATCGATGCCGTGGAAGCGATGGGGCTCAGATCAATCCCGTACGTGGTCGGTACGCGAGTCGTCGGCGGATTGATGTGCGTCATACCGGGTTTCCTGTTGGCCCTGTGCGTGAGTTTCTTGACGTGCGACATCATCATCCGCACCTTCTACAGCCAACCGGGTGGCACCTACCAGCACTACTTCGTCGAGTTCCTCACGCCGGCCGACATCGGAGCCTCACTACTGAAGGCCGTCGTCTACTGCACCGCAGTGACTCTGATCCACTGCTACTACGGCTATTTCGCGTCCGGCGGACCCGTTGGCGTCGGCGAGGCTTCTGGCCGGGCGATCCGGTCCAGTCTGGTGACGATCATGGTCCTCGACCTCACGACCACCATCATGCTTTGGGGTCTGCGTCCACAGTTCGTGTTCAAGGGCTAGGGGAGCAGCGTTGTTATTCGGAATGTCGGCGGAAGCCGAGGCGCGCAGGCTGACCACCATCGGTGTGGCACTGTTTCTGACCGTCGCCGCGGTGTGCCTGTTCTTGGTCGTCGACCCGTTCGGCCGGCACCCAGACAACCGCTTGGCCGTCGTGATGGACATGCCATACGTCGGCCAGGGGGTTGCCATTGGCACTCCGCTGATGATGCACGGTGTCACGGTAGGAAAGGTCACCGCCGTCTCGAGCCTGCCCAGCGGCGAAGTTCGACTGAACGCCGATCTGGAGTCCGCCCCCACCGCGGCTCTCACCGACACGCTGGGTGTCGACTTCCGACCGGCCAACTACTTCGGCGTGACCGGCATCAACCTGATTCAAGGACAGGGCGGTCAACCACTACGCAATGGCGGGCAACTCACCACGGTGCCGAGCGGAAACTTCACGCTGCAGGCGCTGCTGTCCCGCATGGGTGAGATCACCGGTGGCGTGGTGACACCCCAACTGGTCGACGTGATCAACAGGGCTACGAGGTACACCGACGGGCTCAACCCATTGATCGAATCGATGCTGACTGCGGCGGATTCGGTGACCAAGGTCCAAACGGTGAGTACCGAACAGCTGATGAGGAACGCAACGGGTATCAGCGTGGCCTTCCCGTCGTTCGTCGATGCGGCAACGGCTGCCGGTTACGGTTTCAACCAGGGCTCTGGCTTCGTGACGTTCAACGTGGACGGTCGGCCCGCGCTGCCCGGACAGGACCTCGTTGCGGTGCCAGGCCAGCCGCATACCGAGCAGTTCTGGCAGACCCGATCCAAGGCGTCACTCGATTTGATCGCGAACTCATTCTTCGGCGCGCTCGGAAAGCTCTTGTCATCGCACACCAGCGACTTGCTTCCCGTGGTCAACCTGATCCAAACGCTCACCGACACCGTGCCGGGCCTGGTGACGCCCGCAGGTATCGGTAACACGTTGGTGGAACTGCGGACTCGATTCGAAAAGCTGTACGGCGGATCGCCTGAGCAACGGGCGCTGCAAGTGCACATCGTGCTCGATCAAATTCCTGGTGTGCAGGCTCCGGTTGATGCGATGGGGGGACCGTGATCACGCCTAAGGCTGCATTGTGGCGATTTCTGGTGGCTAGCGTACTTGCCGGGGTGGTGTTCGTCTTGATCGTGAACGTCCTGCGGCAACCGGTCGCTGACGAAACACGTTCCTATACCGCAGAGTTCACCGACGTGTCGGGTCTGCACATCGACGCCGACGTCCGTGTCCGTGGGGTGCGCGTCGGAAAGGTCGAGGCGATGAGGCTTGAGCGCAAGGCCGGCCAGAGCATCGCCGACGTCGACCTCAGTCTCGACAAGCGCTACGCCGTGGTGCCGGCGACCCGGCTGGCGATCAAGTATCAGGCGCTCACCGGGTTGCGCTATCTCGACGTGTCCAACCCGTCCGAGCAGGCGTCGGGGGCGAACCTGGTCACCCAGATACCGCTGAGCATGACGCAGCCGTCATTCGACATCACCACGCTGTTCAATGGGTTGCAGCCCGTCCTTGCGACGTTGAGTCCCAACGACATCGACACGTTCACGGCGAATGCGGCGTCGTATATGCAGGGTGATGGCGGTGGTGTCGGGCCGATGCTCGACAGCATCCGGAAACTGACCGAGTTCGTGGCCGACCGTCAGCAGGTCGTCGCGACGTTGATGCACAATCTCAGCGCGATCGCCGACACCTTCGGCGGACATTCGAAGGATCTCGTCCAGGTCCTGGACTGGCTCAACCGCCCGCTGGACGCAGCTCTTTCCGTGTTGGACGAGTTCCGAAAGTCGGAGCTCTACGGACCCGAATTCACCTCTGCGGCCGTACGGCTCCTCCAGAATGCCGGGTTCAAGCCGGGGGCTGCAGACATGGACGAAGGGCTGGACCGGGCAATCACCGTGTTCGACGACTACACCGACGCCTTCAAACGCGTACCGGTCTTGTGGGACAACGTCCAGCCCCCGGCGGAGCCAGGAACGCCGCTTCCGTGTTCGCACGGGCAAGCTCAACTACCGGAATCGATGGACGTACTGCTGAACGGCCAACGGGTGATCCTATGCAACCGATGAAAGGACTCAAGAGCCCGACGTTTTGGGGTGTGGCCGCCCTGGTGATGCTCACCGTGCTGGCGCTGACGGCCGCCGCTGTCTACGTCAGTCCGCCCGGTCAGAGAGCGGTTGTCTTCTACACCGACGACGCCGCATCGGTCCGTCCGGGTGACGGCGTACGGATCGCGGGAATCACCGTCGGCAAGATCGAGGACATGTCGATCGAGCCGGACCAGGTGAGGGTCCGCGCGACAGTGGACCAGGACGCGTTCGTCGGAGACCAGTCGCAAATTCAGGTTCGCATGCTGACGGTGGTCGGCGGTTACTACGTGAACCTGGTGTCGCTCGGCGACAAGCCGTTGGGACAGAGGCCAATTCCGATGGAACGGGTGACGATGCCCTACAACCTGATGCGAACCTTGGCCGACTCGACGAAGATCACCGATGACATCAACCCGAAGCCGATCCGCGAATCGCTGGACGAGGTTCAGGCCGGGCTCACCGGAACGAACGTCGATACTCTGTCTGCGGTCGTCCAGGCCGGGAACGCGCTCACCGAGACGATGGACAAGCAGCGCGGACAGATCTCCCAGATTCTCAATCTGTCCGACGAATACATCGCGTCGCTGAGCGACTATCGAGACAGACTCAAAGAACTTGTCTCGAAGATATCCATCCTCGAGCAGACACTGGTGTTGTACGGCAAGGGATTCGCCGGCGCGTTGAAGGGCATGGGTGACATCGGCGATGCGTTCCTGGTTCCGTTCGGCAAGTTCTGGGTGAACCACCGGGAGGAGTTCATCGAGAAGGTTCGGACGTGGCAGGACCGCGTCAGGAGATGGGTGGACGACAACAGCAGAATCGTGCCGCGACTGCGCCGGGTGCGCGACAAGATCGAACGCATCTTGGACGCCCAGAACGCGCGCCCGGAGCTGCTCGCCACCGACTTGTGCATGCCGATGCCGGGGAGTCCCTGCTGATGGCCGCGTTCATGGTTGGTCGTGTCATTCGTGCCGGGGTGGCCGCCGTCATGGCGGCAGCAGTCATGGCTGTGGGTTCGTCGTGCGCACCGGAGAGTCGCCATGACGCCGCATACTGCGCGTTCATGCCCGACACGATCGGCTTGTATGTCGGTAACCCGGTCACTCAGATGGGTTATCCCGTCGGCAAGGTCACGTCCATCCAGGCCGGCCCCTCCCACGTTCGCGTCGACTTCTCGTTGACCGAGCAACGGCGGATTCCCAGTGACGTCAAGGCGATCATCCGGTCGCCATCGATTCTTGCCGACCGCTCGCTGGAACTGGTTGGCAACTACGCCGGGGGTCCACAGCTAAAACCCGCGGGCTGTATCTCACTGGATCGGTCCGTATCGCCAAAGTCGTTGTCGGAGGTCATCGGATCGGCGGACACGTTCGTCAACGCGATCAACGCGAGTGGATCGACGAATGTCGCGGACACCGTTCGCGGGCTGGATCAGCTGTCGCACGGCAACGGGGCAGGGGTGGGGCACCTGCTGACCCTGTCGTCCGCCCTACTCGACAGCCCCGATCAGGCGATCAGCGATATCGGTTCGATCACCCAGAACGTCGCCCAGCTGACCTCGGCGCTGAAGGACATCAGGGGACCGATGAAGGAGATCCTCGTGGATGCGGTCACGACCACCCCCGACCTCGCAACTGCGGTCGACGGTGCCGCACGACTTGCCGGCCCGGACGGATACGGGACGCTCGGTCCGCTGATCGAGACGGTCGCCGTTCTGGAAACCAGGCTAGGTGACGAAACGCAGCTCACCCTGGACACGGTGAGTGACGCGGTGCGAAAGATGAGCCCGCACGCGAACGCCCTTGCCGGCCTCCTCAACCCGGTCCCGTGGTGGATCAACACGGCGGCAAACCACTTCAATGCCAAGCAATTCGGCACGTTCAACATCGCTTACCGGCCGCCGTTGTTCCGGGTTCAAACACATGACGGACTGGCGCTGTGCGGTGCGATGAATGCGGCGATGCCCGGTAGCTGCGCCGACGTCAACGGCCAACCCTATGCCGTCGACGTCGCGTTGCTGCAGTACGTGCTCCAGCAAGCGAGCCACCCGTGAGCCGCCGGACGCGATCAGTCATCACCGGCGCGGTCGTGGCCACGTTGCTCTCATCGTGTGCCTCGATCACCGTCAACGCGTTGCCCCAACCGGGAAGTCCCCCCGGGCCCGGTTACGACATCGTCATCGAATTCTCCAACGTGCTCAACCTGCCCGACCGGGCGAAGGTCGTCATGGACGGCACCACCGTCGGAGTCGTCACACAGGTCAACCTCAAGAGCGATCACGTCGATGTCACGTCCGAGATTCAGTCCTCGGTGACCGTGCCATCGAATACCCGCGCCACACTGCAGCAGTCCACCGTGCTCGGTGACACCTATGTAGCACTCGAACGTCCGCCGGCGGGTGAGTCCGCGACGTCGTCGGTGGTAGCGGGCGGCAGAGTTCCGTTGGCGCAGACGACATCTCCTCCCCAGCTGGAGGATACGCTCGCCAATCTTGCGAACTTCGTTGGCAGCGGGGCCATTCAGCGGGCGCAGAACACCATCATCGGCATCAACCACGTGAGCCCTGCCAAAGCCGGGGACCTGCGCAACATGGTGAGCCGTGTCGCGGTCGACCTTTCGGATCTGTCCAACAACATCGACATGGTCGACAAATGGCTCGACGGCGTATCAGGAACCGCCGACGTGATGAATCGCAACGTTCCGACGTACCAATATTGGTTCTCACCGGCCGGGATGTTGGGCTTCGACCGAGCGACAACCGCCGCAAGCTACATCGGTACCGTGCTTCCCTCGGTCGGAAGTATCTACAGCGGCGGGTTCTGGCTGGTGCCGCTGCTCAACTCGCTCGGCAATGCGGTCGGCGCCGTCCAGCAGAGCAAGTGGGACTTCGAAGCCGAGGCACCCAAATGGCGAAAACTCTTCACCGAAGACTTCTTGCCCGTTGACAAGAACCCGGCCATCAACATCACCTCGATTACAGGTCCGGACGGTCGCGAGCTAATCGGCAATGTCCAGGACGTGCTGCGGATATTGGGAGCAACGCCATGAGGACTGCGAAGAACATCGCATCGTTCGCAGCGTTCGCCGTCATCATCGCCCTCGCTGCCGCGTACATCGGGTCGTTCGGCTTGCGTATTGGCCCACCGGCTCAGCGCATCAATCTGTCGATGGCGGTTCCGGACGTCAAGGGCCTCGTCGTCGGCTCCAGCGTTCTGCTGCGCGGTGCGGCCATCGGCAAGGTGACCGGGGTCTCGTCGTCGGTGAGCAATGCCACCATCGATTTCTACGTCGATGGCGACCAACGGATTCCGGTCGACAGCGACGTGCGGCTCGACAACTTGTCCGCACTCGGCGAGGCGTACGTCGGGTTCCTGCCGCGGACAGACCACGGGCCGGTGCTGACCGACGGTCAGCGCATCGCGGCAGAGTCGATCACGGTGCCGCCGTCGATCTCGCAACTGGCCACCAGCGTCGTCCGGGTGCTCAACCAGCTCGATCCCGGTCAACTCGAACGCATCGTCGACGAGGCAGACGTCGCCCTGCCGGACCCGGGCCAAGTGCTGCCGAATCTCTCGCGGGCGAGTTTGCTCACCCGGAACATGGTCGTCGGGATGAACGGAAAGGGGCAGGAGGTGCTCGACAATCTTCAGACACTCCTGCGCAACGCCAGCTGGGTCGGGCCCACCCTCGCCGAGCTGGGCCCACCGGTGCGGGCGACGGGGAACAGCGCAGCTCGCGTCTTCAGCGGAATGATGAACACCGTCGCCTGGGACAACCCCAAGAACATCAAGTTGTTTCAACAGTTCCTGGCCCGGATCCAGGGTTTCTTGGACGCGAGGGGACCCGACCTCAAGGTGATTTCCCAAGCGCTGCTGCCCCAATTCCAGGGCATCGGCGGCGCACTGATGAACTTCGACAGCGCCCAAATTCTGTCAAATGCGTTGTCGGACATACCGGAAGAGGGGGCGATCACGCTTCACGTCACCATTCCCGATCAATAGCTCGGGCCCGTCCCCCCCAACCCGAAAGAGGAAATCCGATGTCCATAGTCGATACAGACAACCTGATTGAGAACGCGTTATCCGCGGCCAACGACGACGCCGACGTGGACAACCCGCGTTCGGAGTCGTCCGAGCATGAAGAGGTTGCGGCCCGGCCGGCAAAGGCGCCCCGCCGGGTATCGGTCACTCTGCGGGCCGTGATCGTCACCGTGGTCATATGCCTCCTGACCGGTGCCGCGGGTGTGCTGGGATGGCTGTACATGGGTGCACAGGAGAAACTGGATGCCCAGGCCCGTGAGGCAAGCAACAGGCAGCGCGCCGAGGAGATTTCCGCCGACTACGCGGTGAATGCCGCGGATATGGACTTCCAAGACTTCAATGCGTGGAAAGTCAAGCTGGTCAACGGTACGTCTCCCGAGCTGAAGGACAAGCTGACGAAGGCAGCGGACTCGATGGAGCAGGTACTGGCTCCGCTGCAATGGAAGTCGACGGCGAAGCCATTGGCCGCAAAGGTTCGGTCGAACGCCGGCGGCATCTACACCGTCGACTCGTTCGTCAGCGTCCTCACCAAGACGATGCAAGCACCCGAAGGGTTGCAGTCGACCGCGACGTACAGCGTCACCATCGACAGCAACAACGACTGGCAGATCACCGATGTCGGTGGCATCGACTCCGCCCTCGGAAAATAGCCGTCTCATGGGTCGATGGATGGGCATTGGTTGCCGGATGACCGCCACCGCGGGCGTCGTGGCCGCTGTCGCCGCGGCGTTGGTTCTCAGCAGCCCGGCTGGCGCTGACCCAGTGCCAAACCAAGATTCGGTTGCCGACTATGACCAGCCACAGCCACTGCCGGTCGTGACACCCGTTCCCAATGACTGGCAGCCGCAGTTTCCCTTGCACTACGACGACCTGCGACGGTACGTCACGGACGCGGACATCAATGCCGAGCGGGACATGTGCCAGTGGTTCAACGCCCAATACGACACCCTCAGGCACCAGATCGAAGGGCTCAACGACGCCCTCATCCGCAACAACGGCCACTGGGACGGGGTCCAAACGCAAGCCGACATCGTCACCGCCAACATCGACCAGTCGGAGAACTTCCTCGCCCCCCGCGCCCAGGCGCTGACCCAAAGTTACGACAACGCGGGGGACATGTACTTTCCGCTCTACCAGGGTGACGCCTTCTACGGGCTCTGGCAGCAACTGTCCAACGTCGGCAATGGGTTGAGTGCCCAGCAACCGACCTGGTTCACCGGTCCGTCATTCCAGCGGATGCTGCACTGGGGCAGCAAGATCAATCGGTCCCATGTCTGCCGCTGACCATCAGCAAGGCCGAAATGAGGAGGCGCAGGTGTCGACAGCAAGCTCCCGCGCGGACGCTGCACCGCGCGGAGTCCGACACCGGATGTCGAAGGTAGGCAGCACAATCGTGGCACTGGCGTCAGCCATCGGCGTCGGCACTCTGCTCGCACCGTCCGCGGCTGCTGACCCCTCTCCTGCGGTACAGCAGGCCGTGGTCGATGCGCGCGGCGCGGCGTCATGTGGGCCGTTGAACTACGACCCGAAGGTCGAGCGCGCCGCGGACATCGTCAATCGCTCTACGTACACCTACCTCGACCATTCGGCCGAGAACGTTCCGGCCGACGACCCGCACCCCTCGGCGATCGTGAAAGATCTTGGTATCAACGCCAATAAGGTGTCGTCGTTTCAGGGTGCCGCGCACAATGAGGCCGATGCCGTCAAGGGCGTACTTCTGGAGGGCCGCAACGCGATCCCGGATTGTTCCTACACCGACTTCGGCGTCAGTCTCCTACACGAGCCACAGTCGGATTTCACACTCGCCGTCGTCGTTCTGGTGGGGACGTGATGATGACAGGAGCTTGCATGCGACGCGTCATGACAGCGATGGCCTGTGCGATGGCGCTCTGTCTGCCGGTACTGGCACACCCGGCCGAGGCGTGGGCGGATGATCTCGTCACCTACGAGGTCGTCTCGGACGACATTCAGATCGTGAACATCGAATACCAAGACGGTACCGGCCGGGCGTCGGTCGACGCCGTGACGCTGCCTTGGCGAACCGACGCAGTGGTGCGGACCGTTCGCGGGGCTCCGCCCGACGGGAGTCAGGTGCGGGCCGATTGGCGTCCGAGCGCCGCCCCCACGCGATGGGTGAGCGTGCGCATCATCTATCAGGGAAAAGTCATCTGCCAGAACACCCTCGACATTGGTGACGCCGCCTGTTACGGCATCACTCCGCGTATTACGTAGCACCGCATGATGATTCGGGCAGCAATGATGGTAGACGGCGAGCAGGGGAATTGAATGAATCGTCTTTACAGCGCCTTGACGGCCGTGACCGCAGTGCTCTTGGCGCTCAACGGCTCAGCCACGGCTTGGGCCGACCCGGCGCCACCGGAAGCGGCTCCCGACCCGTTCCCCGACATCCGGTATTACGACGAAGTGGACGCGAACAGTTTCGCCCTCCCCGGCGGGGTGTGGTTCACCTCCCCGACGGGACAGAACTGCGGTATCTGGGGTCTGGGCAGTTTCGGCTGTGCCGGTGACTTACCGGGAGCGCCACCGGGAACCGACCACATCGGCTGGATCGACGGGGACCGGGCAGTTCACTACGACTGGTCGGTAGGCGTCAGGTTCCCCGCCACTCAAGCTCAACAGCCACTGCCGCCGCGCAGCAAGATCACGCACGAGGGGACGACCTGCGCCGCGACGCCCGACGGCCGAACGTACTGCGAACGTGGTCCCCTTCGTTTCGTCATCGAGCCGACCAAGACCTGGCTGTCGGCGCCCTGGATGGACCTGAGCTGGATGCAACTGGGGCCGCCATCGTGTGCTCCACCCGGCGGCGGTCCCTGCTACAGCTGACCGAGCACGACAGCCGACACATCGCACCGCTCAACAGATTTGACCCGTGTCCGCAGCACGCCCTCGACGAAACGAATCAGCAGACCTCCGCGCACTACCGCTCCTCCAGGGACAGGGCCTTGGTCCATATCCACGACAACGTGTCCGTCACTGCAGCGTGCTCGTCCTGGAGATCCCCGATGTACAGGCAATACTGAGCCGACCAGATGAGCGTCGCAGCAAGCTGTTTGGCTGAGGGCCCCGGGCCGATCGCGCCCTCCGCGCGGCCGCGGTCGATGACCGCGCCAAGCGCGGTGCTCAACCAGTCGACGATCTCGAAGAGCACGGTACGAATATCCTTGTCGTTGTGCCAGTGCTGAATTGTCGCTCGCAGCACGAACCGGTGGCGTTCCCACACCTCCGCGGCGGCGCCAACGCCGCGGCGGAACGCGTCGTCGTACGATGTGCCATCGGGGTGGCTCATGATGGGCAACGCCGCGTCATACATCTCGTCCATGGCTTCAGCGAGTAGGGCGATGACCACAGCGAACTTCGAGCTGAACCAGAAATAGAAGGTGCCGCGCGAGATCCGCGCCTCTCGGACGATATCGGACACGCTCAAATCGTTCAGGGGCGTGGTCGCGAGCAGACGGTCGGTCGCCGCCATGATCGCCATCTCAGTGGTGTCGCCGGAGCCGCCCTGCCCATGCGGACGGTCGCGGCGGCGAAGCGCTTCCAGAGTCACGGAGATCATCGGGTCTCGGTCTGTAGGCATACGCTGACATTACTTGCGGCTTGGCGGGTGAGTGCTCACCGTCAGACCGCGAAGATGCGACGCCACATCGGAAGACCGAGGCGGTGTGGGAGATAGGCACCGAAAACACCGAGTGCGCGTACGGCGGGTTTGGGAATCACGACCCGTCGCCCGGAGGCCAGCCCGTCGAGTCCAACGGTGGCACATCCGATTGCGGTCGCGGTGAGGAAAGCAGGCGTCCGGCTCATGAGGCCGTCGAGGTCTGCGACCGCGCCGAACTCGGTGTCGATCGGCCCAGGGCACACGACGGTCACGCTGACCCCGTAGCCCCGAACCTCGGCATGCAACGCCTCGCCGAACGAGGTGACGGCGGCCTTGGTGGCAGAGTACGCGGCGAAGCCCGGCACCGGTCCTGCCCCGGCCAGCGAGGACACCAGCAGTACGGCGCCACGTCGGCGATGCACCATGGCCGGGAGCACGGCACCCGTGAGCTCCACAACTGCCTCGAGATTCGTTGCCACCATGCGCACGGCCTGTTGGCCTGCGTGCTCGTGGAACGGTCCGGTCATGCCGAAACCAGCGCAGCTGGCGAAGATGTCGATCTCCATGCCGAGTTGTTCGATAGCTGTCAGCGCGGCGGTCCGGGATTCACGCTCGGACAGATCACAGGGCGTGATCTCGGCACGGACGCCGTGCTGGACACTCAGCTCCTCGGCTAGGGCCGCCAGTCGCTCGGCTCGCCGAGCGAGCAGCACGACGTTGTGGCCCCCTGCTGCGAGTTTCCGCGCCACCGCCACACCCACTCCCGAGGATGCGCCGGTGACTAGTGCTGCGGAACCCGGCCGTGGCTGGGGGAGTGGCATCAATTGACCCGTCCACTAGCGGCGACCGGCGCCCGGCGCCCGGCCTGCGGGCGAACGTTCCATGCGGCCGCGAGCGCCGCGTTCTGCTGAGGTGTGCTTCCGTAGGTCGCGACCTCGTCGACGCCGGCGTCGATGAAGCGCTGCAGCGAGGTGACGCACTCGTCGACCGACCCGATGGCACTGCAATCAAGCATCCACTCCCAGGGCAACACCGAACCCGGTCCCTCGACCATCTGGTGGCGGTGGTACGTCAGGTCGCCGACGCGGCTGGCCTGGGTAAGCATCGGGTGGTTGCGCATCGCGTTGACGATGTCGAGGCTCCAGCCGTTGGCTTTCGCCAGGATGTCGCCGTAGTACGGGTATTGGAGGTAGGTAACGGCGCGGCCGGCGGAGATCGACCGGGCCTCGAACGGATCCATGTCCGGAGCGGTCACCACCGGCTGCACGATGCGGATCTCCGCAGGATCGCGGTCGATCCGCTCGCATGCCGTGCGGATGCGCCCGACCGCTTCGGCGGTGGCCTCCGGGGTCAGCATCGGCGGCAACATCACGCCGTCGTACGCCTCTGCGACGATCGCGGCTCCCTTGTCGTGGCAGAAGCCGGCGAACCAGATCGGCGGCTGCGGCCCGAGGTACGTGTTGTGAAACTGCAACGCGTCGAAGGACCCAAGCTGCCCGTCGTACGCAACGCTCTCGCCGGCCCACAGCCGACGTGTGATTTGAGCGGACTCCACCATCGCCTTGAACGTGGTCATCGAGATCCCCATGCCGGCGAAGGCGCCGTTCTCGCCACGGCCGAGGCCGAGGACGAAGCGCGGGCCGAAGCAGCTCTGCATGGTGGCGCCGAGCGACGCCACCGACCACGGGTGCCTCGTGGTCGGCACGATGACGCCCGTCACGAGCTCGAGGCGGGTCGTGAGTGCTCCGATCGCCGAGAGGATGACGTCGGCCTGCTTGATGTCCCAGCGTTCGGAGAGAAACACCCGACGGAAGCCCAGTCGCTCCGCATCGACACCATCCTGAATTCCCTGCGCGGGTGTCCTGCCCTCGGTGTCCCGCTCGAAGAGCGTCGGATCCGAGCTCACGGCCCCCGCGATGATCCAGGCGCTGAGGTCTTCGTTGAGCGGGGCCAGTGCCTGGTGTTCATCGCTGCTCTGCGTAGTGCTGGTCATACGTGTCTCCCGAGACGATTGGGTGCTGGATGCGGAGCAGCGTACCACGGTGTCTGGACACGACGGTACGCAGCTGTTACCGTCCTCACAACGTTGACTTGAAAAGGAGCCCGATCACATGTCGGTGGTGAACACGCTCGATCCCGAACATGCCGCGCAGGCGTTGCAGAAGTGGTACGAGGACCGTGCGAAGGAGGGCGAGCTGGTGCATGTCACCGATATGGCCATCCCGAAGAGCACTGGAATGTCGAACGAAACAGTCCTGTTCACGCTCACTGGTGATGGTGCGCCCTCGGAGCGCCTCGCAGCCCGAGTCTCGCCGGCGGGACCGGGTCTGTTCCCCGATTATGACCTCGATCGCGAGCGTCGCGTGATGCATGCGCTCAGCGAGCGCAGCAGGCTCCCCGTGCCGCGGATTCGCGGTTACCAGCCTGAGCCGGGGCCGCTCGGCCGGCCGTTTCTCATCATGGACCGAGTCGATGGACGGGTGGCCACCGACGACCCGCCCCACACTGTTGAGGGCTGGATCCCCGAGCTGTCGGCGCAGGACCGGGCGGTTCTTCACGACAACGTTCTGCAGCGGATCGCCGAGTTACACCAACTCGATGTAACGGAGCTCGGACTGCAGGACCTCGCCGAGCGCGATCAAGGCGACACGCCGGCTGCCCGCCAGCTCGCGTACGTGGAGCGCTACGCGCGATTCGCATCGCCCGTCGGCGATGAGGACCCGACGCTCGCCGCAGCGCTCGACTGGCTGCGTCAGCACTGCCCACTCGAGGACGAGCCCGAGGTGCTCTGCTGGGGTGATGCCCGGTTGGCCAACGCCTTGATCGCAGACGACCTCTCGGTCGCAGCCATGCTCGACTGGGAGGAGGCGGCCGTCGCGCCGCCTGGCGTCGATGTGGGGTATTGGCTCTACTCCATGCGTTACTACAGCGAGGGCCTGGGCCTGCCGCTGCTGCCCGGGTTTCCCACCGCTGATGAGACCGTAGCGCGCTACGAGGAGCTCACCGGCCGACCCCTGAAAAACCGATTGTTCTACGAGGTCCTTGCCACCACTCGATCGTGTTGCATCGTCGTGCGCCTGATGAACCTGATGGTTCAGGCCGAGATGCTCCCGCCCGACGCCGACCTGGTGAGAAACAACCCGTCTACGCAGCTGCTCGCGCGCACGCTTGGTCTGCCGGCTCCGGGCGGTCGTCCCGCGGAGTGGGCTGGCCTGCGATGAATGCGCTCGAACGCCTGCAGGCCACTCACGAGCCTCTGCGAGAACTTGGCACCGCGTGGCGTGAACGTCACGAACTCGACCTGTCCAGGTTGGAGGAGCTCCACGTCGAGGCAACGCTCGCCGCGCACGAGCACTACTGCCGACATCTGCCTGCTTATCGAACCCTGGCTACGGACCTCGACCTCGTCGACTGCCGCGACGTCGGGCTGATACGCAGCGAGCTTGCCAGCACCGACGATCTGTTCAAGTCCTACGACGAGGCCTGGATCGATGTCGGGGACTTCGGGGCCATGACACGGTGGATCGGCAGCATCTACGCAGGGCCAGTGCACGTCGATATGGCGGGTGTGACCACGATCCAGGGTTGGCTGGAGGCTCTTGAGAGCACCGGCACGCGAGTCTGGTTCTCGTCGGGGACTTCCGGACATCTGTCATTCGTGCCGCGCGACGAATTGGCTGCGCGGAACCTTGACGCGCAAATCGGTACCCTCGTCGGCCCGCTTCTCGGCGGCGTGGAGTCGGCCGCGCGATACGACGCTGTCCTGCTGTCCTTCCAGGGCGGGCGTCAGGGTCTCGCGTCCGCCGCCGACAAGCTCGCTTCCGTGACCGGGCGCCAGACCTACCTTTACGAATTCGCTGTCACGCCGGATGGTGTCCGAGCCGCCGCGAGAGGTGACGAAGCGGCCGCCTCGGAGTTTCGCCGGCGCACGGTCGACGAACTCCCGCAGAGATATGCAGTCGTCCACGATGCGCTGAGGCGCAGCGTCGCCGACGCCCGACCTGCACTCCTGGTCGGCGCTCCATTCCAGGTGGCCGATATCTGCGAGCTGCTCGCCCGAGCCTCGGAATGCGTGACACTGCCGCCCGGATCGTTGCTGTTCCTCGCCGGCGGTTGGAAGTCGTTCGAAGGCTCGAAGATCAGCCGCGAAGAGCTGATCGCCACTGTCACTGAGCGCCTTGGCATCACTCGCGTAATGGAGAGTTACGGCATGACTGAATGCACGACCCAACTGCCCCTGTGCGGTTCCGGACGCTTCCATGTCCCGCCGACTCTCTGGCCCATGGTGTTCGACGACGCGTTGACGCCCATCGACGGTCTGGGACGTGGCCGCTTCGGGTTCAGCGACCCGTTCGCCACGTCGATTCCCGGACTGTTCATCTCCGGTGACGAGATTGACCTCACCTTGGAGGGCTGTGCCTGCGGCCTCCCGGGCTACAGCTTCGTCGGCGAGGTTCGCCGCGCCGCCGGTCGCGAGGTCAAGGGCTGCGGCGGCGTCATGTCCTCGGTGCGCGGATGACCACCGCCACGATGGGCCCCGCGCGGTCGACTTCCGACATCGAGACGTTCCTGCGCGACCGACGCCTGTTCGTTGTCGACGAGCACGGCATGGTGCGTCTACCGATCCTCGTCGGCGGCCGGCTCGTCGTGCCGTCGGACATCACGGTTGACGATGCGGTCGCGGCGCTCGGCGCGGCCGACTATGCGCAGTTTGGTGACGTGCAGATCGTCCGTCAGGCACGGATGGATCCGGGCACACTGCGTGACAGCGGCAGAAAGTTGCTCTTCATTTTGCCCAGTGTGCTCGACGCGGGGGAGCTCTGCGCCAGCTCAGTCGACGAGGTGGCTGCAGACCTCGCCGGCCTGCACACCGCTGACGTGGGTAGCTACCTCGACCGCGTGGGCGCTGCCCTCTCGCCCGGCGAGCGCCTGCACGACAGCTTGCGTACGCTCGTGGAGCTCACGGCCGACACGCCCATCGCCTACCTCGACGCCGCGCTGAGTGGTTTGGCCCTCGCCTTCGACGGTGCGACAGTCCTCGGGGCCGTCGACCGGGAACTCGCTCTCGGCACCACGCCCGGCCGGGAGCTGTTGGACGGCTGGGTCGCGCCGGCGGGCATCTCGCGTGCGCCGGGGCTCACCGGCCAGCTTTCGGCTGCCGTCCACGAGTCCGCGCCGTTGCCACCATCTGCACCACTTCAGGTGCGGGCGATGCCGACCAGACAACTGCACATCACCGCGGGCAATTCACCCATGATTCCGGTGATCTCCGCCGTCCGCGGGCTCGGGGTAAAGGGCGCCGTCACCCTCAAGATGCCCGCCGGTGCACTGGCTGCCGGCGCCGCGCTGGCAGTCGCCATGCACGCGGCGGGTCCCGGACATCCGCTGACGCGTCACGCCTCGGTCGTGTACTGGCAGGGCGGTGACCGCCGTGTGGAGGACCGGTTGTTCGCCCCGGGGAGCTTCGATCGCATCGTCGTCTGGGGCGCGCCTGCCGCCGTCGACTCCGTGCGCGCGCGGGCCGGTCTGACCAAGACACTCACCTTCAATCCGCGTTATGGCGCCAGCATGATCGGCGCCGAGGCACTCAGGCCCATCGCATTCGCCGAGACCGTGCGGCGCGCCGCGACCGATGCACTCGTGTGGAACCAGAAGGCGTGTATCGCTTCACTCGTGCACTACGTCGAAGGCGACCGAGATCTGGTCGATGCCTACGCAACCGCGCTCACCGCCGAGCTGGCGCTGTGGGACCAACACCTACCCAGCCCGGTGCCCGCCGAACTCGTGGGCCGCCTACGGCAGGCGCGGCGCGGCGCGATGCGACACGGTCGCTGGCTGTCCAATGGCGATCCCCGGTCACCCACGTCCGCGGTGGTGGTCCTCGACTCGGCGTTCGACCTGGCGGCGCACCCCGCGAGTCGCGTCATCGCCGTCCGGCCGGTGGCCCGGCTCGAGGACGCGCTCGAGACCTTCCATCCCGGGGTGTCCGAGGTCGGCGTCGCCCCCGAATCCCGTCGCTTCGAGCTACGCGATCGCATCTGCGCTCGCGGGGTGACCGGCGTCCCCCCGCTGGGGGACACGGACGCGGTGGAAGTGGCCGGCATACCCCAGGACGGCATGCGCGCAATGGCCGAGCTCGTCTCGTGGGTCACGGCGTGAACGTTTGGTTGTGACTGATCGCGGAGCGTAGCCACGGTGCTCGCGCGGCACCAACACGTCGAAAATGAATTAAAATCCATTATTGAAAAGTCATTCATCCCACGCTACGCTTGCGTCGCATTGTGATCGGGGTCAGCACAGAGTCTGGTCGGCAGCGAGAGAGGAAGACAACGGCGTTGAGCGGTTTCACCCAGCACCCGGCGACGTCCGAAGGTCGGCAGACGCCTGATCCTCACGACGAATGGTGGCAGGACAGCGTTTTCCTGACCTGGCACGCTCGGGATGCCGGCATCGGCGGGCTGTTCCGGCTCGGCCACGAACCCAACTTCGACGGCGGCATCTCGACGTTGTGGTTCGGACTCGTCACCAAGGACGGCGTGCGCTATCGACGCAACGTGGTCAGCCCGCTCACCGCCGACGATCGGCTGCCGGACGGGTTTGGCGCGATGGGCGGTCGTTATCAGCAGATCTTCGACGGCCAGATGCGCTATCGCGTGCAGGACGACGACCTGTTCCTCGAGCTGGCTGTCGACGACTTCTACCCACGCACCGACTTCTTTCCGTCGGATGCCGGCACCGTGAGTCAGGACTTCGCCAGCTCGCACTACGAGTGTTCGGGACGCATCACCGGGGTGGTGCGGCTCGCCGGCCGGAGCTACGAGGTCGACGGGCTCTGCCATCGCGACCACAGCTGGGGCACCCGTCGTTGGGACACGTTGCTGAATCATCGATGGATGCCCGGGACGTTCGGGCCCGCGTTGTCGTTTGGATCGATCGCCTGGCACGGCGTGGACGGGTCGCTGCGGCAATTCGGATATCTCGTCCGCGACGGCGAGGTCGTCATCGCCGACTCGGTCGACGTGGCCGTCACCATCGAGGCCGACGGCACGACGTGCCGTGCGGGAACCACGGTCTGGACGCTGCCCGACGGCGAGCGACTGACCATCGATGCTGTGCCCTACGACGGGGTGATCTCCGAGCACCACGGTGTAGGCGTGGTCGATTCGATCTGCGAACTCGAACGCAACGGCCTGCCCGGGTTTTGTGATCTGGAGATCTCGACCAACCCGCGTCGCGGGTCGATGCCCATCCGCACCGCGGTCCGCGCAACCAACGTGGATGGTCTGAGCCATCGCAACTGAGATCGCCACGTAGACAGCTCAACTCGCCGTCATCGATCAGGCAAACGGAGGAAATCATGGCCCTTTTGAACCAGCTGGACGAAGCCAGCACGACGCAGGCGCTGACCGCGTGGCTTGCCGGCAAGCTCCCGGCCGCGCAGGACGTGGCGGTGACCGACTTGTTGATCCCGCAGTCGGCGGGCATGTCGATGACGACGATTCTGTTCAACGCCAGCTGGACTGAGCAGGGTGCTGCGGTGACGCTGGCACTGGTCGCACGGGTCGCGCCACCGGAGCCAGGCGTGTTCATGGACCCCGACCTCGAGAAGGAGTTCAGGCTCATGAAGATCCTGGGCGAGAACACCTCGTTGGCCGTGCCGAAAGCCCGCTGGTACGAGGGTGATCGCTCAGTGCTGGGCGCCGAGTTCCTCGTCGTCGACCGGGCCTACGGCGACGTCCCGGCGGACGACCCGCCCTACGTCGTGGAGGGTTGGGTGCTCGACCTGGAACCCGGCCGCCGCGGCGCGCTCTACGACCACGCCGTCGAGGTCGTCAACACGGTCCAGTCCACCGACTGGCAGGCGCTGGGCTTGGGCAGCCTGTTGGACAAGCCACAGTACGGCGCCACGGGCCTGGATCAACAGATCGGCTACTGGGAGGCCGTCTACAGCTGGGCGTCCCGCGACGGGCGGTCCAGTCCGACGGTCGAGGCGGCCCTCGAATGGGCGAAGGCGAACAAGCCGCAGGGTGAACAACTCGTGCTCAACTGGGGAGACGCCCGAATCGGGAACATCATGTACAACTCCAAAGACCTTGCGGTGGAGGCCGTCCTGGACTGGGAGATGGCCGCCATCGCGAGCCCGGAGATGGAACTCGGCTGGCTGATCCTGATGGTTCGGTACTACTCGGAGGGCATTGGCCTGCCCATCCCCGAGGGCCTGCCCACCGGTGCGGAGCTCGTCGCGGCGTGGGAGCAGGCCACCGGGCGGACCGCCCGTCACGTCGCCTACTACGAGGCGTTCGCCGCGCTGCGGATGTCCATCCTGATGGTGCGTGCCGGCAACATGTTGATCGCGGCCGGCGCATTTCCGCCGGAGCACCCGATGCCGATTTCGAACCCCGCGAGCCAGGTCCTCGCCAAAATGCTGGATCTCCCTGCACCCCAAGGTGACTCGGCCAGCTTCGTCGAAGCCCGTTGACGGTCGGCGGGTTTCGTCGCTCCGCCGATTCGGCATTGCCTCGGGCCTCGCTCGAGGAATCCACCCAACCAAGCGCATGTGCGCACTAGTCGATCGATCACGAGGGGCGCAATTCAGTGGGTATCGGCATTCAGGTTGAGGGGTTGACGAAGTCCTTCGGGTCCCAGCGGATTTGGCAGGATGTCACCTTCGACCTGCCCGCGGGTGAGGTCAGTGTGATGCTCGGCCCGTCGGGTACGGGTA